>DUCH01000378.1:4846-16273 GCA_012959865.1 Myxococcales bacterium | reverse complement strand
GGTCTCTTCGTTCCCGCCTCAGCCCGCAGCTGATTCGGGGCTCGAGATTCGGATCTCTCCAGATTCCTGAGTGGTGCGGATGGACCGCGCC
The DNA here is from genome assembly GCA_012959865.1 of Myxococcales bacterium. Taxonomy (GTDB): domain Bacteria; phylum Myxococcota_A; class UBA9160; order UBA9160; family UBA4427; genus JAZXM01. The sequence goes on along the minus strand of DUCH01000378.1, from coordinate 16,182 downwards.
AGTCTCTCGCCTTTCGTGGCGCCCAAACTCGATCTCCCAAAGACCAAAGGAGTATTTCCGTGCCCCCCCGACCTTCAGCGGCTGTGACTCTGGAAACCGCTCAGCCCCCCGGCGATACGAAGGCCCGTTTGCTGGATGCTGTCGTTCAGATTTTTGCCGAGCGGGGCTTCCATGCCACTTCCATGCGAGCGGTTACTCAGTTGGCGGGGACCAGTGTGTCCTCAGCCAATTACCACTTTGGTAGTAAAGAGGAGCTTCTCCGCGCGGCGCTCATTCTGCGCGCCGCGCCCCTCAATGACCTTCGCCTCAAGGCGCTGGCCTTGGTGGAGGCGGGCCCCAGCGAGGGAAAGGTGCGTGTCCGGGCAATTCTCGAAGCGTTTGTTCGTCCTCTCTTGGAAGCCCGCCCGGAACTCAAGGATGAAGGGTTCCCCGGTCGGAAGCTGGCGGCGCGACTTTATGTGGATCCTCCTGACGTAGTCAAAGCGATCCAGCAGGAGGTCTTTGGTCCGGTAACCGTGCGGTTTAGGGAGGCGCTCGAAAACGCGATTGTTGATGTCGATCCGGAAAATTTCGACCTTGGGCTCCAATTGTCCCTGGGCGTTGTGGTTCATTCGATCAGCGGGCGCTTCATTTGGCCCGACGAGGAAGAGGACCCTTCGGGTTCGAAAAGGGAGCAGGCGATCGAAAGTATTGTTGCCTTTGCGGCTTCCGGCTTGCTCGCCTTGGTCGAAGAGAAAAACAGCGAAACGGGAAACCCGGGAGCTAGCGCCCAATGAAGCGTGTTCTGTTGATTCCGATTGCAATTCTGGGGCTCGGCGTCGCCGCGGTTTTCGTTCTTTGGCTGACTCGCCCGAAGGCGGTTCCTTCTCCGGTCGAGCAAGTGCTGCCCGTGATTCGGGTGCTGACTCTGAACCCCCAGGCGCTGCAGCTCATCGTCAAAGGTCAGGGCACCGTTACGCCACGCACGGAGAGCAATCTGAAATCCCAGGTTTCGGGAGAGGTTGTATGGGTCTCACCCTCGTTGGTGGCGGGTGGATTCTTCGATGCGGGTGATCCATTGCTGAAGCTCGCCCCGGTGGACTATGAAGCCGATCTTGAGAGCGCTCGTGCGCTCCTTGCCCGAGCTGAAAGCGAAGCCGGCCGCGCCGAGAAGGAGAGACTTCGCCAGCGTCGTCTCGCTGATCGCTCGGTGGCAAGCCAGGCTAGAATCGACGATGCCGAAAACGCCGCGCATGTTGCCGAAGCAGGCTTGCGCGAAGCCCATGCCAGGCTGGGGCGCGCCGAACGCGATCTTGAGCGCACTACCCTCCATGCGCCTTACCGAGGCCGGGTCCGTTCGGAGACCGCCGACCTCGGACAGTTCGTAAGCCGGGGCGAAGCCTTGGCGCGAATCTATGCAGTGGATTACGCCGAAGTACGCCTCCCGCTTCCAGACCGCGAGCTCCGCTATCTCGACGTACCTTTGGGTTATCGATTTCCGAAAATCCGGGACGACTCAGAAACCGAGGAGGCGTATCCCATCCAGGATCTGGCCGAGGTAGGGCCCGGAAGCATGGCAGGGCCAAAGGTGATCTTGAGGGCCGAGTTTGCCGGCGAGGACCACGAATGGACCGGAAGCATCGTTCGGACCGAAGGGGAACTCGATCCCAAGAGTCGCATGGTGACAGTGGTGGCGCGTGTCGAAGATCCCTACGGGCGCAGCGATGAAGGAGGGCGTCCCCCACTGGCTGTTGGGCTCTTCGTCCAAGCGGAGATTTCTGGAAGAATCATCCCTGAAGCGATTGTGATTCCGCGAAGTGCGTTGCAGGAGGGTGGTCGCGTTCTCGTCCTGGATAGCGAGAATCGTCTTCATTACCGCTCTGTTCAAGTGTTGAGGACCGAACGCGAGTCGGTAGTCGTCGAAGGTGGGCTCGAAGCTGGGGAGAGAGTGGTCGTTTCGCCTCTGCCCGCCGCCATCGAGGGAATGTCGGTTCGGATCAGCAACGAAGATTCAGGGCTGGGCGGGAGCGAGTCATCATGAGGCGGGCGATTTCGTGGTTCGCCGAAAATTCGGTAGCCGCCAATCTCCTGATGGTGATTGTCCTTGCTGCGGGAATCGTCGGCCTGCCTTCGATTAAGCAGCAGACCTTCCCCGATATCGATGTGAACCTGATTCAGATCGGTGTGCCTTACCTCGGCGCGTCACCTTCCGAAGTAGAAGAAGGCGTTTGTATTCGGCTCGAGGAAGAGCTTCAAGGTGTCGACGGCATCGAGCAGATGACGTCTTCTTCCGTTGAGGGCGCCTGCGGGGTAACGCTTGAGATCATCACCGGTCATCCTGTGGATCGCGCTCTGGCCGAGATAAAGAACGCTGTGGATTCCATATCCACTTTTCCTGCAGAAACCGAAAAGCCCATCGTGAACCATCTGGCCATGCGGCGTAATACCCTGCAAATCGCGCTTTCGGGAAATGCCAGCGAGCGGGCTCTCCGGATTTATGGGGAGAAAATCCGCGAGGGCATTCTGTCTTTGCCCGAAGTTACCCAGGTGGATCTCTCAAGCGTTCGGGCTTATGAAATTTCCATTGAGGTTTCGGAGTCGTCTCTGCGTCGCTACGGACTGACCTTCGATGAGGTTGCCCGAGCGATTCGCCGCTCATCCCTCGATCTTCCGGGTGGAGCCATCAAGACGAGCAGCGGCGAGATTCTGCTTCGCGCCAAGGGCCAAGCCTATAGTGGAGAAGAGTACGAGAATATCGTCGTCCGTAGTGGGGCCGATGGCACGCGATTGAAACTGGGCGATGTCGCCACAGTTATCGACGGATTTGAAGATAACGAACGGTCAGCCACCTTTGGCGGCGAGCCCGCGGTGATGATTGGTGTGTATCGCGTTGGTGACCAGAAGGTCTTGAACCTGGCGAGGTCCGTAAAGGAAAAACTTGTCCAACTCCGTGCGCAATTGCCCGAAGCCCTTTCGCTTACGGTTTGGCGCGATGACTCGAGCTATCTGAAGGACCGGCTCAGTATTTTGTTGCGCAATGCCTATGGGGGCTTCGCCCTGGTTTTTGTCCTACTGGCTCTTTTTCTCCGGCTGCGACTTGCCCTCTGGGTCGCGCTGGGCGTTCCGGTGTCGGTGATGGGCGCGCTGTCGGTCTTTCCTGTTTTTGATTTTTCTATCGATGTTCTGACGCTCTTTGCATTTATCATGGTTCTGGGTTTGCTCGTCGATGACGCGATCGTAGTAGGAGAGAACATCTATACCCATCAGGAGATGGGGAAAGATCCGCTGCTATCCGCGATTGTCGGGACTCAAGAAGTTTCGGTGCCTGTTATATTCGGCGTGTTGACCACGGTAGTGGCGTTCTTGCCCATGATCACCGCGCCTGGCTCCATGGGCCAGTTCTTCGGCATGATCGGCTTGGTCGTAGTGATTGCGCTCTTTTTCTCGGTCGTCGAATCCCAGTTGGTTCTGCCCGCCCATCTCGGCCATCACGCCGGAAAATATATCAACCCCGCCGAAGCACCCGAGAATCAAACAAAATGGAAGAAGTTGCAGTCGACTCTGTCGGGTTCCTTGGTGCAGCTGGCCCGTCGCGGGTACTTGCCCGCGCTCAGAAAGGCGCTGGAGTGGCGCTACGCGACTCTTGCCATTGCGATCTCGCTCTTGATGGTGGCGCTTGCCACGGTGGGCACCGGTCGAGTCCGCTGGACTTTTTTCCCTCCTGTGGAGGGCGACTACATATCCGCCATGGTCACCATGCCCTTGGGTACCCCCTTCGAGCAGACCGCTAAAGCTGTCAAAGTCCTGGAGGACTCTTTTAGGGCTGTGAACGCCGATCTAGATGCGCAATTCGGGGAAAAGGGTTCGACCTCCAAGCACGTCATGGCCATGGTGGGGGGCAGAATCGGTGCCAGCCGCGGCGATCCCTCCATGATGTCGAGCTCCGGAGGAGCAAGCAATGTCGGCGAGGTCAGTGTCGAACTTGTCGGGGGCGCCGCGCGGAAAATTACCCCGAAGGAGGTCGTGAGCCTCTGGAGATCGCGAACCCCGGGGATTCTCGAGGCCGATGAAGTTCTCTTTGTGTCGGACTATTTTTCATTCGGAGATCCCGTCGATATTCGACTGAACGCCTCAAATGTCGAGCAGCTTGAGTTGGCCGCCGAGTGGCTCAAACAAAAATTGGCCGAGTATCCAGGTGTCTTCGATGTGAGCGACTCCTTTCAGGGAGGCAAATCCGAAATTCGCCTCGCCATTCGCCCTTCGGCTGAAGCCCTGGGGCTGAGCCTTGAAGATCTTGCGCGACAAGTCCGTCAGGCGTTTTATGGCGAGCAGGCTCAGCGCATCCAGCGCGAGCGAGACGACATTCGGGTGATGGTCCGCTACCCGCAGGCCGAGCGTGGCTCGCTCGCCGACCTGGAAAATCTTCGAATTCGAACACCCGACGGCGGCGAAGTTCCCTTCTACGCCGTGGCGACAGCCACCACGGCCCGGGGTTATGCGACGATCAAGCGCGTCGACCGTGAGCGCACGATCAACGTGATTGCGGACGTGGACGAGAGCAGGGGAAATGCGGAAGAAATTTTTTCTGATCTTCGAGCGAAGGTACTCCCCGAACTGACGGCTCAGTACCCGGCTGTTGCCCACGCCATGGAGGGTGAGCAGCGCAGACAGGGCGAAATGTTTGCTTCGCTGGGGCGTACCTATATGCTGGCGATGATTCTGATCTACACCCTGCTGGCGATTCCGCTTCGTAGCTACGGGCAACCGCTCATCATCATGGCCGTTATTCCCTTCGGACTGGTGGGCGCCATCGGAGGCCACATCCTCATGGGGCTCAATTTGAGCATGATGTCAACTTTCGGAGCTGTCGCGTTGTCGGGCGTCGTTGTCAATTCGAGTCTGGTACTCGTTCATTCGATCAATCGTCGCAGGAAAAGTGGGTCTAGCATCCAGCAGGCAGTCTGCGAAGCCGGTACGGCGAGATTTCGGCCGATAGTCCTGACATCCCTGACGACGTTTGCGGGGCTCGGCCCGCTTCTCTTTGAAAAAAGCATGGGCGCGCAGTTTGTGATTCCCATGGGCGTGTCACTGGCCTTTGGAGTTGTTTTCGCCACTACGATATCGCTATTCCTCGTGCCCTGCGGATACCTGATCCTCGAGGATCTGAAACGATTCTTCAGTTCGGGGGGAGGGGTTCCTCTGGAAGAGCCGAACTCTGCCGCGCCCTTGCGTTTGCAACCTCCCCTGGCAGAAGCCGTCGACGGCGCTGGAGGCCGTTGACTCATGGATGGCCGTTCAGGAACTGCCTGAGAGAGCCAGTCGGCGCCCGCCTAAGCGATCCCGGCGATGCGGACATACTTCAGTTCGATGAAGTCATCGATTCCGTATTTGGATCCCTCGCGGCCGATTCCTGATTCCTTGACGCCACCGAAAGGCGCAACCTCCGTCGAAATCACGCCGCAGTTGACGCCGACAATGCCATATTCGAGATCTTCAGAGACTCGCCAGACACGCGCGTTGTCCCGGGTGTAGAAGTAGGCGGCCAGTCCGAACTCCGTGTCGTTGGCCATGCGGACCGCTTCTTCTTCGTCTCCAAAACGGAAAAGCGGCGCGACGGGTCCGAAAATTTCTTCGCGGGAAACCAGCATCTCGGAGTTCGCATCCGCGAGCACGGTGGGTTGAAAAAATCTCTGCCCCAATTCGTGTGGGCCGCCTCCGATCAAGACCTTCGCACCCCTGGCGATGGCATCCGCGACGTGTTCCTCAACCTTTTTCACGGCAGCGGAATCGATCATTGGCCCCTGGTCGATTCCAGCCTCGAGGCCACTGCCTACTTTCAGTTTGGCAACTTCCTTGGAGAATCGCTCGGCGAACGCGTCATAGATGCCGTCCTGAACCAGGAAGCGATTGGCGCATACACAGGTTTGGCCCGCGTTGCGGTATTTGGATGCGATGGCTCCTTCGACCGCGGCGTCAAGGTCAGCATCATCGAAAATAATGAAAGGTGCGTTACCGCCCAGTTCGAGCGAAACCTTTTTTACGGTGCCCGCGCACTGCTGCATCAGCAGCTTTCCGACCTGGGTCGATCCCGTGAAGCTCAGCTTTCGAACGCTCGAATTACCGGTCAGTTCCGCGCCCATCTCCCGGGAAGGGCCGGTGATGACGTTGACGATGCCTCGCGGTATGCCCGCTCGGTGAGCGAGTTCGGCGAGTGCCAAGGCCGAAAAAGGAGTCTGTGAAGCGGGCCGAATGACCACCGGGCAACCCGCCGCCAGGGCGGGCGCGCATTTTCGGGTGATCATGGCCGCAGGAAAGTTCCACGGAGTAATGGCGGCGACGACCCCAATCGGTTGTTTGTAGACCAGGATGCGACTCCCGGGCGTAGGGTCGCCAACTACATCGCCGTAAACCCGTTTCGCTTCTTCGGCGAACCATTCGATAAACGAAGCCGCGTACGCGATTTCGCCGAGAGATTCGGCGAGGGGTTTGCCCTGCTCGGTGGTCATCAACAGGGCGAGGTCATCTTTATGCTCTAGCATCAAATTGAACCATGTTCGCATGAGACTCGCGCGATCTTTTCCTGTCCGAGCTCGCCAGGAGGGCCACGCCGCCGCCGCCGCCTCGATGGCCCGGCGTGTATCGGCAGCACCGAGGGCCGGCACACTTCCGATTATTTCGCCCGTCGCAGGATTGTCGACCTCGATGGTTCGTCCGTCGTCGGCTTCAATCCAGGCGCCATCTACGTAGCATTGGTGACGGAACAGGCTTTCGTCCCGTAGTCGAATCGATGCGCTGCTACTCATGCTTTTGGCCTCCGGTACAAATGGCTCGCTTTTCAAGAAGGGGCACATTTTCCCATACGCGTGTCTAGGTCGCCATTGGGTCCGCGAGGAAGTCGCGGATAGGCCCAAAAGCTCTGAAACCTATGTCGATTGGGTTCCTGCGACATGGCGTTCGCCGCGGGGTCGCTCCGGCCCGAAGGGCTTGAAAGTGAGGATGAGAGCAGGCATGAGGAGAAAATCAGCGACCAGCGCGGTCACAATAGTGGTTGAGAGGAGGAGTCCCTGGGTTGCCTGACTATCGAGAACCGAGAGAAGCAATACCTGGAAGCCCGCAACCAGCGCGATGGAAGTGATTATCAGCGCGCGCCCTACGTCGAGAAGGGCACTCCGGAAGGCTTCTACATAGCGGCCACAAAGGTTGAATTCATGTCGAAAGCGCAAGACGAGGTGGATCGTATCGTCTACCGCGATCCCCATGGCGACCGCTGCGATCGAAACCTTCGAGTAGTCGAGGGGAATCTCCAGCCAGCCCATGACGCCCAACGTAAGACAAGCCGGAATTAAATTTGGGATCATCGAGATTAGTCCGGTCTTCACCGACCCAAGAAGCAAGCACATCAAGACAGCGATGACAGAAAAGGCGATTGCAAACCCCTGGACCTGACTTAAAACGATGTAGTCGACGAGCTTGAGCCAAAGGGCTCCAATGCCAGTTATCTCCAGAGTCGACGCCACAAGTGGGTTGCGGGCGATTTCCTCGTCGATACCTGCGGCCAGCAAGGCTGTTTCGCTGGTCATGTCCAGTCGGAGACGTAGTTCCAATCGGGCCCGTTGGTAATCCGAAGAAACGTATTCTTCTGCCTCATCCCCACCCGCACTCTCATAAAGGATCAGGTACTGGGCGATTAAGTCCCGAGAGTCGGGAATTTTGTAGAACTCGGGGTCATCGGCGTGAAAAGTTTGATTGAGGTCTTTGATGATGTCGGTGATCGCGTAGGACTTTCGAACGAGATCTTCGCCATTCGCCCATGTTTGGATGCGATCGATCTCCTTCATCACTGCGGGCTCCTTGACGGAGCCTGGTTCGCCACCGTCGAAGAGCAGAATAAGATTGGTGAGTCCGCCCATCTCCTCATCGATACGAAGGGTGTCCGCTTTGAGGGGAATGGAGTCGGAGAAGTCATTCAACCAGTTGGCATCGACAACAACCAGGCTGATGCCAAAAACCGAAAAAGCCAAAATTCCTGCCGAAACAATGAGTGTCTCGATACGTCTGCGGACGACAAACTGATGGGTTGCGTTCAAAAATTTTTCCATCGCCCGTGCGGTAGCTGCGGATCTCGGCCGGGACCGTGTTGAATCATATCGAGGTGTTCTTCGGCCAAAGGAGAGCAGAGCCATGAGGACAGTGACCGAGAGAACGAACGCCATCAGGGAGCCGAAGGCGCTGTAGGTCCCCATGTGGGCAATGCTTTTGATGGGGACCAAGCTCATGGCGGCGAACCCCACCGCGGTGGTGAGGCTTGTGAGCATGCAGGGTGCGCCCACCAAATAAAGGGTTTGCACCAGAGCAGCTCTTCGATCGCCGATTTGAAGGAAGCTGCGACGAAATTCTGAAAGAATATGAACCGAGTGTGCGATGCCGATCGCTGTGAGGAGGGTAGGAACGCTCCCGAAGCTCAAGTCGAGTTGCCAGCCGACCAGGACGACAAAGGCCACGGTGGCGAGCACGCTCATTTGGACGACGAGCACCGGCGCCAGAACACCGACACTGGAGCGAAAGAAGATCAAAAGAATCAGCGCGATCACGAGCGCAGTGACAGCATCCAGAAAGGCACTTTCGTCGCTAATAACCTGGTTGTAGATGGCGTTGAGTGGAACATCGCCCGAGTGGTAAAACGTGATTTCGGAGTATTCCGGCCGGTTTAGAATTTCGTCGATGGCGTTGGCGGTCACCTGTGGGTAAAGATTATCGATGCCGTCTCCGCCGTCGGGATCGAGTCGAATTTCTTCGAGGGGGTCTGTGCTCGTTCGATCCATTTCGATCACGATCGCCGCGTATTGCGCGTCCGCGCTCAAAATCCCGCCGACCATCATCGGCTTGGCGAGGTAACGGGTTCGCAGCTCCAGGAGTTCTTCCTGGCTCTGGGGGAAATGGTCCTGGATCTTTCGAATTTCGATTCCGTTTTCGCCGCCCAGCATCAACTCGGCGTTGGCCAGGCTTTGAACCTCATAGACAAACGGGACTTCATCTTCCAGCGTTTCGGTGAGGTCGACAACTTGTCGCATGATCCGGTGGTTCCAGGGCCCGAACTCCGCATCCGGCGCTTCGTAAAGGATGTAGGAAACTTCATCCGAACCAAAATCCGCACGAAATGTTTCATAGGCAAGGTAGGCGGGATCCTGGGGATCAAAGTAGGCTTCGTAGCTGCTATCGATTTGGGCTCTGGAGGCCAGTGCGAAACTTCCTGCAGCCAGAGCAAGGGCGAAGAAGACCACCCACCAGCGGTGATCAAAGGACCATCCGGCCAGATCGGCGGCGGATTGGTTGAGGCGAGACGAAAAATTCGGGCTATCGCTTACTTGAGGGTCTTCTGTCGCGGCCACTGGGCACCAGGTCCTTGCGCTCTACAGGAATCAATCCGTGCGTTCGTTCGATCAGCTTGGGTCTTCGCTGCGCTCATATGTCCAGCGGCTGCCGTGCATCCTGAGTCGGTGTCGGGCTCCCGGGAGTCCAGCGATCCCGTCGGGCCAGCCGGCATCGCCCTTCCACATCGCGGTGGGTCCATCGGGTTCGATCGCGATCCGAGTTTCAAAGCGCTCGGGCTCACGTCCGCTCGCACTGGCCAGTGCGTCAGCAATATTTAAGTGGCGCGAGAGCGCTTTCAAGGTGATCCACGTGGGCGGGGCCACCTCGATCTCCCCGGCATCCCTGTTTTTCAGGGCGTCGACGGGTCGCATCCAGGCGTGTTCATGGATTTCGCCGCCATCGATCACAATCTCGGTCTCGGGCGCGGGTGCCAGAAAAAACCAGGTTAGAAAACGCTTCGGGGTGATGGGCGGGGGTGTCCAATGCGAGAAAGCAATGAGCGAGTCCACGGGGAGCTCGAGGCCGGCCTCTTCTTGGGCTTCGCGTACCGCTGCATTCCGCGCCGTTGTCTGTTCGTCTTCTTCGCTCGAGGAGGGTCCGTCCTCGGGATCGACCCGGCCTCCGGGGAAAACCCACATGCCACCGAAGGCGATTTTCGAGTTGCGCCGGAGCATGAGAACTTCGATTCCAAGCGTGCTGTCGCGAATCGGGATAACCGTGGCGGCTTGAACCGGAGGTGTCCCAGTCTTACCGCTGCTTGCCCAGCGAGCCAAACTGTCCTGGTGTCGTTCGTTTGTCATCACAATACAATAGAACAACCGGGGCTATACACCGGGGCTATACATGGGCACACCGGGGCTATACATGGGCGGTTCGGAACCCCCTGAAAAAACCCAGTGCTGTGGGCCGGGAATGATAGAGTCTGAGGCTCACCTCACCGGGAGGCCGTTGGCTGGAAATGAGGAATAGGTCGCTGACGGGGGAGGTCGCCCTGTTGCTCCTCGGGTGTGCGGGACTGTGCACCGGCCCGATTCCCGGGCTGGCCGCGACTTCGCAATCGCCCCTACGTCCGAATATCCTTCTACTGGTTGCCGAGGATATGAGTGCCCGGGTCGGGGCCTTTGGCGATTCAGTGGCGCCGACTCCCAATCTTGACCGGCTGGCGGAACAGGGCACTCGCTATACCCACGTTTTCACGACCGCCGGAGTTTGCGCTCCCAGTCGGGCTGCCCTCCTCACGGGGATGCATGCCATCTCTATCGGTGGTCAGCATATGCGGTCGTCCACACGGCCCGCGGGTGGTTATGTGACGGTCCCCCCGCCCGAGGCCAAGGCTTTCCCCGAACTGCTGCGCCGGGCGGGCTATTTCACGTTTACCGATTCGAAGCTCGACTATCAGTTCAGCGGGCCTCTCGCCGGCAGCGGCCCTTCGACAATCTGGGACGCCGAGGGAAACAATCCGCCGTGGACAGCGGATGCGGAATTTTCGCGCCCGTTTTTCGGTCTCATCAACTTTCAGGTCACCCACGAAACCGGGATTTTTACTCCCCTTGGCGGCGGATGGCCGAACAGCCTGACGCATTTGATCGTTCAAATCGTCCGCGCATGGCTGGTGGGAATTCCGGAGGGTGAACATCCGGTTCGCTCGGAAGACGTGAAGCTTCCCCCCTACTATGTTGACACACCCGTGGTCCGGTCAGACGTGGCCCGGCACTACAACAATATCTACCAAATGGACCGCGAGGTTGGAGAAATCCTGGCCGAACTCGAGGCGTTCGGTCTGGCGGATTCGACCATCGTGATCTGGACCACCGACCACGGCGATGGTTTGCCCCGGGCCAAACGCGAGCTCTACGATTCGGGCATTCGAGTGCCTATGATCATCCGCTGGCCCGATCGGTGGAGGCCCGACTGGGCAGCGCCTGGATCGACGGATACCCAATTGATCAGTTTCGTTGATCTGGCGCCCACGATTCTCTCATGGG
>DUCH01000378.1:0-4785 GCA_012959865.1 Myxococcales bacterium | reverse complement strand
TTGGCCTCTCGGACGGCGGAGTGCGCGAATACGTCTACGCATCCCGCGATCGTATCGACGGTTTTGAAGACCGGGAGCGAGCGGTGCGCGACCACGAATACAAATACATTCGCAGTTGGCATCCCGAGAAGGCGACGGGGCACCGGCTCCCCTTCCGGGACAATCTGGAAATGATGGTCGAGATGTGGGCACTTCTTGAAACGAACAGGTTAAACGCCGACCAGCGCGTATGGTTCGCGCCCACCGGGAGTGAGCGGCTCTACCATCTCCCCAGCGACCCCTTCGAACTGCGCAACCTGGCCGCGGACCCCGACTACGCGGGAGAACTGGATCGCCTGCGCGAAGCCTATCGGGCGTTTAGCGGGCGAGTGCCCGACTGGAGCGAAGAAACCGAGGCGGCCATGGTGAATCGGATGTGGCCGGGAGGAGAGCAGCCCCAGAGCGAGGTTCCGCTCATCGAGATTAAGGACGGTCGAGTGACGCTGCGCTCCCCCACGCCTCACGCTTCGATTGCCTACCGAATTGGCGATGGACCCGAGCGGCTCTACAACGCTCCCTTCCGGCCGATGTCTGGAAGCCGGATTCGGGCTCGCTCGATTCGTTACGGTTATCGCGAGAGCGAAGAAGTCTCAAAAACCCTGCCCTGAACTTTTCCGCAGCCGGTTTCGTCGCGGTACCCGGCGTACACGAAAAGTTCGCGCGGCCGTGAAAACATGCGGTGGCTATGTGGGTGACAGGCGACGGCTGCACGGATCGTCACTTTTCGGACCGTGACGCTACGGATCGTAACTTTGCGGACCATGACTTTGCGGACCATGACGTTACGGACCATGACGTTACGGATCGTCAAAAACGAATCGTAAAAACGCGGGGGGTGAGAATGCGATCACCCGGGCGGTCACCCGAAACTACCCGTTTTCGAGCGAGATCCAGAGCCGAAGCAGTTCTCGACCCCGTTGGTTTGGGGATTGGTCTTGATACCCGCTTCGGGAATGAACGATCGAATGATTCGAGAGCCATTGAATATCTCCGGATTCAAGTGCCATCTCGAGTCGAATTGTAGGATCGCTGGCTATCTCTTCGTAAAGATCGAGCAATGTCAGTTCGTCCTCGGTGAATTGGGGCACATCCGAATGGCGCTGGGCCGAGCGAAAATAGTCGCTGTGGTAGAAGGTCCGAAGCCTCTGATTGGAGAATCGGCATGGCGGAACGGCGATATGGTGTAAGGAGCCGCTGGGGTCTTCGTTCCGAATGTCGAGTGGAAAGGGTTCGAAGAGGCGCTCGGCAAGATCGGGCCTCAACTCGCGAAGTGTATTGAAAATCGTCACCGAACTGGCGATTCGGCTCACGCCGCCCCGGGCGGCGCCTCGAAGGCAGAGAAGACCGACGACATCGGCGGCGTCGCAGTGATAGGCGATTTCGCTTCGGGTCTGGTAGAGGCGAACATAGGGGTCGGAAGTGTCGGCGCCGGTGTCTCGAACTTCACCGAGCAAATCTCCGCGCGGATTCTGGGCTCCGGGCCTCCCCATGTAGAGGCCGAGGCACCAGAAAAAAACTTCGATCTCCGAGCGGCTCCAGCGCCCGACGGGAGCCCCCGAGATGACCTGAAAACCCCGGCCCCGGTCGATCTGCTCCCGCCAGCGGGCGATTTCTTCGGCCAGCGTGGGCAGGGGGAAATCCGCGGCTTTGAGCGCGATCACCGGCTTTCCCGTGCGGCAGGCCGCTGCTGTCGCGGCTTCGAACTCGGCGACTTGATCTTCGGTGAGCCGAAGCCGCCAGGCTTCGTCCGGTCCTATATCGCTTCCCTTCCAAGCGGCGGGGCCGACTATCGGTCCGGATGGCGGAGCGGAATGCGCGCGGTTGAAATAATGAGCGCTTTGTTCGGCATATGAAAAGTACTCGGGCATATGCAGATCTTCTCCTCAATCTTCAAAGAGAGGCTTGCGCCCTTCTTTACGGGCGAGCACTGCTTCTTCAAAGTTTTGGGTGGTCATGCGGACAAAGAGTTGGGTATGGCTCTCGAGTTCGATGGCCGCAGAGAGACTCGCCGTTTCCAGACCAGACCACATCATTCGCTTGGTCAATTGAACACCCTGTGTGCTCCAGCCATTGATTTGATCCGCGAGATCCAGAGCCGTTTCCATGAGGTTCTCGTCGGGAACGGTTCGCGAAACAAGTCCAATCTCGGCGGCTTCGCGCGACGAGACGTCGCGGCCCGAGAGCATGATCTCGAAGGCGCGCGAACTTCCGATCGCTCGTGGAAGGAGAAAACTCAGGCCGAGTTCGGTGGCCGTGAGTCCGTTGTTGATTCCCGCCGCCCGGAAGTAGGCCGACTCGGCCGCGATTCGGATATCGGCGCCCAAAGTCAGGCAGAAGCCGCCCCCAATAGCCGCACCGTTGATCGCACCGATCACCGGCTGGGGCATGCGCCGAAGAGCGGGAACCAAGTCCGCCAGGATTGCCATGGATCGCGTGGCGATCCGGGTGAGGGTGAGACCTTCGATATTGGGCGGAGGCTGGGTGCCCTGGGTATCGGCGCCCGATGAAAATCCGTTCCCCGAACCCGTTAGGACAACGCAAGTGGTTTCGTTGTCGGCGGACACTTCCGCAATTGCGGCGTGGAGGGGGCCAACGAGCTCGAAGGCCATGGAGTTCATTCGTTCGGGTCGGTCCATGACGATGACGCTCGTATGGGGTGTGGGTTTTTCAACTCGGACAAAATTCATTGTGTTCCTTCGCATACGTAAGACTTAGGTGTATGGGGGGCAGAAAATTAACGTGCTAAGCCGAGGGCGTTGTCGAAAATTCCGGGAAAATTTCCTGATTGTGACGAAAATCCGGGTGGTGGCGGTTCTACGGGCCCCAGCGAAGTTTGGCTCGCCATAGGTGAATTTTCCATATTTTAGTCTGGCCCGAGCATAATTCAGATGAGAGAATGCAGGACAATGGCTTTTCTCTTCCGGGCTCATCTTCAGTTTGCCGTGTTACGGGCAGGCTGTGCCGATGGTCTGCTCGCGTGTGCGGCTCTGATTGCCCTGCTGACATCCCCTTTCCCGGCGAATGCGCAGACGGCGGAGGTCGAAGCCAAGTTCAGGCCCGCCCTGAAGGAGCGGGTGGCCAAGATGGGGGCATCCGAGACCGTTCGATTTTCGGTGATCATCGATCCGGGATCGGAGTTCGCCGCGATGCTGCCCGCCTCCAAGAGAGAGCGAGTGAGACTCCGCCAGCAGGAGATTATTGAAAGGGTGCCGGCGAGTGAGCTCGAGATCCTGCGCCGATACGAGAACTTGTCGGGATTTTCCGGTCGTGGGGGGGCGGCCAGCGTCAAGGCGCTGGCCGCGCATCCTTGGGTTTCGTCGATCTACATCGACGGGCACGTGAATGCGAGCCTGGCCCAGGGGGTTCCTTTGGTGGCCGCCGATCGGGCCGCTGCGCTCGGGTTTGCGGGGTCGGGAGTCACCGTGGCCATTCTTGACACGGGAATCGATACCGACCATCCAGATCTGGTCGACGATCTTCTCGAGGAGCGTTGCTGGTGCTCTGGGGGGGCAGGGCCGTTCAATGGTTGCTGTCCCAACGGTGCAGACACCATGAGTGGTGCCGGGGCGGCGGAAGACGGTAGTGGTCACGGTACGAATGTCAGTGGCATCGTGACTTCCGGCGGGGTGGTTTCGGCCGACGGAGTCGCTCCGGATTCGGGCATCGTAGCCATCAAGGTGCTGAGCGATGCGGGGGGAGGGTCATTTTCCGATGTGGATAGCGCGCTGGATTGGGTGATTACCAATCACGCGGCATACGATATTCGCGTGATCAATTTGAGCTTGGGAGACGGTACGGAATACGCGGACCCCTTGGCTTTTCCCTGCACGGGCACGGTGACCACCACGGCGATCAGTGATCTCGTAGATGCGGGAATCACGGTGATCGTGGCCTCGGGCAACGACGGATTCGATGCTGGCATCGCATTTCCGGCCTGTGTGCCCGGCGCAATTTCTGTGGGCGGCGTTTACGACGCCAATGTCGGTTCGATTTCCTGGTGCGGTCCAACCAGCTGCACCCCCGCGCTCTGCGTTGACAGTTCGACCGCCCCGGATCAATTTGTCTGCCATTCCAACAGCAGCAGCGCTCTCGATATTTTGGCTCCAGACTGGCGAACTCGAACCTCTGCAGTCGGGGGAGGGGTCGCGAACTTTGGGGGGACATCGGCCGCAGCCCCGTATGTGAGCGGTTTGGCCGCCCTCCTGATCGAGCAGGATCCGTCGCGAGAATCGGCAGATTTGCTTGCCCTTATGACAGGGGCTGCTCCTCTGGTGCTGAATCCCGACAATGGGCTCAGCTTTCCTCGAGCGGATGTCTCGACCGCCTTCCCCGACTGCGGAGACGGGGTTGTCGAAATCGGAGAGGAATGCGACGACGGAAATGTTCTTGCGGGAGACTGTTGTTCGGCCACATGTGTATTCGAAGCCGCGGGCACTTCCTGTGACGATGGAGACGCGTGCACGGCGCCGGATCAATGCGATGCGATTGGGGCCTGCACTCAGTCGACTCCGGTTGTCTGCGACGACAGTCTGTTCTGCAACGGCGCGGAGACCTGCGACATCGTGCTGGGCTGCCAGCCCGGGACGCCGCCCACGGTGGATGACGGGGTGGCGTGCACCGATGACAGCTGCGACGAGGTTGGCGGCGCGGTGGTTCACAGCGCGAATGCGAGCTTGTGCGACGACAGTCTATTCTGCAACGGCGCGGAGACCTGCGACATCGTGCTGGACTGCCAGGCCGGGACAC
>DUCH01000377.1 GCA_012959865.1 Myxococcales bacterium | reverse complement strand
CGTGGCGCGCCTCGACACCCAAATTGCCTCGGCGCCGCTGCTTCCCCTGGAGCAGTTCTCCGTGGGCGGAATGTACACCGTGCGCGGTTACCGGGAGAACGCGAGCGTTCGCGACAACGGACTTGCGGGTTCGATTGAACTGCGCCTGCCCATCTATCAGCGAAGGCGGCCCCAGGTGCGCGTGGACCTCGCGCCCTTCTTGGATGTAGGGCGTTCGTGGAATGACGACGAGCGGCCGGGCTCGCTCAATTCTTCGCCCCTCACCCTGGCCAGCATGGGACTGGGCCTGCGGGTCAGTTACGCGCGGTGGCTCCAGGGAGAGATCTACTGGGGGCGGCGGCTCAAGCCCATCCAGAACCTGGGAGACGGCGACCTTCAAGACGACGGCATCGCGTTCCGGCTGGGCGTGCGCTGGCCCTAGGGGGCCGGGGCGGACGGGCGGGCGGGGGGAAGGGAGCTGGGGAGCTGGCTAAGGCAAGGGGCTAGGGCCAAGGGCTTAAGCCAAGGGCTAAGGGCATTCATCGCGCCCAGCGGCGCTCACCCCGCGTCGAGCGCTTCGACTCGATTCCAAATCAGCGTTTCGAGTTCGATCGTGTCGATGGGCTTCTCGATCCAGCGCCCCGACATTCCGTTGAGAAATTCCTCGGCTTCTTCGACGAACACCCCCCCGGTCATGAAGATGACCTTCTCCGTCGCCTCGGGAACTTCTCGCTGCAGTTCGGAAAAAATTTCCATCCCGGTCATCGCCGGCATCATTAAATCGCAGAGAATAATATCGAAATCTCCTCCCCGAATTCGCTGAATCGCCATCCTTCCATCGCTCTCGACGCTCACGTCGTGGTGCCCCAGCGAACTCGAAAGAAAGCGAAGAACCAACTCTTCATCGTCGATGATCAGAATCTTCAGGATCGCATCGCTCTCACTGCGCAGCCGAACTGCAGGGGATGCTCGACTCGAGTCTTCGGCTTCAGCCACGAAGGGCTCAAAGGTGACAACGAAAGTGGTGCCTTCGGGCGAGGTATATTTGACATCAATGGTTCCGCCCATGGAGCGGAGAATGTTCCGGGTAATGGAGAGTCCCATTCCCATCCCGAAGCCCACAGCTTTACTGGTGACGAAAGGTTCGAAAATTCGATCGGCCAGTTCGGGGTCGATTCCGCTACCGGTATCGGCCACCTCCAGCAGAACTCGGCTTTCTCTCTCGCGCACCGCAACGCGAATCGCGTTGGAGTCGCTGAACCCGGGCGCGATGGCGTGGGCGGCATTGGTGAGCAGGTTGATGACGATCTGGAGAATCCGGCCCTGGTTCCCAAGAACCTCGATGCCCTCCGGGCAGTCAATTTCGAGCTCGGCCCGATGCCGGATCTCATTGCTCGTCATTTTCTTTGCTCGGTCGATGATCCGAGCCAGATTAATCGGCTCCGTCTCTTCGTCGCTGACGTGAGAAAAAGTTTTCAAATCTCGGACCAGGCTGGCCACACGATACGATCCCTCTATGGCCTCTGAAATCATTGCCTGGGATTCCTGACTCCGGGCCGGTGGAGTCGCTCCTTTCCCGTCGGCGAGATAACCCTGCAGCAATTCGAGATTCCCGATCACGTAGGTAAGGGGGTTGTTGATCTCGTGAGCCAGACCCGCGGCCAGGCTACCCATCGATGCCGCGCGCTCGCTCCGAACCATTCGGGCCTGCATCTCGGTGCGTTGGTTCATTTCATAAACCAACTCGTTGTTCACGCGCTCCAGAAGTCCGCGTGAGTATTTCTGCTGACCGGCCAGCGCAGCGAGCATCACACCGATGGCGACAATCGCCGACAAACGGTTGGCAAGGCTTTGCTCCCGATGCAATTCCGGGGGGATGTAGTTGGGGATCTCAAATCCATACTCCGGGGCCAGCCAGAAGAGAACCGCCAGTACGAAAACGGCCCCAGTAAACATCCATCCCACCCAGGCACTCACCAGCAGTGCACCCAGAATCGGGACTATATAAAGCCATCCGAAGTTGGGATCTTCGATTCCGCCCGAGCAGAGGTTGCTGTAGGTCAAGACCACGAGCAAAATGCTCGTGACTAAAATACCGCCCTTCTCAACGTTGCCCCCCCTGCGCACCCAGAAGACCGTCAGAACACCCAGGCCCATGGAAAACACCACCGCTGCGGACAGGGAGCGAATCCCCATCTGGTAGTAGCGGAACACAAAGAGCGGCCCCATCCCGATAAACAACAGCGCGACGAACGTGAGGACCTTTACGCGCCGACCCTCTAAGGCCAGCAATAGGTTGGACTGACTGTGTGAAGACTGCTCGTCCATGAATTGGGGAGTATAACTGATCATCGGTGAGTCCCGAAGACGAATTATTGACTCGAAATCAACCGCTACCCGCCGGGTTGATCGCTCTAAAACTTGGGATCGCGCTTTTCCAAAAACGCATCCATGCCCTCTCTGCGCTCGTCTGCAGCGAAGACCAATCCGAAGGTTTTCTGCTCCAGAGCGTGGGCGGTGCGAACGTCCGAATCCTGCCCCTGCTCGATAACATCCTTGGCCATCGCCACGGCCAACGGACCCCGAGAGCCCACGCTTTCCCCAACAGCCAGCGCTTTTGGGATCAACTCCTCGGCCGAGAATACTCGGTTGGCGAGCCCAATCCGAAGGGCTTCATCGGCGCGTATAGTCTCTCCGCTGAGCACCAATTCTTTCGCCCAGGCGACACCCACACGACGCGTCAA
>DUCH01000376.1:1642-16337 GCA_012959865.1 Myxococcales bacterium | reverse complement strand
GTGGGGCTCACCTCACCGGGGCGCATCGGCGCCGATGTCTGCCACGTCAACCTCCACAAAACCTTCGCGATTCCCCACGGCGGCGGCGGGCCCGGCATGGGGCCCATCTGCGCCGCCGAGCACCTGCGCGCCCATCTACCCGGGGATTCCATCCTCGGTGAAGGGGCGGTTTCGGCGGCCCCCTATGGGAGCGCGGGCATTCTCCCCATTAGTTGGGTGTACATTGCGCTGCTCGGTGGACCGGGGCTCACCCAAGCGAGCCAAGTCGCCATCCTGAATGCAAATTATATGGCCAAGCGCCTCGGTGAGCACTTCAACATCCTCTACACCGGACCCTCGGGTCTCGTCGCCCACGAGTTCATCATCGATTGCCGCCCTTTTGAAAAAACCAGTGGCGTGGTGGTCGAGGACATCGCCAAGCGCCTGATGGACTTTGGCTTCCATGCGCCCACTATGAGTTTCCCTGTGCCGGGCACACTCATGATCGAGCCCACCGAGAGCGAGGCCCGGCAGGACCTCGACCGGCTCTGCGACGCACTCATCGCGATCCGAGGCGAAATTCGCGCCATCGAAGCCGGGAAGCTGGACGAGACCAACAACCCCCTCAAGAACGCGCCCCACACGGCGGCCCACGTTACCGGGGACGCTTGGCCCCACCCCTATAGCCGCGAGCAGGCGGCGTGGCCCGCTCCATGGCTGCGGGAACACAAGTACTGGCCCCCCGTCGGGCGGGTGGACAACGTTTGGGGCGACCGGAACCTGGCCACTCGATTGCCCGGCGCGTAAATCCGGGATCAGGCCGTATCGAATTCGTGGATCCCGCCTTCTTCGTGGAGCTTCGCGTAGGTCTTGAAGTTGCCCGGAAACAGAAAGGGCGCGCGCCCGGCATCATTTCGGTAGTAGCTCGTGCAGGATGAATTGCCCCATGAATAGAGTTCGAATTGGGTATCCATCCATGCGTTGTAGTCCGTGTGAAGCGGTTCCTTCACTTCCAGGGTCTGCGCCCCGGCCGCCTGCTTCTGTTCGAGGAGCCGAACGATGCTCTCCACGTTGCGCTCCACGGTGGTGAAATACGGGACGTTCAAAACCAGGCCATTGGGCCCCACCACGAAGAAGAAATTCGGAAAACCCGGCCGGGCAATGCCCTTATGGGCCTGGGGCGAGTCGCCCATGGCTTCCGTCAGGTCGATGCCCGCGCGGCCGGTCACCTGAAAGCGGTCAAAATCCAGAATCCGGTAGCCCGTGCAGTAGATGATTATATCTGCCTCCACCGCGCGACCTTCCGAGGTCACAATGCCCGTGGGCGTCACCTCGGCCAAGCCCGAAGGAATCAGCTCCACGTTCTCCCGCAGCAGCGCGGGGTAGAAATCGTCGGAGACCAGTCCTCGCTTGCACCCAAATCGGGTGTCCGGGGTGAGGGCATCGCGCAGATCGCCCTCGGGAAACACCTTCTCGATATAGCTCAGACCGCGCTTTTCAAAATCTTCCATTCGCTTGTGACCCAGAGTGGCGGCGTCGTGAACCAAGCTCATGAGGAAGCGTTGGCCCCGCTGGATCATGCGCAGATAGGGGGGCAAAAGGCGAAACAGTTTGCGCTTGGTTTCGGAGTAGAATTTTCGGCCTCGGGGCATAATCCAGTTCGGCGTCCGCTGGAGCACCGTCAATCGACCGGCGCGTTTCGCTACCTCGGGCACGATCTGCACGGCACTGGCCGCTGAGCCGACGATGACAATTCGCTGGCCATCGAGGGAGACATCGTGATTCCACCGGGTGGCGTGCCAGCTTTCCCCCTGGAAGGTCTCCATGCCGGGAATGTCGGGGAAGAGAGCCGTGTGCTGGTTCCCCATCGCGCTGATCACCACATCGAACACAAAGGTCTCCCCCGCCTCGTCTTCGAGCGTCCACTCGGTGGTCTCGGCGTCGAAGCGAACCCGCACGATGCGGGTGCCGGTTCGGATGTGCGGGTCCAAGCCAAACTCGGTGGCGCAGCGTTGAAGGTAGGCCTCGATCTCGGGCTGTTCGGCGAAATTCGCGGTCCAGGACGGATTGGGCGCGTAGGAAAAAGTGTAGGAGTGCGCCCAAACATCGCAGGCCAGGCCGGGATAGGTGTGCAGATGCCAGGTGCCCCCCGGCTTGGGGGCCTTCTCGAAGAGGGTGAAATTCGAGAAGCCCTTGGCGAGCAACTCGTGACCCGTCGCCAGTCCCGAGGGACCCGCGCCGATGATGGCGATCTTGAGGGCGGAACGATCCACAGTCGATAACTCCAGTGCGCGCACGGGCTTCGTCTGCCCCGCGACCGCTCATTCTGCCATGTCCCCACCCTCTTTGCCGACCCGGGACCGCCGCTGCCTCCAGTCGGATCCGGCCGAGGGGGAAGACCAAGGGGAAAACCGGGGGGGAGACCGGGGCACGCGACGTCCCGGTCCGGGCCCAGTGAATCGAGACGGGAATTTGAGGTAGTGTCCGCTCCCTCAGACGGATCGGTTGCCGGCTTCATGTCTCCCCAGCCCTTTCCCCCAGTCCGTTCCCCAGTCCGTTCCCCCAGTCAAGAAAGGAAGTCAGAATGGAACTCGAAGGAGCCTCGGTTCTCGTCACGGGCGGCGCCTCAGGAATCGGCGAAGCCTGCGCGCGGCGCCTCGCCCTGCTCGGCGCGCGGCCGGTCATCGCCGACCTCAATGAGGAAAAGGGCAAAGCCGTAGCGAACGACCTGAAGGGCACGTTTGCCAAAACCGACGTCGCCGATTCCGATCAGGCCCAGGCCGCGGTGGATGCAGCCTTGGAACTCGGACCCCTCCGCGCCGTGGTCAATGCCGCAGGCTTGGGCAATGCAAACCGCACGGTCAACCGCGAGGGAGTTCCCTTCCCCCTCGATCAGTTCGAGTTCGTCATTCGCGTCAACCTGATCGGCACCTTCAACTGCCTGCGACTCGCCGCCGCAGCCATGTCCAAGCTGGACCCGTGCGATCACCAAGGACAACGCGGAGCCATCGTGAACATCGCCTCGGTGGCGGCCTTTGACGGACAAATCGGCCAGGCCGCCTACTCGGCCTCCAAGGGCGGCGTAGTGGGGCTCACGCTTCCGGTGGCCCGGGATCTATCGGCCCTGGGCATTCGGGTCAACACGATCGCACCGGGCTTGATCGATACGCCCATCTATGGCCAGGGCGAAGCTTCGGACAAGTTCAAGGAAAACCTCGGGCGCAACGTGCTTTTCCCCAAGCGCCTGGGCGTAGCCAGCGAACTCGCCTCCATGGTGGCCGAGTGCATCACCAATGACTACATGAACGGCGAAGTGATCCGGGTGGACGGCGGCATCCGCATGCCTCCGAAGTGAGGGGCGCCCATCAACCTTCAGCGCATGAACCTTTAGCGCCGAACCTTCAGCGCATGGAAGGAAAATTGGTAGGCACGTTGCAACTTCCTGCCTGCGCCGCGAGAGCACCCCGTTGGATGCCCACGCTTCCGAGCAAGAGCCCGTAGCCAAGGACCGTCGACCGACCTCTCGGTCGCCCAAAGCCGGTCGGTTCGGGTGAAAATTTCGGTTTCCAAGGCAGTTGCAGCATTGTGCCCTTCCCCTCGTCATCTGCCTTTCTGTCTCTTGGGTTGAAGTTTTATTTCGAACCGGATGACGCCCTCCGAACGAATTCTGAAATGAAGGCGTTCTGAATGCGTGGTCTCCGGCGTCCGAAGCGGCGGCGCCTAACTCTTGTCGCTGGCTTCGTCTACGCCGCGCATCACGTCCAATGCGGCGCTCTCGCCCGGAGCCGGAATTTCCACGATGCGCTCGTCGACGTCGTCGTACTCGAGGCGCAGGGCTCGGCACATGGTGGCGTGCAATTCATAGGTGCACGTAATGTAGGTGAGTTCGAGAATTTCCTCGTCGCCAAGACCCTCGCGAAGTCGCTCGAAGGTCGCGTCGGCGACGCGACCGCCGTCCAGCACCAGGGCGTCCGTGTAGGCGAGCACCGCGCGCTCGAGGGGACCGAAGCAATCGGAGGTCTGCCAACCGGGAATCGCCTCCACCTCGGCGTCGCCGAAGCCGACCGAGCGCATGGCCTTGCAGTGTTGAGAGAAAACGAACTGGCTTCCGCGCAAGTAGCCCGCCCGGGTCTGACCGAGTTCGCGCAGCTTCGGGTCGATTTTTCGCTTCGGGCTTCGGTAGAGCTGAAAGCCCGCCACGGCATGACGAAAGACATCGGGAACCCCGGCAAAGACGGTCCACCAATTGCCCGGGGTGCCGGTTTCCGTGCCCGGTTCGGCGACCGGGTCCCGGTCGCCAAAGAGCATGTCGTAGAGCTTCACGATATCGGCCGGAGCTTCGGAACGCGGTACCTGTTTCAAGCGGGGCATGACAAGTCTCCTCGGGTTCAAGTTTGTTGGGCGCCCCAATCGTCGTGGGGGGTTGCCCGAATCAGTGCGAATCGTCGGGATCGCCGCGAATGCGCCGCGAACGTTTTAGCCCCGAGTGCTGGCGCTTGGCCTCGCGTTGGCGAGTCCGGGAGGCCAAGGTCGGGCGGGTGGGACGCCGACTGCGGGGCACCTCCAGGGCATCGGCCACCCACTCGGCCAGCCGCGCCCGGGCCGCGTCGAGATTGCGGGCGCGGCTTCGCGACGCCTCGGCATTGACGATGAGCTCCCCATCCCGGGTGAGCCGGGGAGCCAGAGACTCGAGCAAGCGACTCCGCTGGGTCTCGTCGAGCGCCTCGCTGCGTTGCACGTTCCAGCGCAGGGTCACCCGGGTGGCGCTCTTGTTCACGTGCTGACCGCCGGGCCCGCTGGATCGGCTCGCCAACTCGAGCAACTCTGTCCCCGGAATTCGCAAACCCCGGCCCACCTCGATATCCAGCTGCGCCACGTCGCCGCTCCTCGCTCCCGTTCCCTTGGCCTCCCCTGGCCTCCCCTAGCCTCTCTTGGCCCGAAGGCCCGAACTCGCCTCATGCCGAGCGCACTCTCGGGCACCCCCCGCTATGGCTCCACGAGAACCTTGCACTGCGTGCTGGGATGCTTGAGAGCTTCGAAGGCTTCGGGCATCTGGGAAAGGCCCACGCGGTCGGTGACCATGGGCCCGGGATCGATACGGCCGTCCGCCATCATGTCGAGAGTCAGTTGAAAATCGCTCTTCCGATAGGCGAGCACAAATTGCAGTTGCAGTTCCTTGATCAGCGCCACCCCGGGCACCCAGGTATCGGGCTGCATACATACCCCTGCCACCACTACCTTTGAGCGAGCCGCCGCCAGATCGACGCACTGGGCCAACAGACCGGGCACCCCGACGCATTCGAAGATCACGTCCGCGCCGCCCCCAGGCATTTCGGCCAGCAGGGGGGCCGCACTCGCGCTCCCGTCCACTCCGTGCGTCGCGCCCATTGCCTCGGCCATGGCGCGTCGGCCCGGAGCCGGCTCGCTCACCAGGATGCTGCGCGCACCGAAGAAACGCGCCCAAAGAGTGACCGCCAGGCCAATGGGACCCGCGCCGATCACCATCACGTTTTGGCCCGAGGTCAGGCCCGCCGCGCGGGCCGCGTTGAGGCCCACGGCCAGGGGCTCCACCAGCGCACCCTGACGAAAATCCAGAGCCTCGGGCAGGTGGAGAGCTTCGTTGCTCCCCACTCGGAGATATTGCGCGTAGGCGCCGGGCAGATCCCCCAGGCCCGTGATCTTCAATGCCCGGCAGTGCATCACATCCCCCGCAAGGCATTCCGCGCAAGCCCCGCAGCCGATACCCGGAATCGCCGTCACGGCATCGCCGGGCGCAAAGCTGCCCGTCGCTTCACCGCCCACCTCCACCACCCGGCCCGCAAACTCGTGCCCCATCACGCAGCCGTCGGGAAGGCCGCCGGACGGGCCCGCCGCGTGAAGATCCGAACCGCAGATCCCGCAGCACTTGACCTCGACCACCAGGTCCCGGGGACCCGGCGTGGGATCGGGAACGTCTTCGATGGCCAACGGCTGGTCGACGGCGTGGAAGACGGCGGCGCGCATGGATCCCTCCCTCCACCCGGGCTTCCCGGGCGATGGACCGGGTCGGGCGGACAGCCCGAAAGAACTTTCGGGTCCGAACAGCCTAGTCGAACCGGCAAAGGTCGGCTGGGGAAAGTCGCGTCCTTGCCGCTTCCCGACTCTCCACTGGCTTCCCCTATTCCCTAGTTCCCCACTGCCGACCCCCACTGCCTACCTCCGCTCCCTGCGCGCGCCAGCCCCCGCCCGCCGGCCCAAGGAACCGTATCCCCCAACCACCGACGCGGTATGCTGACCGCTCCCCGGCGGCGGCAGGCCCACCGGATTTTAAGGAGAAAGCCATGCGCGCGGCTCTGGTCGAATCCCCCGGCTCCCCGATGAAGATCGAAGAAATTCAGATCGCCGATCCCGGCCCCGGCCAGATCCGGGTTGCGGTGAAATATTGTGGCTGCTGCCATTCGGACCTCTCCATCGCCGAAGGAACCTTTCCCGCCCCCACCCCCATCGTCTTGGGCCATGAAGCCTCGGGGATCGTCGATGCCGTGGGGGCCGGCGTCGACCGGCTGCAACCCGGAGACCCGGTGGTCCTCACTCCCGCTCCGCCCTGCGGCACCTGTTATTGGTGCGTTCGCGGCGAGGCCAGCAGTTGCGTGAATTCTCTCGATATCGTGACCAATCAGCTCGCCGACGGACAAACCGGGCTCTCTCGGGGCGACGAACTCGTCTACCGCGGGGTCGGCCTGGGGGCTTTTGCGGAATACGTCCTCACCCACGCCACGGGCGCGGTCAAGATCGACCGCGAAATCCCGCTGGAAGTGGCCTGCGTGGTGGGGTGCGCGGTGCAAACCGGGGTGGGCGCGGTGCTCAATACCGCCCAGGTGGTCGAAGGCGCCACGGTTCTCGTCATGGGCCTGGGCGCGATCGGACTCTCGGTGGTCCAAGGCGCGCGGCTCGCCTCGGCGGCGCGCATCATCGTTTCGGATCCCGTGGGCCAGCGGCGCGAAGTCGCCGGCGCCCTTGGAGCCACCGATTTCATCGACCCCACCCGGGAGGACGTCATCGAGCGGGCCCAAACCCTGACGGGCGGCATCGGGGTCGACTACGCGTTCGAATGCGCGGGGCGCGGGGATCTCATCAGCGCCGGCTTTCTGGCAACGCGCAACCACGGCACCATCGTGTGCGTCGGCGCGCCGCCCATCACGGACAACATCACCCTGGCGCCGGCGGCCCTGTTCGTGATGAGCGAGAAAAAACTCATGGGCACGCTCCTGGGCAGCTGCAACTCCCTGCGAGAAATCCCTCGGCTCATCGGCCTCTATCAGGCGGGCCACCTGGACCTCGAAGCGCTGATCACCCACCGCCGACCCCTCGATGAGATCAACGAAGCCATGGCCGATCTCAGCGCGAGCCGAGGCATTCGCACGGTTCTCGAGATCGGAGCCTGAACGTCGAACACCCGAACCAAGCGCACAGCACAAGCGCCCAACACAAACACCCAACCCCAAGCGCCCGACACAAACACAGAAAACACAAACGCCCGAACATAAACGCCTGAAAGCCGATCCCAGTCGGAGAAGGATCTCCAACATGCCCTCCCATCGCGATCTCCCCGAGAGCCAGATCACCGACCGCGAGATCTACCTCCGGCGTCGCGATTTTCTTCGCACTTCGGCCACCGCGGCCGTCCTGGCCAGCGGCTTGCCCGCACTCACCGCCTGCGGAACCGAAGACGCCGTAGCCCAAACCAAGGCTTCGGTCCGAGGGCCCCGGCCCCTTGCCGACATTCTCCCCGCGCCGAATCGCTTTCGCGCGGAAGATCCTCAGACCCCTGAAAAGGACGCGACGACCTACAACAACTTCTACGAAATGGGCACCGACAAGGACGATCCCGCGCGCAACGCCCATCGCCTCCGCACCGAACCGTGGTCGGTCAGCGTGGAGGGCGAGATCGCCAAGCCCGGCGTCATCCCCCTGGAAGACCTCCTGCGCCCGCATCCTCTGGAAGAGCGCGTCTACCGCTTGCGCTGCGTGGAGGCCTGGTCGATGGTGATTCCGTGGGTGGGAGTGCCGTTGGGCGATGTCCTGAAACGCTTCGAACCCACTTCGAAGGCCCGCTACGTGGCGTTTGAAACCCTGCTCGACCCCGAGCAATTGCCCGGACAAAAGCGCCGGGTCCTCGAGTGGCCTTACCGCGAGGGCCTCCGCATCGACGAGGCCATGCACCCGCTCACCCTGCTCGCCGTGGGGATGTACGGCAAAACCCTTCCCGGCCAGAATGGCGCGCCCCTCCGCTTGGTGGTGCCCTGGAAATACGGCTTCAAGAGCATCAAGTCCATCGTGGGCATTCGGCTTCAGGCCGACGAGCCCGTGACCGCGTGGAACCAGTCAGCGCCCGGGGAGTACGGCTTCTATGCCAACGTGAACCCCGAGGTCAGTCACCCGCGCTGGAGCCAGGCCCGGGAGCGGCGCATCGGGGACTGGCGCAAGCGCCCCACCCTCCCCTTCAACGGGTACGGGGACCAAGTGGCCAGCCTCTACGCGGGAATGGATTTGCGGCGGAATTTCTGAAGTGAAAATCGGAAGCCGATCGGCACGGATCGCGCTGGCCGTCGCCGGACTGATCCCCCTCGCCCAGGGGATTTTTGACTTTGCCACCGGCGGCCTCGGCCCCGAACCCGTCGAGGAGATCACCCACCGCACCGGGCAATGGGCGCTGCGGATGCTCCTGCTCGGCCTTGCCGTTTCTCCGGCGCGGCGCCTACTGGACGCTCCAGGGCTCGCCCCCCACCGCCGTACTTTTGGGCTCCTCGCCTTCCTTTACGCCAGCCTGCACTTCATCACCTACCTGGCCCTGGATCTCGATTTCCGCCTGGGCGATCTCGCCGAAGACATCCGGGAGCGGCCATTCATCACCGTGGGCTTCAGCGCCCTTGTCTTGCTCTCCCCCCTGGCCCTGACCTCCACCCGCAGCTGGATTCGCCGGCTCGGAAAGCGCTGGCGGCAACTGCACCGCGGGGTCTATCTGGCGGTCACCCTGGCGGCGATCCACTTCGTCTGGTCCGCCAAGGCCGATTGGCTCGAGCCCGGAATCTACGCCGCGGTCGCGGCCGCCTTGCTGGGCCTTCGCATCCCGGGGGCACTCGGGCGAAAGCGAGCCAACTATGCAACGCTTCGCCGCGCCGAAAACTCCGAACCCAAAGGATAGACACCCTGAGCGACGACGAACTCCAGTCCGAGAGCCCCCCGCCCGACCCGGCGGAATACGGAGACGACGTCCGCGTGCTCGAACTCAGCGGGCGGCGCTTTTTTCTCGTGGGCACGGCGCATATTTCGCAGCAATCCGTCGACCTCGTCCGCAAGGTCATCGAGGGCGAACGCCCGGATTGCGTGTGCGTCGAACTCGATCAACAACGCTACGCGGCCCTCTCCCAGGAGAAAACCTTCCAGGCCCAGGATCTGCGCGAGATCATCCGCAACCAGCAACTCGCCGCCCTGCTCATCAACCTGCTGTTGGCCAGCTATCAAAAGCGCCTGGGCATGAAACTCGGCGTCACCCCGGGCAAGGAACTCCTCGAGGCCACCCGGGCTGCCCAGGAAAACGATATCCCCATCGCGCTCTGCGACCGCGATGTCCGCATCACCCTGCGCCGGGCTTGGGCGGCGCTCTCGTTCTGGCACAAGCTCCAGTTGGCTTCGGGGGTCCTGGCCAGCGCTTTCGAGGACACCGAGATCAGCGAGGAAGAACTCGCGCGGATTCGCCAACAGGACGTGCTCTCGGAACTCATGCGCGAACTCGGAGAGGCCATGCCGCGGCTCAAGACGAGTCTGATCGACGAGCGGGACACCTACCTCGCCCAGAAGATTCGCGACACGCCGGGCCAGAAGATCGTGGCCGTGGTCGGAGCGGGACACATCGAGGGAATGTCCCGGGCCATGGAGGAAGAGGCGACGGTGGATCTCTCCGAAATCGAAACCATCGCCCCGGTCTCGCCCATCTGGAAGTGGGTCGGCTGGGCGATCCCCGCGCTCATCGTCGGCTCCATCGTTTGGATTGGCGTCTCCCAAGGGTTTACCCAGGCGGGCGAGAACGCCCGCTATTGGTTCTTCGCCAACGCGATTCCCAGTGGCATCGGGGGCCTGCTCGCCTTCGCCCACCCCCTGACCACCCTGGCGGCCTTTTTTGCGGCGCCGCTCACCAGCCTGACCCCCGTGATCGGCGCGGGCTATGTCGCGGCTTTCGTCCAAACCTGGTTCGTCCCGCCGACGGTGCATGAAATTCAGACCGTGGGCGAGGACATCGCCACCGCGAAGGGCTGGTGGGCCAATCGACTGCTCCGCATTCTGCTGGTCTTCCTCTTGACGACCCTGGGAAGCGTGATCGGCACTTGGGTGGGCGGCTATGAGATCGTGAGCAATCTCTTCGGCTAGGCCGCGCGCCGCGCTGCGGGCACGCTAATTTTCCGCCATGGCGTGGGGCTCAGATTTTCTCGGCGGCGCAGGTCCGCTCCTCACCCTCGCCGTTGTGATTCTGGCGGGGGTGACACTCGGCGGCGCAGCCAAGCGCCTCGGGCTACCCAGCGTCACCGGGCAGATTCTGGCCGGCGTTCTCATGGGCCACGCGGGGCTCGGGCTCTTCGAGCCCGATGCCCTGGGCGGGCTCGAACCGCTCACCCATCTCGCCTTGGGACTGATCGCCGTCACCGTGGGGGCGCATCTCAACGTCCAGCGGTTGCGCAATGCCGGCAAGCGCCTCATCTACCTGCTGCTGGCCGAATCGGTGGTCACGCCGCTGATCGTTTTCGCCGCGCTCTTGGCCCTGCCCGGAAGTTCCCCCCAACTCGCGCTGCTGCTGGCCGCCATCGCCATCGCGACCGCCCCCGCCACCATCGTGGCGGTGGTCAAAGAAACCCGCTCCAAGGGCGTTTTCGTCAAAACCCTGGTGGCCGCCGTGGCCCTGAACAATATGGCGTGCATCGTGCTCTTCGAAGTGGCGCGAAGCGCCGGCTCCTCGTGGGGCGGCCCGGCGCTGCCCGGAGTGGGGAGCGCCACAGGAGGGGCCCTCGCCGAATTGCTCATGGCCGCCGCCATCGGGGCCGGGGCGGCGCTGGCGATGGATCAATTCGCCCGGTTGGCCGTGCGCCCCGAGCGAGTCACCACCGGAGCCGTACTCGCCCTGGTCTTCACCACCGGACTCGCCACCAGCCTCGACGTTTCGCCCCTGCTGGCTTGCCTGGTGCTGGGCATCGTCCAAACCAATATCACCCAGGCGCGCAGCCACCTGGTCGACTCGGTCTTCGCCAATTTCGAGCCCACGATTCTGGCGATTTTTTTCACCCTGGCGGGCATGCATCTGAACGCGATCCACCTGCAGCAGGCCGGCTATATGGCGGCGGCCTACTTTTTCGCGCGGGTGGCGGGCAAACTCCTGGCGGCGAATGCCGCCATGCGGCTCGCGGGCGCCACCGAGCGCGTTCGCCAAAACCTGGGGCCGGCGCTGATCCCCCAGGCGGGCGTAGCCGTGGGCCTGGTAATCGTGATCCAGAACGACCCCGCCTACGCGCATCTGGCGGGTTTGCTCGGCGCCGTGGTGCTCTCGGTGGTTGCGGTGAACGAAATTCTGGGCCCGCTCCTGACCCGCTGGGCGCTGGGGCGGGCGGGTGAAGTGGGCAAGGACCGCCTGCGCCTGATCGATTTTCTCCAGGAGGAGAACATCGTGACCGACTTCCACGCCGACTCCAAAGAAGAGGCCATCGTGGCCCTCGGGGATCTGCTGATCTCCAGCCACGGGCTTCATGCGGTGGATCGCGACGCATTGCTCGCGAGTGTGCTGGATCGGGAAAGTCAGGCCTCCACCTGCCTGGGCGGAGGGCTCGCGGTGCCCCATGGCATCCTGCCCGGTGGCTTCGCCATGACGGGGGTCATGGCGCTCTCCCGGCGAGGGCTCGACTTCGATACCCCCGACGGCAAGCCCGTCCACTGCATCGTTCTGCTGGGCACTTCCCCCGAAGAACGCGACCGCCACCTCCAGGTTCTCGCCACCCTGGCGCGCACGGTGGGTCTCGGACCCGATTTCCAGAGTCAGCTCTTCAACGCAACGAGCCCCGCCCACGCCAGCGAATTGCTCCACGGCGAGGAATTCGAGGACTTCAACTACTTTCTCGAATCCCCCGGCGCAAACGGTGCGAACGGCGGAAAGTCTTGAATCACGAGAGACGACACCACGGCCAACGATTCGCTCGCCCGGCGGACCGTGCATGAGAAAGTTGGCCAAAGAATGCCGGATGCCCCGGCGATCCCCGGCCCGGCCTCCCATCGCGTGGTAAGCTGATCGGCTCCCTCCCCGGGCACAAGCGAATTCATCGGGCGCGTCGGACACCGATCCACGCGGGGCCAGGAGGTGCACTCGAGCGATGCGACAATACCTGGATTTGCTGGAAACCGTTCTAGCCCGCGGCGATGCCAAAGGCGACCGGACGGGCACGGGTACCCTCAGCGTCTTCGGTGCTCAGCTGCGCTTCGACTTGAAGTCGGGGTTCCCCCTGGTGACCACCAAAAAGGTGCACCTCAAGAGCATCATCCACGAACTGCTCTGGTTCATCTCGGGGGATTCCAACATCCGCTACCTCCAGGAGCACGGGGTCTCGATCTGGGACGAGTGGGCCGATGAGAACGGCGACCTCGGACCCGTTTACGGCTCCCAATGGCGCAACTGGCCCACTCCCGGCGCGCGCCAGGAGGGCATCGACCAGCTGAGCGATGTGATCGCGCGCATCCGCAGCGATCCCGATTCTCGCCGCTTGATTGTCAGCGCGTGGAATGTCTCGGAAATTCCGCGCATGAAGCTCCCTCCCTGCCACATGCTCTACCAGTTCAATGTCAGTCGCGGCCGGCTCTCGTGCAGTATGTACCAGCGCAGCTGCGATCTTTTCCTGGGCCTGCCCTTCAACATCGCCTCCTACGCACTGCTGACCCAGATGGTCGCCCAGCACGCCGACCTGGAGCCCGGCGATCTGATCATCTCCCTGGGCGACGCGCATATCTACTCGAATCACGTCGACGCGGTGAACACCCAACTCGCCCGGGCGCCCCGGGCGCTCCCGACCTTGCGCCTGGACCCCTCGGTGAAGTCGGTCTTCGATTTCCGCTACGCCGATTTCCACCTGGAGAGCTACGACCCCCACCCGCGAATTTCGGCCCCCATTGCCGTCTGAGCCGTCTGAGCGGTCTGAGCCGTCTGAGCCGCCTGAGCGATCCGGTCCGGTGCAGGTTTCCATCGTGGTGGCCGTCTCCGAGAACGGCGTGATCGGTTCTGACGGCGGGTTGCCCTGGGATCTGCCCGACGACCAGCAATTTTTCAAGCGCCTGACCCTGGGCGGTTGCATCGTCATGGGCCGGGGCACCCACGAGTCGGTGGGGCGATTGCTGCCCCGGCGCACCACCCTGATCGTCTCGCGCAACCCCGAGTATCGCGTTGCGGGCGCCGAAGTTCTGCCGGGCTTTGACGACGCGCGCGCATGGGCCGAGCGCCAGGGTCTACCCGAGATTTTCGCCGTGGGAGGCGCTGGCGTTTACGCCGCCGCGCTCCCCGTCGCCCACCGCCTCTACCTGACCCGGGTGCACGCCCAGGTCGAGGGTGAAACGCGAATGCCCGGCCCCAACGACCCCGCCGAGGCGGGCTTTTCCCTGGTCGCCGAGCGGCACCACGCCCCAGACGCCCGCCACAGCCACGGTTTTACATTCCAGACCTGGGAACGCGCGGCCCCCTAGCCGAGTGCCGCACGGGCAGGGGCCGTTCGCCAACCTGTCGGTCAACCTGTCCTTCAACCCGTTCGTCAACCAAAGACGAGCCCGCAGCCCGTACACTCCAGGGCGTCCGGAGCCAAGGGCACCTCGCAGGCCGGGCAGGCTTCGCCGCCGCCCGCCGCCGGGGCGGCCTCGGCCTCGAAAACGGCAAAGATCGCGGTGTCGATTTCCCGGGCGGGTTCGAGATCCTCGGGGCGCACCCAGGTGCCGTAAAGGGTCTCGCCCCCAAAGCGCTCGGGGTCGATGCCGCCTTCGGCGACGCTCCGGCTATCGGGTTCCACCCGGTGGGCCAGTCCAGCTTGGGTCAGCGCGTCGGAAATTGCCCGGGTCCACGGCAGCGGACCCACGCGAACGCACGTCAGCGCGGCGACTTCGGGGAAATCTTCGGGGTCGAGCATCGGGGGCAGCGCGTCGGGGGACACCAGCGCCACGTGGCAATCCGAACACTTGAGAACAGACAGGGTGAACTCGTCACCACACGAGGGACAAACTTGAAAATCGTGATTCACGGAGCCTCCACGCCGGGGAAAAACGCGATCTTCGCACACTCCTGGACCCACGGACTCCCCATGCATCCCCGCTGAGTGTCTGGGGTTATACTCGACCCCGTGTCCTCGTCCCCCGATTCTCTGCCGCCTAACCCCGGGCGGCGACCGCGCCCCGCGCATCTGGTTCGGACCCTGTCCGAAGCCGGCGGCGTCAGCGCCCGGGCGCTGATCGGCAGCAACCTGATCGCCGATGCCATGTCGCTCCGCGCCCTGGCCCCCACCGCGGCCAACGCCCTGGGCCGAGCGCTGATGGGCGCGGTTCTGATCGCGGTCACACCCGGCGACGACGCAGCCCCTCTCGACGCCCGAGGAGACGCCTGGGGAGAAGCCCGGAACGAAGAGGGCGAGAGCATTCAACTCCAACTGCGCGGAGACGGGCCCATGGG
>DUCH01000376.1:410-1498 GCA_012959865.1 Myxococcales bacterium | reverse complement strand
ACAAGCCGGGCTGGCGCGAGCCCTACACGGGCATCGTGCCCCTGACCAGCGGCGAAATCGCCCAAGACATCACGCTCTACCTGAGCGAGAGCGAGCAGACGCCCTCGGCCATGGGCCTGGGGGTCGCCATGGCGAACGACGAAACCGCCGTGGTGGCCGCGGGCTTCCTGCTCCAAATGCTCCCCGACGCCAGCGAGGCCGAAGCCGCCCGAGCCGAAGCCAACGTGCGCAGCATGCCTTCTCTGTCGGACCTGGCCCTGACCGGAGTCGATGGCGACGAGATCCTTGATCTGCTCCTGGCCGGGCTCGGCTCCCGGGCGCGCACCCGCTCCGAGCCGATTTTTTATTGCCCGTGCACCCGCGAGCGTGCTCTGGCCACGCTGCAAATGCTCGAGCCCGGCGAGCTCAACGAACTGGTGGGCTCGGGCAAGAGCCAGGAAGTCTGCTGCCACTTCTGCGCCCAGGCCTACACGCTCGGGCCCGACGAAATCGCCGGCCTGCTCGCCGCCCTCTAGTCCGAAGATCCAAAGCCGCGCCCGGTTCCGGTTCTGCGCTCTCGGTTTCAAGCACCGCGTTGCACCCAGCGCGTTCCACACAACCGGTTCCAGACACCGCTGCCTCGCGCCCGTGCCGAGCGGCCGCTAGGCTGAGCGCCGAACGAAAAGGCTGGGCGGCGCCCGCCACCGGGCGCCACTGGCAGGAGGAGACGGGATTGGCCGAAGAACCCTGGGTGCCTCAACTTTCGGGGGAGACACGCAGCTCCGAACTCGCCCCCGCTCTCTCGCGCTTCGCCCACCTCGGAGAACGCGCCCAGGCCCGTTCCGAGGTCGCGTCGCCGGAGACCCAAAGCCCGCCCCCTATTTACGCCGAAACCGGCGATCACCGGGCGGACACCGCCAATCACCGGGCGGACGCCACCGAGAATAAAAAGGTCTCCTTCTGGAGACGCATCGCCCTGCCCCGTCCAGATCTCCGCTCAGACCTCCGCCCAGACCCCCACCCGGGCCCGCCGACGCTTTCTCTCGAGTCGCTGCTCGAGCGAGTCCACGCGCTGGAAAGCCAGTCGGCCGTCTACCAGGCGCACAACG
>DUCH01000376.1:0-269 GCA_012959865.1 Myxococcales bacterium | reverse complement strand
TGCGCCGGGCCACCCGCGGCCTCAAGATCCTGGGCACCTTGTTGGCTGTGGCTTTGGCTTCCGGTGTGGGCGCGCTGGTGTTTTTGAGCCTCTGATTCGGGCCGAAGCGCGCCGCAAAAGCCGGGGATTCGCCTTGACACACGGCCCAAATCCTGGAACACTGCATCCGCATATAAAGGTGCAATGCGGCCTCAGGCCGCCCTGAGCCCGTCTTCGGGCCCATTTCTTCGGCGCAACGCACCCCAACACATCTCAACTGCCGCGTCTTG
>DUCH01000375.1 GCA_012959865.1 Myxococcales bacterium | reverse complement strand
CCTTTTCGTCGTGCTGACGGGCAGGGGCGCTACTTGCGATCGTCTTGATCGCGCGAGCGCATCGGAAAAACAAGCCCCTGTATCCGGTCAGCAGCAGTCGGATATTCTGAGGTCCTGAGCGAAGAGACACTTTGCGGGATCGCGTGTCCGAGTGTCACTCGGATGTAATAGCCGTCCGGGTCGGTGATGCGAAAATCGCGGTCGCCCCAGGCCTGGAGCACGATATCGCCCGGCTCGTATCCGGTCTCGACGAGTGCACTTCGGGCTGCGCCGAGGTCGTCGACGTACAAGACGAGCTCGGTTCCGAGGGGCGGATACCGAAGCCACGACACGACCCAGAGCGGGAATCGCGCCCAGCTCGGTACAGGCGATAGAGCGACAACCGTGCCGCCCGAAGCGAGCGTGGTGTAGCCGTAGCTCTTCTCGTGCACGACCTCGAAGCCGAGCGCCCGGTAGAAGACGACCGACGCCGCAGCGTCCCCCACGAACAACTCGAATTTGGATTCGCGAATGACCGGGCGCGAATCGGAGTCTTCGGCGAGAGCGGCACTCGCAACCAATACGACGATGCCAGCTAGAACCACTGGCGCTATGCGCACGCGCGCCAACTCAGTCGACCTGCGCTGGCTTTGCGCTGCGCCACCAACCAAGCGTACCGAGCGCAGCGCCTGCGAACTCGAGGGCCACCATCAACTCGGCAGTGGTT
Source organism: Myxococcales bacterium (assembly GCA_012959865.1). Lineage (GTDB taxonomy): Bacteria > Myxococcota_A > UBA9160 > UBA9160 > UBA4427 > JAZXM01. The sequence continues at coordinate 2,030 of DUCH01000375.1, read as the reverse complement.
CGAAACAGTCCCTGCGTTTCACCGTGCGGCAGGTGATCCACGTGGTCGGCAGAAATCAGCACGTAGTGATGATAGAAGCCGAAGGCGAGCGCGCCTAGCATCGATGCTGTGAGCAGCGCGTATCCGGCGCGCGCGTTCCCCGTAAACGTGAGCCCACTTGCAATAAGCGGTGCAGCCACGATCACTGAGTACGCGAATACCGTCTGCCAGAGTACGAGCTTCACGACCAGGTCCTTGTGCGCGTAGTCGTGCCCGAGCAGCACTGCGGCGTGAACCAGAACGAGCGCGAGGGTGATGAGGTTCATAGCTGCAGAGTCTAAGTCTAGGCACCAGTAAGGAACGGGCGATTTCAGTGGAAAGAAGACGAACGGCGGAGGGTAGTGCAAACAGCCGCCCTTTGAGTCCAGACGTGGTCTATCCGCGGCGCTCAATCCAAGCGGGGGGTGGGAGCTGGCCCGGTCGCGGGCGGCTGTTTGCACGATCCTCAGTCCGCGGTACTATTTTTGGCATCAAACCAATGCGATTTAACTGGAGGCCGGAGGCGCTGGTCCCATGCAGCTGAACCGCGATCCGTTAGGCAGACTCGAGTAGCTCACGAATGACCAAGCACTATCGAACGCGATGTTTCGGCGCTGCTCTCGCAGTCGCAACTGTTGTCATGACTTCGTGCTCCTCGACAGGCAATTTCGGCGTACTCGCCCGTCCGTCCGCCTCACCGGGTGAGCTGCTGAGCGCTAGCAAATCCTACGAGGAGCTTGGCCAGGTTGAAGGTCGTGCGTGCCGATACTTCTTCCTGTCTCTGGTTCCTTGGGGCGATTCCACGCCCTCCGCGGCGCTCGACAACGCACTCGCAGGAGTGGATGGAGATGCAGTGCTGAATGCCTCGGTAACAACCAGTCTCTATGGCTTTTTCCCGATCTACAACGTTTTTAGTTTCGCCTGCACCACCGTCCAAGGCGTCGCAATCCAAGTCGCCGACTAGAGAGCGTAGGTGAGCCGCTGCCTAACAAGTTGTTGGAGGCAGACGCGGCTACAGCGAGGCGTTGGCGACGTGGTAGCCTTCTTGCGTCAACCGTTGTGGGTTTAGCGGGCTCGGCGGCGGGCCGCGCTGCTTAACAACCGATCCGTTAGACGGCGGAACCGAAGCCTTTGCACCCGAAGGCGTGGAGTTCTCGCCCCAGGTGCAGAGTGGCGTGGCACCATAGTTCGCGACCGCGCGCAAGCCGAGAGCAGGCCCCGACGTATCAGGGTGCCCAACCGAATCCGATGCCGGAGTCGTACTTGCAACTTCAGTGAGTGTACGCGCAGCGGAGTTTGTCGAGAACTCCGCTTCCGGCAGCTTCGATCGTCCACATACGGTCCTCTACGCATTCGCGCGCCATCCAGGCTCCAGCTTGTAGCGGAGGCGGCACGCTTCAAAGCGCCAGGTTTCGTCTGCGGAGATCGACGTCGTCTTCTGCAGGTTCTTATCGATGAGGGCGCTGCCAAAACCCGCGTCGAAACTGCATGGATCAACACATCTGGTCTTCTTCTAAGCCGATCCGTTCATTGCTCAACTCGCATGATGTCCGGTGGCTGCCCGATCGGAGTGCATCGGCGATGCGTCACTAGGCAGTCATGCGCGCCGAATCGAAGTTCGTCGTGTATGCGCTCGCTGATTCTGGTTAGAGCTCTTTACCGGGTTGGCATAGACGTTGCAGTGCAGAAGCCAATAGATGCAAGCGGATGCAAATGAATTTGAGCACACGTGCACATATACGCACGGATGGGCGAGGGCGAGCGCTGTAAAGACAGTGACGCAAACACGGGCTGCATCGGCCAACAACTAATTTTTTGAACGGGGAGAACATGAGAAAGCTACAAACCACGTTTACAGCGGCAATCGCAGTCCTGTCGCTGCTTGGCGCAAGCGACGCATGGGCAGGCGGGAAGATCACCATCGACGACACGAAGTGGATCAGTCTGGGGATCGGAGGTCGAGCCTCCTTTTCCGCGGAAGAGGACGCTGCGCCGAGTAAAAAAGATTGGTC
>DUCH01000374.1:2468-2741 GCA_012959865.1 Myxococcales bacterium | reverse complement strand
CAGGCTTCCCGTTCCTCTTCCTCCTGGGTTCCGAGTGCGACTGACAATGTCAAGACCAGCATCGCGAGTAGCAGGAAGCTCTGCCAAAACAGAAACGAATCGAAAATTTGACTGAACAAGAAGGGTCCCGCGACGCTCAGACCCAGCACATAGTTCCCGAACGTTCGGGCTCGGCGCAGAAGAGCTAGTGCGGCGGACAGCAGAAACACAACGCCCGAGATCAGACTGACCACTCCGCCCCAAATCATCCAGGAGAGATAGATATTATGCACA
>DUCH01000374.1:1780-2347 GCA_012959865.1 Myxococcales bacterium | reverse complement strand
GTTTTTTCGAAATCTTCGAATGTTACCTCGGGCTTGATCAGATCGATCACCGCATCAGCCCGTCGAAATGTCCCGCAGCCCGTAATGTTGTCGATTGCCCAACCCGCAGCCACGCCGACGAAAACCACCAGAATCAGCGACGCGGCATCGCGGCGCCTCCGGTTTCGACCGAGCCAGAGAAGCAAAAGCGCCAGAACAGCGAAACTCAAGATCTGGGCGATAAAAATTGAGCGGGCACCGCTGTAAACAGTGGAGCTGATGATGGACAGACCAACGAGAAGGTACCGGGTTCGCTTGGCGTTGGGGGGCAGGCTTTGCCATTTCTGGAAGAGCATGATCGTGAACACGGTGAACAGAAGAGGGGCCGTAAATACATCGCTCTGGTTTACGATTCGGCACCGGGCTTCGAGGTAGGGCTGAAGGTAGGGAGGAAAGTAGTCGGAAAAAAAGAAGGAGAAGTAGCCAAAAGACATCGCCAGAAATCCGACAAGAAGAACGACTGGAGCATTCTTATGGAACCAGTCGACCAACTGTTCGATCGAGCAAAAGCGAAGAAGCGATGCGACG
>DUCH01000374.1:649-1770 GCA_012959865.1 Myxococcales bacterium | reverse complement strand
AGAGCCCAAATCTCCCAATGAATGACCTGACCAATTTGTTCTTCCGTCAAGTTCGGGTTGATAATGTGCGAGTCGATCCATGCCGCTTTCAGAAGGTGCAAAACCACATACTGACCGAATAGAATCAAGAACAGCAGGTGGGTCCGGGAAAATCTCTGCCTTCCCAATTTTGGCCAAATCAAAAAGGGCGCCAAGATAAAAAAGAGAATGACGAGTTCCAAACTCGTCCCGAAATAGAAAACGCTCAAAGTCAGACAGAGCAGCGGGAGGTCGAAAAAATGACGGAATCCCTTCGAATTGCGAAGGGATTCCGTGAAGCCGGCGAGTGCGGATCGCGAAAAATTCATGCCGGCGCCTCTGTGCGGAGGACTCTCGAATGGGCTCTCATGCGGTTCAGTCTGCCTCGGGTGGGAACTCTTATGCCTTGGTCTCCGGCCGGCGGGTGGGCCAACGGGTCACGCTCGGGCCTTGCGAGCAGAGCATGGCGCCAGATTCGCCAAAATTTGGGTGAACCTAGGCCATCCGAAAACCGTGGGCTAGTGAGATCGAGCAGAGAGCGCGCGGTTGCTGGCGACCCACTCGGAGGACTGATCGAATCGCGCCAATTCGAGGCCTCCGTTCGCCGATCGCAGCGGCCAACAGCGAACGAGAGCCCCGGCTCAGCCACAGCGGAAATTCGCAATCAGCGTCCGTCCCATGAGGCCCATGGGAGCCGGCTCAGTTGAGCGCGGAGTCTCACGAGAACTTGGCCCCTTCCAGAGTAGCCGAGAGATTCACTCCCGCATTCGTCACCTGGTACACGAGGGGGTCGCGATCGACCGTCGCCTGTATGGCTTTGTCCACCGCCGGATCATCGGAATTTTCAGTCTGAGAAATCATCGACACCGATGCGGCTCCCCCGAACGTCCAGCCCTGCTCCTTGAACTCCGTCAGCCTCTTTTTCGACTTAAAGATCAGGAGTACGCTGAGTTCCTGGATACCCATGCCGAACCCGACCTGAAGCCGTGCCATGCGCATAAAGGTCTGCTTGCCGGAGGGTTTTTCAGTCACCAGCCCGTAGCCATTGCCCGTCCCGCCAAAAAGGATCTTCCATTTAACGGGTGCGGGCGGAAACCTTGTTG
>DUCH01000374.1:0-639 GCA_012959865.1 Myxococcales bacterium | reverse complement strand
CCTTGAAAATTCTCTCCCCAGAACTTTGCGATGACACCGATTTCAATAGACAATTCGAAAACGAAGCTCGCCTCTACGTTTCATCCAACCACTGGCTTCGGCACTGGTACAACCTGGCACTCGAAAATCCCGAGGTTGATGTCACTCGCGCTGGCGTTCGGCGTTCGTTCGAAGCGGTCGTCGTGGCTGGCGACGAACGCACTTCGCTATCCCCTGCCTACGAGATGGGGTTTATCCTGCGGTTCATATGCGAATTTGCTCCCAGCAAGTTCCTGAGGCTCGACCCGCGGACCACCCCAAACGAATAAGGAGGCCGGCGAAAAAGCGGCTGATCGGATAGCAGCGTTCGCCGCGCCGGCGTCCGGTTGACCGGCATCGCCCAAGCGACGCGTGAAGGACAGGGCCAGCTCCGGGGCGTGCGCGACAGGAAGCACGTGGCTTCCCCCCTCGGTCACGATCAACTTCGAGTGGGGAATCACGATATGGAGGCAGGGCCCAATCGCCACCGGCCACTAGATCCGGGAACCCAACAAGATGCTCGGGGAAAGCGATCCCATCGCCACGGAGATCTTTATTCAGTATCGAAAATAGCCATGCCGAACTTGCGGCTCAGCAGGTGTTCACGTCAAGGTGTGGTCA
>DUCH01000373.1 GCA_012959865.1 Myxococcales bacterium | reverse complement strand
CCACCGCGCACACCGCACCCACCGCACCCACCGCGCTACAGGGCCGGCTCCAGCCGTAAGAGATCGCGCTGCGGCGGAAATCCCATCAGGAACATGAACCGGAGCGGTATGGGATTCTCGGCGGCCACCCGTTCGAACTCCTTCCCTTCCACCGGCACCGCAAGATAGTCCGCCACGGCGCCATCGATCTCAACGCGTACGTTGGGGTTCTCGAGCGCTTGGTGGTACCAGCCGCGTGTCCAGTGGTGCGCGGAAACGTATAGTTTTCCGTCTGTTTCGAAGCGCGCCAGCCGCCGGCCGCCAGGCACGCCCGAGTCATCCATTGTCGTGATGACGAGCATCGGGAGCCCCGTGGTCGCGAGCTTGGGTTGGTACATCCCCAGAAAAAACGTCTCGAAGACCACGACGAAGCCGACATAGATGCCGAGAATAACGCCAAGGCACTTCAACACTTTCATGGGTGCTCTCCTGCTCGGTCTCCCCGGTTCGGGGAGGATAGAGCATTCAGGCTGGCCTGTGGCAGGGCATCCAGGTATGGGGGTTGTATCAAGTCCCTATGGGAGACCTGTGTCCGTTCTTTGACCTGTACCGGGCATGGCCCAGGGTCCCAGGGTATAGAAAGGGCCTTTGGAATTCCTATCCGCAGCGCGATGCCCAGGGGCCGCATTGCGAGGCGTGTGGGAGTTCGGCCAGGGATGAAGTGCTGTCGCTTGGGAGGCCGCAGATGGGGCCGATGGCCCGCTACCGAGGTTCCGGGCTCGTCTACGGGATAAACGTGCATATGCCTGGTCTGTCCTCAACGATGCAGGTCGCGCCGCAGGGGCAGACCACAGCACCTTCGCAATACTCGTTGGGCAAGCACTTCAAATCGTTCCAGCACGAGACTCCACTAGACGCCGCCGGCGGCAGAGGCTTGCACACCCCCTGCGAGCTGTCTTTCGGGTTGAAGCACCTCGACGGGTCGATGTCGCAGCCCCGGGCCGCTTCGGTGGAGACACAATAGCCGGCAGGAAAGAGCCTCGGCGCGCAGTCATTGCATCAAGGAAGATCGATATCGAATTCACTGACGGACACTTGGGTGATGTTGAGCCAGACTTCGCAATTGCCCTGGCCGTAGCGCTCGACACAGCGGCTGAAGCTAGATTAAATGCATTCGGCCACAGACGCGGAGCGGAATTCTTGAACGGCACTCCCCGCCAAATTTTTGTCATCGCATGCCGACAAAACGGCAAGCCCGGTTAATGTGAGCAGAATCAGAGCCAGATCTGGTCGAGCTCTCATCGCGATAGTCTCCGTTGGTGCTTCTGGGTCGAGAATTACCAACTAGTCGGTAGGGTACGGCTTACTCAGCTCTACTTCGAGCGCGTGCTCTTCAGCTCGGAACTCAGCGGACCCAGTATCGCGTTCGACCGTTTTCCCGTCACGGGATCCCTTAGGGATTTAACATAACGCCCAGGCTCGGACGTTGTGCCGGAAGACAGCTTATATGTCCTATCCCCGGTCGTCCGCGAAAACCGGTCTCCCGCGCGTCAGGCAAGAGCGATCACCGCACCAATCAGATCCGCTCTCGAATAGGGCTTGCGCAGAACGGGAACTTTCCACTCGGGCGATAGGCCCTCCTCGGAGGCTTCCGGGGATTCCTCCTCGTATCCGGTTGTCAGAAGCGTGCGAATCCCGGGGTACAAGCTAGAAACCTCTTGCGCCAGTTGTCTCCCCGAAAGGTCGCCTGGCATTCTGATATCACTGAAGAGAACGTCGACTTCGTCCCCTTTTCTAGCGAGTACCGCCAAGGCTTCCTCGACGTCACCGGCCTCGATGACTTCGAAGCCAGTCGAACGGAGATGGCGCGCGGCCAACTTTCTCAGTCGCTCCTCGTCTTCGACGACCAGAACGGTTCCCGTCTGCTGGGCGAACTCGATATACTCGCTTTCGGCTCGGCCTTCGCTTTCATCAACACGGCCTCGAATGAGCGGAAGAACCAATTCTGCCCTTGTTCCCACGCCCAATTCGCTTCGCATCCGAAGTAGCCCACCCGATTTTTTGGCGAAACCGTGAATCACGCTCAGGCCCAATCCAGCTCCCTCGCCGGTTTCCTTCGTGGTGAAAAAGGGATCTAAAACTTTAAGTAGAACGCTTTCCTCGATTCCACAGCCATCGTCGCTAACGGTCATAACGATATATTCGCCCGCGGGCAGTGAGTATTCTGAATCCAGCGCGCCGTTGAAATTTCGAATGGCTACGCTGACGGAAATTTCGCCAGAGCCATCGAGGGATTCCTCAGCATTTTCAAGAAGGCCCATGATTGCACTTTCGAGCTGAGGGCTATCGGCCATCACAGTCAAGTCGCCCTGGTCGATATCAATCGAAATCGCCCTCCCGTCATTTTCAATTGGAAAGGCTTTCCGGATCGCTTCAGAAATGAGGTTGCGAAGGTTCACTCTCTCGTGTTGAAAGGCCTGCTGGGACGTGAAGGCAAGCAGCTGCCTGATCAGTTTCGCTGCATCCGAAGAAGCCGTAGCGGCATCGCCCAAACACTCTTGGAGAAAACTGGGGTCTTCCTTGCTGGTCCGGGGATCGAGGGCGATGTTCAGGTTGCCTTGGATGACCGCAAGTAGATTGTTGAATTCATGCGCGATGCCGCCGGTAAGATGGCCAACAGCTTCAATCTTCTGAGCTACACGAAGACGTTTCTCTTGCTCCCGAAACCCAGTGATGTCCTGACCTATCCCGATGACGCCCAC
>DUCH01000372.1 GCA_012959865.1 Myxococcales bacterium | reverse complement strand
AGTCCTGAACCCCATCGAGCGTAGGTCTTCATTCCCCGTCCGACCAGCGGGAAGCCGCCGGCCGAGCCCATCGCAGAATCCGAACTTCTCCGCCCACCGGCTTCTGCGATACTATGGGGGTCGGCTGAATCGCTCGATTGCCCGAGGAATCCACCTTTGAGTCATCGATTCTCCATCGTGGAACGAATACGAAGTTTTCGCTTCGCCATTCATGGTGTCGCCCTCACCCTTCAGAGCCAGCACAACGCCTGGATCCATATGTTCGTCAGCGCCGGAGTCATCGCCATGAGCTTCTACGTCGATCTCCCTCTCACTGGCTGGCTCTGGATCATCACGGCGATCACCCTGGTATGGGCCATGGAGACGCTCAACACCGCCGTCGAGCGACTCGCCGATGCCGCGGTTCCCGAAATTCACCCGCTAATCGCCCAGGCCAAAGATGCTTCTGCGGGGGCCGTGCTGATCGCCGTTCTGGGGTCGGCATTAATCGGACTGCTCGTGCTGGGGCCGCCCTTGCTGGAGAAACTCGGAATCGGGAGCTGATTCCCCCGTTCCCTCCCCAACGCGCCGAGGGCTATCGCTCGACGTGCGCTCGACGTGAATTTCGGCCCCTCCAAAGATTCGCCCGCACCCGCTTCGTCGATCGGCCTTTCAATTCCAGCTTTCAAAATCGAGATTTCCCGACACCCTCGAACGCGGGCGGATCTCCACGGATGGATCAGAAGCTGCGAACTGACGAGCCGTACACCCGCGGTCGGATCCGCACGCTTGCGAACACGGAGAAACACCGAACGACGGGGTTGGGCATTGACCCTAGGCCTCTGGCACCGGATGATGATTCTTCGCCCCAGCGGAGGAACAACCATGCGCTACGCGTTCGGAAAATTTGAATTCGACTCGGGGGAGAACGTGTTGCTGCGCGAGGGCGTTCGTCTTCCCGCACGGCCCAAAGTTCTCGCTCTCCTGGCTCATCTGATTCAACGGCGCGGACGCCTTGTCTACAAGAGAGAACTCATCGAGTGGTTGTGGCCCGATGTCGCTGTCGGCGTCACCTCTCTCTCCACCCTAGTAGGGGAGATCCGGGGCCTGCTCGGCGATTCGGGCCGGATTCAAGCCTTGATACAAACCGAGACGGGCCGCGGCTATCGATTCGTTGCCCCGGTTCGAGCCCGGCCGAGCGTCGGCGAGGAAAACCACGCCCTGGGACTGGACGATTCCCTCTTGATCGATGCTCGATTCCAGGAGCTCCGACGATTTGAGAGCGCGCTGACCGAACTCGCGCGAGGCCGCTCTCATGGGATGCTCGTGCGCGGCGTCGCGGGCAGCGGCAAACGGCGTCTCGTGGAGGAACTCATCGCCATGGCGCGAGGGCGCGGTTTCGCAACGGCCAGTGGCCGTTGCTCGAGTTCGGCCGACAGCCCGCCCCTACGATCCTGGATCGAAGTCCTGCGCTCGTTCGTCCAGGGCGTCCAAAAACGGCGAATCCCCGCTCTGCTGGCCCCCGATCTGCTGAACCTGATTCACTGCGATCCCGCCTGTATGGGCTGGTTCGCTCCTGAAAACCAGCATCATTCGGCTCAGGTCCGCTTCAGAATTTTGGACTCCGTCTGTCGTTACCTGACCACCACCGCGCGAGAATCTCGTTGTGTCATCGTCATCGAGGATCTTCACCGAGCGGATGCAGGAAGCCTGCTGCTCTTCAATCGATTGTTGCATTCGCTCGGACAGGCGCCGATGATGCTCGTGGGAACCCTCTGCCCGGTGGCCCTCGTCGCCGGGCACCCGAATTCCGAGAGCCTCCACGGCATACTGAAGTCGGGAACCGCCGAAAGCCTCCTTCTCTCTCCCCTCACCCCCCCCGCCGTCGCGGGATGGCAGTCGTCGTTTTCCCAGCCTCCTCCCTCTTGACGTTGCCCCGCCAACATCGCGATATTGGTCCCCGGCTCGCCCCCTGCTTGGAGGCAAGACCAGGAAAAGGAGCTTTGCGTTGCCCAGTGCCCGAAACGCGCCCACCGCCGATTGCGGACTTTTCAGCCGCAAACAGCGCCTGGCGAAACTGAGCCGAACGCTGTGAGCCGAGTCCCCTACGGGAGCGTGCTGACCGAGTTGGCCGAGCGAGACCCCGAGCGCATCGCTCTGGTGTGCGGGGAAGAGGCCATTTCGTGCGGCGATCTCGAGGCCCGGGCCAACCGACTGGCCTGGGCATTCGAAAGCGTAGGGGTGCGGGCCAACGATTTCGTCAGTTTGGTCATCCCGAACGGAATCGAACTGGTGAGCGCGATGCTGGCCAGCTGGAAACTCGGGGCCGTGCCCAACCCCTTGGCCCCAGGAATGCCCACCGCTGAACTCGAACGCATCCTCGCGCGCGCGAATCCCCGCCTGATCGTGGGGGGCGAGACCGGGCTTGCCGAAACGGCATCGGGGCTTCGCACTCCCCGCCCCAAACACCTCCCGGCCAACTACGTACCCGGCCCTTCCTTTTCTTCGGCTCCACCGACCGAACGCGTCGCCCCCCACGAGCGGGCTCTGGCTTCCGGGGGCAGTACCGGCCTGCCAAAGTTGATCCTCCCCAAGTCCGAGGCAATCTATGACAGCGAGCTTCAGCCGGTGTTCGCCCGGGTCCGACGGGTGGCCCTCGTGCCCGGGCCGCTCCACCACGCCGCGCCCTTCAGCGCCTGCTTCCAGCCGCTCTTCGCGGGCCGCAAGGTCGTGCTGATGAAGCGTTTCGACGCGCGCCTGTGCCTGGAATTGATCGAGCGCCATCGGGTCGACCGGATCACCGTGGTGCCCACCATGATGCTTCGCATCCTGCGGCTCCCCGAATCGGAGCGACTCGCCTACGACCTCTCCAGCCTCGAATGCGTGATGAGCGGGGGGGCCCCGCTGCCCGCGTGGCTGATGGAGGCCTGGATCGATTGGCTGGGGCCCGACGTGATGAACGAAGTTTACGGACCCAGCGAACGCATCGGCGGGACCGCCATCGGAGGCCGGGCGTGGCTCGAACATCGCGGCTCGGTGGGGCAGCCGGTGGGCGGTGCACGCATCAAAATTCTCGACGATTCGGGCCGCCAACTGCCCGCGGGAGAAATGGGGGAAATCTGGATGATGCCCGCCAGCGGGCCCGGATCCACCTATCGGTACCGCGGAGCCGAACCCCGGTTGGACGCAGAGGGTTGGGAGAGCGTCGGGGATATGGGTTATCTCGATGCCGAGGGCTACCTATACCTCGGCGACCGAAAGAGCGACATGATTCTCTCGGGTGGTCAGAACATCTACCCCGCCGAAGTCGAAGCCGCCCTGGAATCCCATCCTCGGATTCACTCGAGCGCGGTGATCGGTCTCCCCGACGATGATCTCGGCCAACGCCTTCATGCCATCGTGGAAGTCGTCGGGGGTGTGGTCGAGGGTGTGGGGGGTATAGAGGGTATGGCGCATGTGGAGGGTATGGCGCATGTGGAGGGTGTGGCGCATGTAGAGGGTATGGCGCATGTGGAGGGTATAGACGGTGTCCAAGACGAGCTTGGAAACCCGACGCTGTCCCTTGAGGAAGTCCGCGAATGGCTCGCCCCAAGGCTGGTGGGCTACAAACATCCGCGCAGTCTCGAACTCGTCGACCGCTCCTTGCGCGACGAAGCCGGCAAACTCAGGCGTTCGCGCCTGCGCGAAGAACGACTCGCCGCCAAGCCCGACTAGCCCGCCGCCCTCAGACCGATACGAGAGTCGACCAGCCCTCGGGCAGCCGCGCCCCGGTTCCCCCAATCCCGCAATAGCCCTGGGGGTTCTTGGCCAGGTATTGCTGGTGGTAGTCCTCGGCGTAGTAGAATTCCGGCGCCTTCACGATCTCTGTTGTGATCGTCCCCAAACCGGCCTTCTGGAGAACGGCCTGAAATGCGTCCCGGGAAGCCACTGCTAAAGCCCGCTGCTCATCGGAATAACAGTAAATCCCCGAGCGGTATTGGGTGCCCGAATCGTTGCCCTGGCGCATTCCTTGGCTGGGATCGTGCTCCTGCCAAAACAGCGCCAGCATCTCGGCATAGCTCGTCTGAATCGGGTCGAAGATCACCAGCACCGCTTCGGTATGGCCAGTCCGACCCGAACACACCTCCTGGTAGGTGGGATTGGGGGTGACTCCATTCACATAGCCCACAGCGGTGGAATGGACTCCCCGGGCCTGCCAGAACCCGCGCTCGGCACCCCAGAAACATCCCATGGCAAAAAGTCCGCGCTCCATGCCGGGAAACGAACCCTCCAAGCGAGCCCCGTTTACGAAGTGTGCGGCGGGCACGGGCACCCTCGCCTCGCGACCCGGCAGCGCCTCCTCGGCGCTCGGAATCTTGGGTTCTCTTCCAAACACAATCACGACTCCCTAGAACGCATACTGAAAGCCCGCCGTGAGCAGCCAGTCCGTTCTGAGTTGGGGACCTTCAAGGTCCTGCATAGCAGGCAACCCGGCCTCGATGGAAATTCGGGAGCCCCCGAGGCGACCCCCCTCGACATAGAAGTCTACCCCGAAAAGGGCGTCCAGACGGCTTCCTGCCTGGAATGCCGGGTTCGCTAGCGGCGAAAGCGCGGGATTCAGCTGATCGTCCATACCGGTGGGGTTGAACCACTGCTGCCATTTCATGCGAAACGAAGTGCGCAACCAGCTCTTCCAACGACGCCCCACCCAGCCCGTTAGGGAGTATTCATTTCCCGCCTTGTAGCCTTCGGAATTGGTTCCCGTCTGGAGAACACCGAGAATTTGTCCGCCCCAGAATGTTTTGCGATAGAGGCCGTTGTAGGTGAACCCCGGCTGCAGAGACAAGGTCCCGCTCCCGAGTTGCATGATATAGGGCAGGCGCTGCAGGCTTCCCTGGGGCACCCCCGCGAGACCGGCGGGTGCTTCGGATGTTTCATTGTCCGAACCCGAAGGAAGGCCAAGGCCCAAATTCAAATGAACGCGGTGGACTTCATCGGCGAAAACCCGGTAGAGACCATTTACAATCACGTCTCCGAAACCCCGAACCGAAACGCTATAGAGTTGGCCCGTGGATTGGATGATTTGATCCAGGGTCCTCTCGTAAAACGGGAGCGTGACGAAGAGCGTGACGGCGTCGGTGGGCATCCAGGTCAACTCGATCACGTGGGCATACGAACGAAGAGAAAGTGGGACACTGCCACCCAGATAGTCGTCCAAAATTTGGCTCGGCTGGATTTGCGTTTCGCCATCCACGAGACCTTGCCGGTTCTCGATCTGCAACCGATACGAGAGCTTGACCTCGCCACTGGAGTGCACCGCCTCACCGAAGACCCCGATGGGCGGGTGCCCTTCTCCCTTAGCCACGGACTCTGCATGCGAAACCTGCGCGGCGAGCAGAAGACCGAAAACCACGAGGATCCAAGCGCAAGCTTCGACGGTTCGAGCAAAAATCATGAACTGGGTCCCCTTGTCCTTTTCGAGCCGTCCAAAGGCCGCGTGCGGGACAATGGCGTCGAGCACTCGACTCCGGTCGTCGCGTCTCCGGGAAAACCTAGACGACCGGCCGGCCCGCGACCATTCGGGCCGCTCATTCATCCACCCGGGCAATCTCCCAGCGCGGAGGTTCGGATCCCGCGAAGGTCACCGCCAAATAGTGGGCTGCCGTGGGGCGGAGCCGAAAATAATGCCAGCCGCCCTCGACGCAATCCGTATCGACTCCGACCCGGATTTGCGCTCCGCCCCCCCCCAACAGGCGAAAGTCCAGGGCGTCGAGACGGGAACGAATTCCGGTGCCGCGCGCCTTCAAGTGCGCCTCCTTCAGGGTCCAATAGTCGAGAAAGCGACCCTTCTGCTCGGGAGGCGGCAGCCCTTCGAAATCTTCCCGCTCCAGGGGGGACAGGACTCTCTGGGCGAGAGCCTCGTAGGCGCGGCGCGGCGCGCTCGATTCCACATCGATCCCCACCGCCACCCCTTGAGCCACCGCGCAGGCGACCAGCCCTCGGGTATGGGAAAGACTGAACCGCAACTGCTCCTCGGGCTGCGGATGGACAATCCCTGGCTTTCCCAGGGCGTCGGGTGCAAACCGCCAAGCTGCGGGGTCCGTGATCGAATAGAGCGACAAGGTTCGCCGGAGCAGCGCATGCGCGCAGAGGAATTCGCTCCGAGCACATCCCCGGCGCCGGTCGTATCGCTCGCGCTCATCGCCCGAGAGAAGCGCAAGCGCTTCCTCTTTCCGGCGCCCCGAAAGCGTTCCCGCTCGGGCATAACGAACCGCAACATGGCCCGGTTCAAGCCCTGCCGGATGGAGAGAGCGCATCGGCCCAAGATAGCCCGGAGAACGCCCGACCGGCTACTCACCGGACCGTTCGGCGGTCACTCACCCACCGCGCTCTCGGAGGCTGGCTTCGCACCGGGCATAAGGCCGGGCCTTTTTTTGAGCTCACCCAATCCGCCCAAAGATGCGGATCGCCTACCCGCCAGTTCAGCTAGGCTCCCGGCTTCGGTTGCATCGGGTGGAGAAAACAAAAGCATGGTCATGGGGTTCGCCGGAAAAACGGCGGTCATCGGGATTGGGGCGACCGATTTTTCGAAAAATTCGGGGCGCAGCACGCTCCGTCTGGCCGTGGAGTGTAGCGACGCAGCGATCCAAGACGCCGGACTTCGGCCGGAACAGATCGACGGCATGGTGCTGTTCACCGTAGAGGACAACCACGAAATCGAAGTGGCCCGCAACCTCGGCATCCGCGAACTCACTCATTTCAGCCGCATCCACCACAGCGGAGGCGCCGCCTGCGGGACCCTCCACCAGGCCGCCATGGCGGTGCAGAGCGGCGCGTGCAACTACTGCCTGGTGTTCCGCGCCTTCAACGAACGCTCGGAGACCCGCTTCGGCACCGGGGTTCAACATCGGGCGCCCGCCCCCACCCCCATGGAAGTGGACTTTGGCTGGAGTTCGCCGTTTGGCCTGCTCACACCGGCCTCTTGGGTGGCCATGTTTGCCCGACGCTACATGCACGAATTCGGGGCCACTAGCGAAGATTTCGGTCGCATTGCGGTCGCCGACCGGAAGCACGCCGCCAACAACCCCAAGGCCCACTTCTACCAGAAGCCCATCACTCTGGAAGACCACCAGAAAAGCCGATGGATCGTCAAACCCCTCCACCTGCTCGACTGCTGCCAGGAAACCGATGGCGGCCAGGCCTTCGTGGTCACGACCCTTGAGCGCGCCCGGGATCTCCCCAGCCCACCCGTGGTGATCGCCGGAGCCGCCCAGGGAAGCGCCGAGGATCAGCAGATGATGAAGAGCTACTACCGCCAGGAAATCTCAGACATCCCGGAAATGGGACTCTGCGCCCGCCAACTCTGGGAGGACACGGGCCTCGGACCCGACGATATCCAGACCGCAATCTTCTACGACCATTTCACTCCCCTGGTCCTGCCCCAGCTCGAAGAATTCGGTTTCTGCCCCCGCGGCGCGGCGCGCGATTTCATCCGGGACGGGAACATCGAAATTGGCGGCCGTCTGCCTATCAACACGAACGGTGGCCAATTGGGCGAAGCCTACATCCACGGGATGAACGGAATCGCCGAAGGGGTCCGGCAAGTGCGAGGGACTTCGGTCAATCCCGTGGCCGACGTCCAGAACGTCCTGGTGACTGCGGGCACCGCGGTGCCCACCAGCGCATTGATTTTCGCCAAGGCCGATTGAGTGGCGTCTTTGCTCTCCTTGATTTTGGGTCTGGTCGCCTTGAGCGCCGGGGGTGACGCCCGGGCCGCCGATGCCGACTCCCCTCATCCCCATCAGGGCATCGTTGAGCCCTTTCGTGGCCCGCCCGCTCCTCCAGTTCTCGACCCCGACCAAGTTCGGGCCCTGGCCCGGGGCGAGGCCGTTCTCACGACCCTGGAGAACGACGGGGGCGGTCGAGGAATGGCGATCCAGGATATCCAAGCCACACCAGCAACTGTTTGGAACCGGATCCTCGCTTTTCGCGAATACTCGGACATGGTGAACTATGTGGTGGAGAGCGAGCCTTACCTGGAAAACGGAAACGACTTGCGCGTTCGGTTCGTGCTGAAAGTTCTCGCCTTTCGCTTCGAGTACTACATCAAGCACGATTTCCACCCCGACCAGGGCTACATGAGCTGGACCCTCGACTATACCCGGGAGAGCGACTTCGACGACTCCGTTGGCTATTGGGTGGTGCAGCCCCACCCGGAAGATCCCAACCAGTCGCGCCTCTTCTACTCGATCGATATGCGTACTCGCGGCTGGATGCCCGGTGTGATTCGCAGCATCATCGCCCGCCAAGGCCTCAAGGACGCCACCCGCTGGGTCAAGCGAGAAGCCGAGATCCTGCAACACGATCGAAAGAGCGCGCCCGCGCTGCTCGGTTCCGATTCCCCGTGAGCCATCCTGTCGACGATGCTCCGACCAGCGATGACGACCGAACCTACCGGCCGGGCTGGCTCCGGTACGCCCCATTCCTTGGGCGCGCCCCTGCGCTCTCCCGGCGCCAGTGGCGACTTATTGGCCTGATCGCCCTGGTGAATCTATTCGACCAGTACGACCTCCAACTCTTTGGTCTCGCTCTCAAACAAATCCAAGCCGAACTACTCATTCCCGAAGAACAACTGGGGGAGTTCGGCGCAATCGTCCGACTCGGCGCCCTGCCCGCCTTTCTCTTCGGTGTTATCGCCGACCGACTTGGCCGGCGCCGGGTGCTCCTCGTCACCATCGTCGCGTACACGATCTTGACCGGGGCAACCGCCTTCGCCCCGGACGCTAGAACCTTTGTGATACTTCAATTCCTCGCGCGCACCTTCGCGGTCGCCGAGGTTATGCTCGCCTACGTGGTCATCACCGAGGAACTCGACCCCGAGCATCGGGGCTGGGGGGTGGGCGCCCTGGCGGCCCTGGGCGCTTGCGGAAACGGCTTGGCCTTGGCGCTCTTCGGCCTGGTGGATGTCATGCCCATGGGATGGCGCTCCCTCTATCTCGTCGGCCTCTTTCCCCTGCTGATCATCGCCTGGTTGCGCCGGAACCTTCCCGAAACCAAACGCTTTGCGGAACACCAACCCGAGGCCACCTCGAACGCGATCCTCGCCAGCGCCCTCCGCCCCATCGTCGATCTCGCCCGGATGTACCCGGGCCGACTGCTGGCGGTGGGCAGCGTGATCTTCTTGCTGAGCTTCTCGGAAAATTCAGCGGGCTTCTTCGGGCCCAAGTATCTACAGGAAGTCCACGGCTGGCTCCCCTGGCACTACTCGTTGCTGGGGCTCGGGGGAGGCTTCGTGGGGATCTTCGGAGGAACCTTTGCGGGGCGACTGTCGGACCGGTTCGGGCGCAGGCCCGTCGCCGCAGGTTTTCTCTTCGGGCACACAGTTCTGGTTCTCGCCTTCTACCAGGGCTTCGGTTGGGCTCTCGCTGCCGTCTGGATCTGCATGGTGTTTTCGGGCATGGCTGCGGGCGTTGTGCTCGCCGCCGCGGGGAACGAACTCTTTCCCACCTCCTACCGATCCACGGCTTCGGGGGCCCGGGTCATCATCGCGACCCTGGGAGGCGTACTCGGGCTCTTCGCCGAGTCAATGCTTTTCGGAATCTACGGTTCGCATTGGACCGCGATCTCGATCCTCGCATTGGGGGCGTTCATCGCCCCGCTGATCCTGCTTGCCTTCTTCCCTGAGACAAGCGGGCGCGAACTCGAGGAAATCTCTCCCGAGCTCGATTGAAAGGAGCGGACGCGCCTTTCAGTTCATCCCACCGCCAGGGCGGCCTTGCCCACCACGCGCCGATCCATCAAGTCGCGCAGGGCCTGGGCGGCCTCCTCGAAGGGGTAAACCGTCGGCGGAACCGGAGCGAGTTGCCCCTCACCCACCCGCGCCGCCAATCCGGCGAAGAGTGCGGCATTGGCTTCCCGGTTACGCGATCCCCAGCCCCCCCAGTCAACCCCCACCACCTGACACTGCTTGAGGAGGATCAGGTTCCAGCGAACTCGGGGAATTTCGCCCGCCGCAAAGCCGACTACGAGATGACGACCACCCGGCGCGAGAGCCCGCAAAGCGGGCTCCGAGTAGTCGCCCCCCACCGGGTCGTAGACCACATCCACGCCGCCCCCGGAGAGCCCCTTGGCCCGAAGTTTCAAGTCTTCTTCACTGTAGAGAATTACTTCGTCGGCCCCTTGCTTCTGGCAGGCGGCAAGCTTCTCCGCACTCGACGCCGCGGCGATTACCCGGGCGCCCATCTGTTTGGCCACATCTATCGCCGCCAAGCCAACTCCCCCAGCAGCTCCGAGCACCAGCACCGTTTCCCCAGGCTGCAGGCCAGCCCGGTTGTCCAGGGAAAACTGGGCGGTGCAATAGGCTTGATAAAAGCCCGAGGCCTGCTCGAAGGAAAGCCCGTCCGGCATAGCGATGAGGCGCTCGGGGGGAAGCAGCACCTGCTCCGCAAAGCCATTCATCCCCGGCATGGCGATCACACGATCCCCAACCGCGAATGTCTCTACCCCCTCCCCCACGGCTCGCACGATGCCGGCCACTTCGCCGCCCGGAACAAACGGCGGCTCAGGACGAATCTGGTAGAGACCTTGAACCATCAGGGTGTCGACGAAATAAACCCCACAGGCCTTGACGTCAACCAGAACATGGCCCGGAAGGAGGCCCAGGTCTGGGCGCTCTTCGACGAGCAACTTTTCGGGCGCACCCAACTCGACGCAACTCACAACTCGCATTTTTGAATCTCCTTTGGACAATCCGCGATCGCTCTGGGCGAGGCTGCAGCCGACGCCGACCCATGGCCGAGGCGGACCGTTTGCATAGCGAAGCCCTGTCTTCTCCGCCCCAACCCAATTTCCCCGAACAGACACCGGTTGTGGATCGGCTCCTTCGCTGCGACACTGGCCGCGCATCGACTCTTCGAGGATCAAGCGGGTCAGATCGGCCCCCGGCGGAGCGAGCCATGAATTGGAAACTGAAACCCCATGCAAGCTTCCCCGGCGTCGAAGGGCCGGTCGTTGCATGCGTTATGGACGGGGTCGGCATTGGGCAGCAGGACGAGTCGGATGCGGTCTGGCTGGCGCGAACGCCTCATCTCGACAGTTTGCGCGACATCGCGCTGACCACACAACTCTCGGCCCACGGAAAAGCTGTCGGGTTGCCGAGCGATGGCGATATGGGCAACAGCGAAGTCGGCCACAATGCCCTGGGTGCCGGACGCACTTTCGACCAGGGCGCCAAGCTAGTCGCCCAGGCGATTGCTTCGGGAAGCCTCTTCGAAGGCGAAATTTGGAAGGCCTTAGGCCAACGCGTACGCACCTCGGGCGAAGCCATGCACTTTATCGGCCTGCTCTCCGACGGAAACGTGCACAGCCATATTGATCACCTCTTCGCACTTCTTCGCCGCTGTGACCACGAAGAAATCGAGAAGGTGCGCGTGCATATCCTGCTCGATGGCCGTGACGTCGCCGAGACCAGCGCTCTTGATTACGTCGATTCTCTCGAGAACCTGCTCGCGGAAATCCACCGCAAGCAGAACCGGGACTACCGAATCGCGTCCGGGGGCGGGCGCATGGTCATCACCATGGACCGCTACCAAGCCGAGTGGGCCATGGTTGAACGGGGCTGGAAGACCCATGTCCTGGGCGAGGCCAGGGGCTTCACCAGCGCCCGCAATGCCATCGAAACCCTGCGCGATGAAGAGCCCGGACTGAGCGATCAGTGGCTGCCTCCCTTCGTGATTGTCGAAGGCAGCGGCGCGCCCGTCGGACCCATTCGCGACCATGCATCGGTAGTCTTTTGCAACTTCCGTGGGGATCGGGCCATCGAGATCAGCCAGGCCTTCGAGGACGAACACTTTCCCCATTTCGATCGGAGCCCCAGACCCGACGTTCTCTACGCGGGAATCATGCAATACGACGGCGACCTCCAAGTTCCTCAGCGTTTCCTCGTCGCCCCCCCCGTCATCGACCGCACCTTGGGCGAACATCTGGCCCGAAACCGGGTCGCTCAACTCGCGATCAGCGAAACGCAGAAATTCGGCCATGTGACCTTCTTTTGGAATGGCAATCGCAGCGGACGATTCGACGAAGGCCTTGAAAACTACATCGAGATCCCCGGCGACAACCGCCCGTTCGAAGAACACCCGGAGATGAAGGCCTCGGAGATCACTGACGCGTTGATCGCCGAGCTTCAGACCGGCCGCTACCGCCACGCCCGCATCAACTATGCGAACGGAGACATGGTGGGACATACCGGGCATCGAGATGCCTCGGTGACGGCGGTGGAAACCGTCGATCGAGAGATCGGCCGAATTCTTCCCGTGATCAAGCAACTGCGCGGCGCGCTCCTTCTCACCGCCGATCACGGAAACGCCGATTGTATGTTCGATCTCGACCCAGAGACCGGAAAACCCCGACGCGATGGAGCCGGAAAAGTGGTAGTCAAAACCAGTCACACGCTGAACCCAGTGCCCCTCTATGTCTATGCCCCCGGCCACCCGTTGCTTCTCGCCCCCCATGCGAGCGGGGCGCCCCTCGCCCATATTTCCGCCACGGTGCTTCACCTTTTGGGCTTGCGGGCACCCGAGGACTACGCGGCCTCCCTGATCGCCGAATGAAATCCTCCACGCCCGGCCTGTGCGTGCTCTGCCCAGGCAATCGGGGCTAGAGTCCCGGCTTTCCCCATGCCGAGGACCGCCCCGCCCATGTCAAATCGCGCCGCCCTGACTGCCGTGCTCACCGCGTTCTTTGTCGGACTGCTCGCCTCCCTTGCACTGCGTCCGGCGCCGAACCGGGTTGACTCGGATTCCGTGGGGCCTCTTGATGAAGTTCGCTGGCGACTCCCCGTTGCTTTCGGGACGAACCTGCCCGCCCTGGGCGACAATGCGCTCTATGTCGGCGAGCGTATCGAGGCGATCTCGGGCGGGCTCTTTCGCGTAGAAATATTTGAACCCGGGAAACTGGTACCCGCCTTCAGCATCGTCGATGCCGTACGGGAAAAGAAGGTGCCCGCTGGCTATACCTGGCTCGGCTACGACCAGGGCAAGCTGCCGGTTTCGGTGCTCTTTGGCGCTGTTCCCTTCGGACCCGCGCCATGGGAGTACACAGCCTGGTGGTACGAGGGCGGGGGACGGGAACTGGCCGAAGAAATCTATGCCTCCCTGGGCCTGCACCCGATTCTTTGCGGTTTGATCGGCCCTGAGACCGCGGGCTGGTTTCGGGCACCGCTGCGTTCGCCGGACGATTTCGCGGGTCTCAAAATTCGCTTCGCGGGCCTCGGCGGAAAAGCGGTGCAGCGACTCGGAGCCTCGGTGACGATTCTTCCGGGAGGCGAAATCTTTCAAGCGCTCGAGCGCGGCGCCATCGACGCCACCGAATTCTCCCTCCCCGTGGTCGACTCTCAGCTCGGCTTCGACCGCGTCGCGCCTTACAATTACTTTCCGGGATGGCACCAGCCCTTTACGGCATTCCACCTCGTTGTCGGCGAAGAGGCCTGGGGTGATCTCAACAAAACGAAACAGGCCATTCTCGAAACCGCATGCACCGCTGGGGTGACTCGAAATCTAGCCCGGGCCGAGGCCCTGCAGGCACCGATCCTCCGCGGCTATGAAGAAAAGGGAGTCACTACGGAAATCCTCAGCGAAGAAATTTTGGCCGCGCTGTCCCGGGAGAGCGATGCCGTACTCGCCGAAGAAGCAGAAAAGGATTCCGACTTTGCCCGGGTGCTCGCCTCCCAACAAGCTTTCCAGCGCGAGTACGCTCGCTGGAAGAACATCGCCTATCCTCGGCCGCGATGAATTCGGGCGAGACCGGCGAGAGCGACGGGCGAAAGGCCAAAACATCGGAGCCGTTCGCAGACCTGCCGCACACTCGGCTTTCCCTGGCAATTGACCGCTTCGTCGAACGAAGCGGCCGGGCTCTCTCCTGGATCTGGTTGATTCTTCTTGCCGTGGTCGTCACCAATGTCCTGCTCCGCTACGCGTTCGGCTCCGGGAAAATCGAGCTCGAGGAAGCCCAATGGCATCTGTATGCCGTGGGATTTCTCGGCGCCATCGCGTATGGGGTGCAAACCGATAGTCATGTCCGGGTGGATGTGCTGCATGAGAAATTCTCGCCACGCATGCAAGCCTGGGTCGACCTTTACGGGATTCTCCTACTGGGCCTTCCCTTCTGTGCCCTAGTGCTGATATTCGCTTTCCCTTTCGTGAGCGAATCTTTCGTCAGCGGGGAGATATCGCCATCCCCGGGCGGGCTACCCGGGCGTTTTCTCATCAAGGCCGCCCTGCCGTTGGGATTCGGTCTGGTGGCGCTTGCCTTCTTCGCCCGGCTCCTTCGGGTGGGCCGTCGGCTCTTCGGCTCCGGCTCTCAGAACGGGAACGGGTGTAACTAGCCCATGGAAGCCCGCGAATTTCTCGCCGTAGCGATGTTTGTCCTATTCATCGCGTTGATCCTCACAGGGTTTCCTGTTGGATGGGTACTCGGCGGGCTCGCAGTTTTCTTCACGGCTGTGGCCATCGTCTTCGAGCAGGATTTGGGCATCTATACCGGGGTCGACTGGTCCTACAGTTCTCTGGTCGTCGAGCGCATCTGGGACCTGATGAATAACTGGGTCCTCGTCGCCCTCCCCATGTTCATCCTCATGGGGCTGCTCCTCGATCGATCGGGAATCGCGGGCGACTTGATGAAAAACATCACCCGACTCTTCGGCCGGGTGCGCGGGGGCCTCGCGGTGACCGTCGCGCTCATCGGCATGCTCTTGGCGGCGACCACTGGCATCATCGGTGCTTCGGTGGTGCTCCTCGCACTGCTGGGCCTGCCCGCAATGCTCGACCAGGGATACCGTGCTGAGCTCGCCACGGGAACCGTTTGCGCCGTAGGCACCCTGGGCATCTTGATCCCCCCGAGCATCATGCTTGTCTTGATGGCCGATCGACTGGCCATGTCCGTAGGAGACCTGTTCCTCGGAGCCCTGCTCCCCGGAGTTCTACTGGGCGCCCTCTACATCGCCTACATCTTGATCTACTCGGCCCTGCGCCCAGACGCCGCGCCCGCTCCCGAAAACACCCCGCCCCCGGACTGGCACACGGTTGCCGACGTCGCCAGGCTCGTGCTCCCCGCCCTCGGGCTCATCGCGTTGGTACTCGGCAGCATCTTCTTCGGGGTGGCAACACCCACCGAGGCCGCCGGCGTTGGCGCATTCGGGGCGCTGCTGCTGGCGGGCTGGAAGAAACGTTTGTCTTTGCCGGTCCTGCGGGAAGTTCTCACAGAAACAACTCGGACCACGGGCTATGTCTTCGCGATCTTCCTGGGCGCCACCGCGTATTCGCTGGTACTCCGCGGCCTTGGCGGCGACGACTTGATCCACCGAGCACTTCTCGACCTCCCGGTGGGACCTCACACCACCGTGATCATCATCCTCTTCTTCACGTTCCTGCTCGGTTTCTTTCTCGACTGGATCGAAATCACCCTGATCGTACTGCCCCTGGTAGCACCCGCCGTTGAGGCTCTGGGCTTCGACCGGGTCTGGTTTACCGTGCTCTTTGCCGTCTGCCTACAAACCTCGTTCCTGACGCCTCCCGTGGGCTTCGCTCTCTTCTATCTCAAAGGGGTAGCGCCAAAGGGCATCAGCGCCCCGACGATCTACCGCGGAGTCATGCCTTTTGTCGCGCTCCAGCTCTTGGCAATCGGGATTCTGTTCGCCTGGCCGATCCTGGTAACTTGGCTCCCCGGAATGGCCTATCGCTGACCGCGGTTCACTCGCCAGTTCCGCATTGCCGACGTGGAAAACGAAAGGATCGCCATGCTGGAAACCCATCGCTTGCGCCTGCGCGACTGGCACGAGGCCGATCTCGAACCCTTCGCCGCCCTTTGCGCCGACCCGATGGTCATGGAGCACTTTCCGTCGACCCTAACGCCGGAGCAATCTGCCGAATTCGTCGTCGGGATCCGTCAGCACTTCAGCGCGCACGGCTACGGGCTATGGGCCGTCGAATGCCAACAGGGCCCTCCCTTCATCGGCTTTGTCGGCCTGGCCCGGGTCCGTTTCAGATCGCACTTCACCCCCGCCGTCGAGATTGGCTGGCGGCTTGCCCGGAAGACCTGGGGCCGGGGTTATGCCCGCGAGGCCGCAAAGGCCGCCCTTGCCTACGCCTTCGAAGACCTCGATCTGGCGGAGGTGGTCTCTTTCACCGTGCCCGCCAACAACCGCTCATGGCGCGTCATGGAGCGAATCGGCATGCAGCGACGGGAATCCGAGGACTTCGACCATCCCGCCCTGCCCCCGGGAGATCCGCTTGCCCGGCACATCCTCTACCGCATCCGAGCGATCGACTGGCACCGGCAGGAAAGCGACGGTGCCGAGTAATCAGGCCCCCAGCCATGCCCGAGCGGCCAAGTCGACGATCATTGCGGCAAAGAGCCCGAGCAATTGCACCAG
>DUCH01000371.1 GCA_012959865.1 Myxococcales bacterium | reverse complement strand
TGCCGTTTCTGCAGCCGAGACCAGCCGTAAGCAGAAAACCAAAACGCTTTCGGGCCTTGACCCTCAAGCACCAAACAAAGCGCAAGCCAAACCGCGGTCGTTGGTGACCGATACCAGCCCCCGGTGCGAGCCGTCGTTGCGTTGGCAGTGGCGAGAGAGCCTCTCCCCCGCCCCTGATTTGACATATCGTCCCGCGTCAGCACGTCGAGCGAAAAGGGGGCTTGTTTTTCCTATGCGAGTCTTGATGCGCGCAGAGCAACAGGGCTCGAACTGCCTGCGTTGTGGGGAAACCTTCGCGCTGGCGAGCGGGGATGAGCAATGACAGCGCCCTTTACGCATAAGCCGTTAGAGCGGCCTTCCTTCTTCCTTCGCCTTCTCGGAAGACAGCCGAAGATCAATGGCCTGATCGAAATGAACAACCTTTTGGCGCAGGCCGAAGGGGTCGAAAACGTTTCGATGCAGCAGGTTGATGAAATTGCCACGCGTTACAGAATCCGGATGCTGAAAGATCTCAAAGACGAGCGGCGAGGCCTCTGCGGTGACTTCTTGCGGTACTGCATCGAAGACCATCGCCTCGATACGGGGGAGGCCGATCGGTTGCAGCATCTGCGTCGGCTTCTTCGGCTGAGTGAGGAGGATGTCGCGGTCATACAGCGTGACGCGGCAAGCTCTGTCTACGAAGCCCAGGCCGATGAAGCGATGCGAGACCGAAAGCTCAGTGATCAGGAGAAGGAATCTCTCGAGAGGCTTGCTCGCGATATTCAACTCCCGGACGAGGTTCGCAGGAGCATTTTTGCGCGGAAGAGCCATGAGATCATGCAGAGCGCCCTCGACGAAGCGATTGATGATGCGCGCCTTTCTCCTACAGAAGAAGCGGAATTAGAGGCTCTCGCCAGCAACCTTCGCGTCAAGATCTCGCACGACGACGAGACCCGCCGCGTTCTCGAGCGCATGCGTTTGTACTGGAGAATCGAGGAGGGCGATCTCCCGGTTGTCGATGTGGACATCAAGCTGCAGCGCAGCGAGACATGCCACTTCGCCACTGAGGTTGACTGGCTTGAAAACCGAAAGGTGACGACCGGCTACAACTACAGCGGCCCCACCGCGCGCATTCGCATCGTAAAGGGTGTGTACTGGCGTTTGGGGAGCATGTCGGTCAAGCGCATGTCGGAAGATGTTCTCAAGCACATCGATTCCGGAAAACTCTATGTAACGAGCAAGCGGGTCTTGTTCCGCGGCGAGAAGGGGAACAAGTCGCTGAAGTTGAATCGCATCATTGCAGTTGAGGCATTCAGCAACGGCGTCCAGATCGAAAAGGACAAGGGCAAGAATCCGTTCGTCCAGTTTGAATCCGGCACCGATGTGATGGGGATGATTCTGGAACGTGCGATCGATGACGTCTAGGGATCGACCGAGACCCGTGCGTTCGCAACAACGGTCAGAAGCCAACGGGGGTTCCAACTTGTGGGGCCCCGCATCGGTGTTGGGGCACGAGTAATCGTATCAGTGAACTAAACGCGTCCCGGGTGTGTCAAACCCAGTGCGTTCGTTCAACCGCGCGCGCACGTGTCTTGCCCGCGCCGCGGCAACCTCCACTGGGAGCCCTCATGATCAAAGCCTTCAAATTCATCGCCGCGGCGCTCAGCATTACTGCGTTGACCTTCGTCCTCTGGATCTTCTTAGAGGCAATTTTCGAACTCGAGACCCGTGTGACCAACATCGAAAATTCACTCATGGGCAACACCCAAGAAGTTGTCGACGCCACCCCGCCCCACGCAACCATTTGAAACTCAAACACGCAACAACCAAAAAATTCCGTCCCCCGTCTGTCCAACGCATCCCTATGTGCTAGAATCTCCCCCGCATCAAGAGTGGGGCTGACGCCCTCGCCAACCTGCCTGACCCGGCAAGGTGGCTTCCCAAATCCTGGAGAAACAGGAAGTGGGAGATGCGGCCGCGGGCGGCAACCAAGGGGTTTCAGTCCATCGCCGAATCAAGCGTCAGCCCTCCTCGGGAAACCGAAGGGGGCTTTTTTGTGTCTACACGACGTGCGTTCCTCGTGGGTGCCGGTTCGGCGCTCACACTTCCGATTGTCAGCAAGTTTGAGTGGTTCATTCGAAACGAAGGGCGGCCGCTGATCGAAGTGCCGCGGCACCCGGTGGATACTCTCTTTGTTGGTCTCTATAGCCATGGCCAGATCACCCTGGGGCCGGAGGTCTACGATCCTCCAACGATCACCTGGCGCGAGTACCTCACGCAAAACGAAGCCTGGGGTGAGCTTCCGACGCGCCGCTCCGAGTTGCGTGAAATCTGCGACGAATACGGCATCGAGCCTGAATCTCTCGATTCCGAGTGCGATTCGGAGTTTTGGATCGACAGCTGGGGGCGCACGGAGAGCCCGAACGCACGCGCGTATCACCTCCTGGACACCCTGGACCTCGGCCCCGAGCTATGCGGAGGCCCCGGCGAACTCGGCGAGCTGAGCTTCGTCGACGGTCCCGCCCCGGGCAATGACTACCTCGGCGTTCACGTCTACGACGATCTCAGCATTTCGTTGCTCCAGCACCGCTTGAACGAACTCGGCGAGAACATTGTGGTCGAGGTGGTCTCTAGCAATTGATGAACACATCGCGGGCATGTCGCCCGCGTTGCAATGGACTGGTGCGCCCTACGGACCCGGCATTTGATCTTCAGATTGTGCGCCGAGGCGTTTTGCCTGAAGCACTAAAGAGGAGAGCGAAACAATG
>DUCH01000370.1 GCA_012959865.1 Myxococcales bacterium | reverse complement strand
TTGTGCCGGAAGGCAGCTTGAATGTCCTAATTCCCACGGCTGTCCCTTTGCACCTCACTCCGTCGAAGTCACCGACCGTGACGGGGGGTGACAGCCTCAACGCCGGTGCGAACGGGCGCCGAGATCACCGTACTGCCTCCGCGTGGCTTTCTCGGACGTGAGTCGTCTAGGGTCGGACCTCGTAATAGAGATTGGCCGGATCGTTGAAATCGTGTTCCTTGAATTTCGTAAAACCGGCTTCGCGCACCATCTTCTTGGCCACTTCCGGGTTAAATCCGAGTGTGCCGAGACCGGCCCCGTCGGGTTCGGAAAGTGCCGAGGACATGCAGGCCGAGACCGAGAATCCATAGAGCATCGCAAGCATCGGGTGCCCGAGGTTGTCTTCGAATCGTGGCTTGCTGCGGATGTCTTTGATCAGCCAGGTACCGTCGGACAGAATGGCCTTTCGAATGGATTCGATCACGCGCGACGGATGCGGCATGTCGTGAATGCAATCGAAGGTCAGAATGAAGTCGAAGCGGGGTTCCTCGGGCAGCGTTTCACCGCCAGCGACGATGAGCTCGACATTCTTCAGACCACGTTCGTCGACGTGTTCGCGACCCCGTTCTATGCCGTGAGAGTTGGGGTCGTAACCGACGAAGGTCGATTTCGGGTACGCCTCACCCATCGCGATCAACGCCAGAGCGGAACCACACCCGACATCGGCGACGACCGCACCGGCCGACAATTTCTCGTGTATGCCATCGAGGGCGGGAATGATCTGGGGAACCAGGGCAAGGCGAATCCATGTGCCGAGCATGCGCTCCGTACGGTGCGCGGCATTCGGCCCCATTTCCTCGTACGAGAGGCCGATGCCCGTTCGGAAGGCGTCGGCGAGCTTCTCCGCGATCTCCGGTGGCGTCCCCCCCGTAAAGGCGCCGGAGGCAAAGGCCAGACTGTCTTTTTCGTCGGCGAGGACGGCGGCACCGTAGACCGAAAGTTCGAATTGTTCGTCTTTCTCGTTCGAACGGTCGCCACATCCCGGGTGGTAGTCCAGTAATTCTGCCGCAGCCTGACCACGCATCCATTCACGAATCCAGCGCTCTTGCAGGCCGGTTCGTGATGCTAATTCTGCGGAGGAGATCGGTCCGGCACCGTCCATGGCTTGATAGATCCCCAACCGATCTCCGAGGTGGATCATTAGGGAAACCATCTCTCCCTTCTTGTAGTTCCAAACGCGGAATGAGAACGCTTTCAGTTCATCGGGATCAAGGACCGGTTGACTCGGGCTCATGGGGGCTCCTGTGTTGAAAATTTGGGGTCGGTCGGGGGAACACTGTCGCACGCCTTACAGTGGGACGCTTGGGGTCGCTTACGGCCCGTCTCGCCGAGATTCGAGGTCATGGTCGTTACAGAAAACCAAAATCGTGCTCCCGGTCTTGGTCGCTCGGCAATTTGTTTCGCCCGACTGGGCAGCGGAATGCGGCCGGCCAATACGCCGCCGACGGGGCCCCCCATGGAGGAATCGGCATGACCGACGAGTTCGACGCCGGTCTCTCTCTCAAGCACGTGTGTGCCGAGTATGGGCGTTATGCTAAATCCCTAGGGGGAGCTCCGTGACGGGCCAACACTGCCCGCGAGCGCAAAGGCGAGACAGTGGGTGAAGATTACCCAGGAGACATTTTACTAGCTGCCTAAACAGGAGTGACCAATGTGGAAGTTTTTAAAGTGGACGATGTTGATCATCGTCGTGGCCATTGTCGGCGCCTATCTCGCTTTGTTGCAGTTTGATATTCCTGCTGAAGAAGTCGACGCGCTTTACACCAATGAAGAATCTGAGTTCATGGTGCTCGATAACGGCGCCCGTGTGCATTACCGCGACGAAGGCAACCCGGATGGGCCACCGCTCGTGCTCATCCATGGGTCAAATGCCAGCCTGCACACTTGGGAACTATGGGCCGCCGATCTGGGCGACCAATTCCGCATTGTTTCCATGGACCTGCAAGGCCATGGCCTGACCGGCCCCGTACCCGGCAATGACTACTCAATAGACGCCATGGCGCGCCTTGTAGACGAAGTGGTCACCCGGCTGGGTATCGACCGCTTCTCGCTCGCGGGCAGTTCCATGGGCGGCACAACAGCATGGACCTATGCGGTTCAGCACCCTGATCGCCTCAATGCGCTCATCCTTGTAGGATCAAGCGGCTACCCTGACGACGACGACAACGACAACGACAATGATGAGGAAGACGAAGGCCCCCTCGTTTTCAAGATCCTGTCCAGCCCTGTCGGCCGGGCGCTCGTTCGCAATGTGTCGCCTCGCATGCTTGCCGAAGAAGGGCTCAAGACTTCATTTTTTGACGATAGTTTGGTCGATGAGGCCATGGTTGATCGCTATACGACGCTGGCTGTCCGTGAAGGCAGCCGCGACGCCACCTCCATCCGCTTTTCAACCCCGCGCTCTTATGAATTAGCACTGCGCATTCCGGAGATAACAGCACCAACGCTGATTTTGCAGGGCGATGGTGATTTGCTCATCTCCGTCCCGCACGCCGAGAAATTCCACGCCGACATCGCCGGGTCAAAGCTGATCATCTATGAAGATGTCGGCCACATGCCCATGGAGGAAAACCCCGAGCAAAGTGCGGCGGATGTGCGGGGGTTTTTGAATGGGGTTTTGGGGTTGGGAGAGGTTGATATTCCTCAGGGGGATAGGACATTCAAGCTGCCTTCCAGCACAACGTCCGAGCCTGGGCGTTATCTTAAATCCC
>DUCH01000369.1 GCA_012959865.1 Myxococcales bacterium | reverse complement strand
CTTCCGTCATGCAGATCCCCTCGGTCAGTGTCTGCCATCATCATGACAGGACTGTCCGGCTGGATCTGTAATTTCACAATGGGTTGCCTGGCGCACTTTTTCGCCGGAGAAGTCGATTCCGCCCCTGGGATGTCTTGTTTTGGCCAGGCTAGGTCGATTTGGCGGTCAATCGGCCGAGGAGTTGCCTGCAGTGACGGACGGGATTCCCGAATTCTGCTGAAAACCGTTGTTCTTACAGTAAGATCATGGACCCACAGAGAGCAGTGAGGAGTTGTAATGAGATTGCTTAAAAGGACCGTTGCTCGCCGTTCGGCCTTCTTTCATCCCGCTGTGGCGGGCCCCCCTGATCGAATCGGGTCATCCGCGGTGGACCGTGTCCCGGGACAGAACGATGCGGGGTCCCTGAGTTCGTTCAGGGGATGGGCCAGGGTGGCTCTTGGCGTCACCGCCGCATTGAGTATCGCCGCGCCCATGCGTTCATTCGCGGACTGTACCGGTCGGTGCGCGGGCTGGGAGGCCGTCGAAGAATACAACGGGACCAATCCCGACCTGCCCAAGACTGTGGTTGAAGCCGTCAAGTTCGAGCAGGCCATCGACGATCACAGCGCCACCTGGATCACTGATTTCTCCTGGTCCGATGACAACGCCTGGGAGCGGGACTTTAAAGAAAGCGCCCAGAGTGGCACCGACAAGCTATGGGTTGATGATGTGGATCTCGTGCTATTCGCGGGCCATGGCAACAGCTCGGGCATATTCTTCGGTGTGAATCAGGGGGATCTGCAGGCGCACTGGAATGAATCTACGCTGGGGGACAAGGATCTCGAGTGGCTGATTCTGGATGCCTGTCAAGTCCTGAAGAACGACGCGTCCAAATGGAATCGCTGGGGTTGGCCCGTATTCGAAGGACTCCACTACATCCTGGGCTACAGCACGAATACCTTCGATAAAGACTCACGAGGAGAGGATTTCATAAAGTACGCGATGCAATATGGTTGGCGCGTCAAGAGCGCCTGGATCAAGGCGACGATCCTCTCGGAGAGTGGGACAACGGCTGCGTATATGCGAGCGGATAGCGCTACTTCGAATACCTACGAAGACCACCTCTGGGGCTTCGGGTTCACGAGCTCGGATCCCGACAATCCGGACACACTCTACTACCTGTCCTGGAGCACCGACTGAAGCAGGAAGCTACGGTCTGCGGCTCGCCTTGAGTGCGCGGAGGGAGAGCGTTATGAAAATCAAGATCGCCAGCCTGATTCTCTTGACAGTCGTTTTCTGTGCCGGGACCATCTTGGCCCAGACTGATCCGGACCCCGACTCCGGTTCTTCCGCCGATCCCAAGGATCTGAGCACTGTGCCCGCCTCGATTCCAGTCATTACACAGGGCATCAGCTTTCAGATGAATGCTCAGCTGCCCCAGGTTCCGGCGGTGTTGCCCTTCTACCGTCCGCTTACCATCGACCCCCTCGGGCTCGGAGCGCGGGAGAACGCGGTTCGAAATATCTTCGATTTCCAGGGCGGGCTGATCGGCACGAGCAGCGATGAGAGTGGCAATGTCGAAAGTGCGATGTACGGGGATACCGAACAGCGTTCCCTCGAGATCTTCCGCTCGGGCGCACTCTTCTTCATGAAGGAACAACTCTTCTCCGAGCAGGCGGCTGATCTCCTCAACCTGCACGGGAGCACGGCCTCGGCCTCGGCCCATTTCACCTCGCAGGCCGACAGCTTTCTCGCGCAGCTCGGGATGCAGCGCCAGGGCCTCTATCTCAAGAACGTCTCTTTCGCTGAGCTGGAGAAGATTGAAAACGGGTCTACAAGCCCGCAGACGACACTCGTGGGAGCGGCTGTCCATTATGGGCTCGACATTGAGGGCGTTCCAGCCTGGGGTCCGGGCGCGAAGACTACGGTGTATTTCGATGCGGGTGGCGTCACCGGATACTACGATGCGATGTCGGATTTCGAAGCCGTTGGCGAGGTTGATGTCATTGCGCCCGCTGCCGTGATGAATGCCTTCGTGAACGTCCCCAGGCCACAGACGTTGTTCCGGCTTCACTCGGGAGTGGTCACCCGGGCCGTCATCGAAGAGGTGAAGCTCATCTACTTCATGGAGGCTGGCAACAAGGATCAGCAGTTCATCATGCCCCACTACCTCATTAGTGGGGAGTTTTTCGGCTGGAATCCCGGGCCGGATCCGCAGAATCCTACCCAGGGTTCGACGACCGCCGCTCCGGCTCCCTTCGTATGGGTGGAGCCCGTTCCGGAGCCAGGTGCGTTTCTCCAACTCGTGAGTGGGTTACTCGGACTTACGCTTCTCGCCAGGCGTAGGAAGAACGCAGCCCGAATCTGAGGAATCCGCAAGGATACCCATTCGCCACCCGATGATGGCAGGGCCGCCGACGCAGGGGTGTCAAAGGGGGGGCTCCTCTATCACTTCCCCTCGAAATAAGCGCTGATCGAGGGCCTCACCGAGCGCATGCTCGCGGCGCATAGGCAAAACAAGCAGCGTTTTCCGCACCGCCGATAGTAGGCATTCTGACAACTAAGCCCCGAAAGGCTACTCGGCCCCTTCCGGGGCCTAACGGACTGGGCGTTCATCGCGGATAAAACATTCCAAGACCCGTTTTACGGATGCCAGGACCGTGGCCTACAAGCCACCATTCCCACGAGGCCGATGCCGAGAAGGAGGCTCGCGAGCACACTCATGCCTGCAGGCCCCAGGCTGGGAACTGGAGGAGGGCTACTTGCGGAAAGC
>DUCH01000368.1:12768-16485 GCA_012959865.1 Myxococcales bacterium | reverse complement strand
AACGATTCCACCGCGGCAGCCTCGAAAGAAGCGGCCACATCGGCCACATCGGCCGTGCTCATCTTGGCGAGGCCACCCCGACGGCCCACTTCAAGGGCCACGGCGGTCTTCAATCCGCTGTAGGAAAAATCCAGTCCCCTCTTCTTGGCCATGGGCCGGGGGAAATTCACCGCCTGGGGGTCTCCGCTCTGGGCCGACCGGGAAACCGCCGGGCCTCCTGGAAAGCCCAGTCCCAGAAGCTTTGCCACTTTGTCGAAAGCCTCCCCGACCGCGTCGTCCAAAGTCTGGCCGAGCAGGCGAGGCTCCGCTTCGGCTTCAACGCGGTAGAGCGCCGTATGTCCACCCGAAACCACGAGGCCCAAATAAGGCGCCGCAAGGCCCGGATCGGCCAATTCAGCGGCCGCCAAATGACCCGCCAAATGATGGACCGCCACAAGGGGGCAACCCGCCCGGTAGGCCAGGGCTTTGGCGAACGAAAGCCCGACCAGCAGCGAGCCCACGAGTCCCGGGCCGGCGGTCACCGCGATCCCATCCAGGGATTCGAGGCCAACGCCGGCATCCGCCAGCGCCGCCTCGGCGACCGCCGAAACCACACGGGCATGATCCCGGGAGGCCAGTTCGGGCACGACGCCCCCATAGGGGGCGTGCACGTCGTTCTGACTCGAGACCACGCTGGAAAGCACCTGACGACCCGAGCGCACGACCGCCGCCGCCATCTCGTCGCAGGAACTTTCGATTCCGAGCACTTGCTCGGCAATGGACGCGGCGCGCCCCACACCGCCCTCCCCGTCTATGCGTTTCGTCGTTCGAACTGCTCCTGCTCGGATTTGCAGTCGATGCAAAGCTCGGCCACCGGGCGCGCCTGAATGCGCTTGAGCGAAATCTGCTCGCCGCAGGACTCGCACTCGCCGTAGATGCCGTCGGTAATCTTCTGCAACGCCTGATTGATCTTGCTGATCAGGCCACGCTCGCGCTCGCGCAAGCGGCCCTGAAATGCAAGGTTCATCTCCGATGACGCCGTATCGATTTCGTCGGGAAAATCGTCGGGATCCAAGTGAATATCGCCCGCGAGCGTTTTGCGCGCGTTATGAAAGAGCTCGTCCCGCTGCCCCTCAAGGAGCTTCTTGAATTTTTCCATGTCGCGTTTCTTCAACGCTTAACCCTCTCAGAATGAGTTCGTTTGAGCGATTTCGCCAAAGTGGCCGGGCACGCCTTTTTAGCCCCCCACCAATCCATCGGGGGTTCTCCCCCCGACCCGCTTATCCTGTGCCCAGAGCCGAAAGCTGCTTCTGCGCCTCTTTCGC
The DNA here is from genome assembly GCA_012959865.1 of Myxococcales bacterium. Classification (GTDB taxonomy): domain Bacteria; phylum Myxococcota_A; class UBA9160; order UBA9160; family UBA4427; genus JAZXM01. The sequence goes on along the minus strand of DUCH01000368.1, from coordinate 15,181 downwards.
CCGGGCCGAATCGGGGTAGTCGGTGAGCACTTGTTCGAAAACGGTTCTCGCTGCATCGTGAAAACCCGGCCCAAGCTTGAGCAGGGATTCGCCTTGCCGGTAGAGCGCATCCGCGGCTTTGTTTCCCGCCGGGTAAACGCGTACCACATCATTGAAACGCAAGACCGCAACCCGGTAATCGCCCTGCTTAAAGTGGCAGTCCGCCAGCCAATAAGCCCCATCATCGGCGTGGGAAGAAGCCGGGTAGATCTGTAAAAATTTCCGAAAGCGATCGATGCAGAGTTTGTGATCGTCTCCCCGCCAGGCATCAAGAGCCCTCTGGTAGGCGACCAATTCTTCCGAACTCACGCCCGCGGCATCGGGGGCGAAGGCTTCTTCGGCGCTTTCCTCCGGGCTGGCCTCTTCGAGGCCGCGTGACGCCAACTGGCTGCGTGCCGCGCGCGCTTCTTTCAGCGCCCGGTCGGCCTTCTTCTCGGCCACATCGAGGCGACCGACGAGTTTCGACTGCTCCTGCCGCAAGGTATCCATCCGAGCCGAGAGCTGGGCGAGTTGCTTGGAAGGATTCGACCGGTTCTGACTGCGCCGGGTGTCCTCCATCACGCGCTCTTCAAGCTTGCGGAAATCACCCTGAGTCGCACAGCCTGAGACAAACAGAAGCATCAATAATCCGGCCGAGGAAATCCGAAAGAGATCTCCCCACACCGCGCTTCTCCTGTTTTCCCCACGCCTCATCGCGCTCTGCCCACGACGTCCAACGCACCTTTCCATTGGCCTTACCCCCCTTAGCGACTCGGCAGTCTAGCGCGGGATTCAGCGAGCGAAGGGTCCCCACGCCGGTTGAAGATTTTCGCCCTGCTGGCGGGTCAACCGGCGCAAATTCTGGCCGTCGACATCCACGATATAGAGGTCGGAATGGCCCCGCCGCATGGAACTGAAAGCGATTTTCCGGCTGTCGGGGGACCACGTCGCCGCCTCGTCGCTGCGTGGATGCGAGACGATGGGTAGGTTGACCTCGCCACTGGGATCGATGAGCCAGAGGTCGAACTGGCCGCCAATCCGGGTCTCGTAGACGATCCAGCGGCCGTCGGGCGACCAAGCGGGGCCGGTGTTGTAGCTGCCGTTAAAGGTCAGCCGACGAACCCCGGTGCCATCCGAGCCCATGATGTAGAGCTGCGGAGACCCCGAGCGATCGGAGACGAAGGCGATTTGCTCGCCATCGGGCGACCACGAGGGGGCGATATTGATACTCCCTCCCCGGGTCAGCCGACGCAGGTTGCGACCGTTCCGATCCACGCGATAAATCGCCGTCGCACCGCCAAGGCTCGAAACAAGCGCGAGCGAGCGACCCGACGGGTCAAAAACCCCTCTATATTTGGGCTGCTTCGGGAGAATTCCGCCGAGGATGGATCCGGGCTTGTACTCGCCTCTCGAGGTCAGGTAGAGCCGTGGCGTCGCCCGGTCACCGTAGGAGGTATAGAGGATGGCCCCGCCATCGGGGGTCCAGTCGGGAAAGGCCTTGATGCTCTGGCCCCTCGTGGCCATCCGCTGACGGCCTCCGTCGGCGTCCATCGCGTAGACCTCCCGGGCTCCGCTCCGGTCCGAGATGAAAGCGATTTCGGTGCCCGCGACTCCCGGAGTCCCAGTAAAGGCAGCCACCACCTGATCGGCCAAGAGCTTGGCCAGGCGGAGCCGATCGGAGTGCGATCGCTTCAATTCCCCCCGGGCCAGGGAACGGCAGCGCGCCGTGTCCCACACCTGGTATTCCACCACGAGTTCGGTTGCCGAACTCGTGATGCGACCTTCGACCAGCGCGTCGGCGCCCCCTTGAATCCAGTCCGAACAGTCGTTGCGCCGTCCATCGGTCAATTCTCGAGTCGTCAGTGGGCCGAGAAAAGCGTCATCGGGCAGGGGCAGAAGAACGCCGGAGAACACCATGCCCTGCTCGATCTCCCGGCGAAAAGCCACCGCGCGCCCGGGCTCGGCGGGCGCGGCACGGTCCTCAAAAACCTGAACCGCCGCACGAAAGGCCCGGCCTTCGCCGGGGGTGATCACGATTGCGGGACCCGACGGTTCGGCTGCCCGGGCTTGAAGCCCCAACCCCGCGAGACCGGCCAGAACGAACATTGCGAACGTAAAGAAGAGCGAAAGCGTCCCTTGCATGGTTTCTACTCCTCGGGGCTGAAGATCAGGGTCCGTCGACCGGCTTTGGGGGGCGGGGGCAGCGGGCTCGAGCGAATCAACGCGCGAATCGCGTTGTCGTCGTAAAAGGGGTTGCCCGAGGAAGTCACCAGTTCCGGACGGCCGAGCACTCGACCGTCCGCAGCCACATCGATGACCAACTCGGCAGCGAGGGCACGGTTGCGAAACTCGGGGGGCGTAATCCAAACCGCGCGAACGTGGCGCTTCACGGCCC
>DUCH01000368.1:970-12637 GCA_012959865.1 Myxococcales bacterium | reverse complement strand
CGTTTCCGCCCGCAACTGGGCCAAAGCGTCCTCATAGGCGAGTTCTTTCGGGCGCGGGCGGCGCTGGAGCCTGGGCTCGGGCTTGGGTTTGGGCTTGGGTTTCGGTTTGGCCACGGCCGGCGGAGCCTGCTTGGGCAGAATCTTTACCCTCGGTTTCGGCGGCGGGGCGATCACGGGCTCGGGTTTTCGGGCGGGAGAGGGTGGCGAAGGCGGAGCAGGCGGCGAGGAAGGAAACGCCGCAACGAGATCCACGGTCAATGCGGGCGGAATCCGGAACCGCGGCGGACCCGGCGTGAGCATCAATCCCAGAATGAGAAGGAGATGCCCCAGCGCCGAGAAGATCAGCAGCCGTCGCAAGGGCGGGGACCCCTGCGCGCGCTGCCCCTGAAACGAATGAATGGCTCCCTGCATCGCTGCCTTTCAGCTCCCCCGCTCCGACCCCCCGGCGGTTTCATCCTGTGAAACCGGGCGAAAGGAGTTCGAACCCTTCTTCGGACCCTTCGAACCAGACCCTTCGAACCGCTTGCGACGGGGTCAGCCCTCGGGCTCGGTCACGATTCCCAATTTTGTCGAACCCGCTCGCCGCGCCGCCGCCATCGCGTGAACCACCACTCCGTAGGGTGCTTGCTTGTCGGCCCGCAAGAAAATTTCCTTGGATGCCCGGGCCTCGAAGACCGCTTCGAGTCGCTTCTGCAATTCGGCCTTGGGAACCGCCTTCCGGCCCAAGAAATACCGGCCCTCCACATCCACGGAAAGGATCAGGGGGGCGTCGCTCACCCGCAGCGCCTGGGTATTGGTCTCGGGCAAATTCACGTTCATGCCCTGCTGCATCAGGGGCGCGGTGGCGATGAAAATCACCAGCAAAACCAGCATCACATCCACGAATGGCGTGACGTTGATTTCCGCGTGGGGCCGTCGGCGCTGAGTCAAATGCTCTTCCAGCATGGGCTACTCGGCCGCCTCCCCAACCTGCGGGGCTCCCCGCGCATCCAGCCGGACGAAATCCTCGATAAGCTCGCGGGCGAAGAGCCCGGTCAGCGCGTTGTTCTCTTCAATCCGAGCAATGAAGACGTTGTAGGCCACGCTGGCGGGAATGGCCGCGAGCAGCCCCACTGCGGTGGCGATCAGCGCCTCGGCCATCCCCGGGCCCACCACGGCCAAGCTCGCATTCCCTGCCGCCCCAATGCCCTGGAAGGTGTTGATGATCCCCACCACGGTGCCGAAGAGCCCGACGAACGGGGCCGAACTCCCCACGGTAGCGAGGAACGTGAGGCCTCTTTCGGCGTGCTGCCGCTCGCTTCGCGCCGCCCACTGAATAGTACGCGAGAGCTTCCGAGCGTGAGCCGACGCCAACTCCGGGGTCAGCTTCTGATCTTCGGACTGGGCTCCCCGCTGCATGACTTCGCACCCCGATAGAAATATCACGGCCAGCGAACTCCGCCCGAGTTCTCGGGCCGCCTCAAAAACCACCTCCAGGGTGTCGTGCCGATACGCCTCGAGGAAGGCCTCGGTGTCTTCGGCGCCGCCGCGCAGGGCGCGCCACTTGTAGGCAATCAGCGCCCAGGAGAAGACCGAGGCGCCTAAAAGAACCAGAAGCACGAGTTTGACGATGAGACCGGCTTGCGAAACCAGATCCAGAAACTCTCCGCCCACTTTGCCACCCCCCCGTTCAATCGACTCGCCTCAGCACTGCCTGGCGGGGATCCGATTCGGGCCCGCCGCTCTTTCCCAGTCCCCCGTCCCCAAGGACCCTCTCCGCGATCAACCGCTCCCCAGCCAACCACTGCCTCAATCCACCGATGGGTCTGGCCGGATTGTCTGGGCTCCCTACCCTCCCCGCAACGGCGCCGGGCCCGCCGTTTGTCTTCCGCTTCGCACTCGCCGCCCGACGGCAGTTGGGGGAGCACCGCCGCCCGAAACAAAAAAGCCCCTCCGACAGCCAATCCTGAACGCCGGGGGGACGATGGAATGAGTTTAGAGAAGCGTCAGACGTGCATCAACCGGTGGCGGGACAGGTCCCTCACCGAGTTCGGACTTTGCGACCAACCAGGGAGCCTCGAGAAATGAAGATCAGCGTAAAGACCGGTGAAATTACCGCCGCCGCCACGGATTTGTTGGCCATTCCGGTATTCAGTGCGAACCCAAAGGCAGCGTCCCCGGCGACCGGAACGAACCCGCGATTGCCCACGGGTGTCGCCGGGCTGGATCGAGGCTGGGGGGGGGTCATCCAACGAGTCCTGAAAAGCGGCGACTTCCGCGGCCGTCCCGATGAGCGTCTGGTCGTCTACCCGGCCAACACCGGGGGCAAAACGGCTCCCGCGCGGGTACTGCTCATCGGCTTGGGGGCCAGTGCAAATCTTGACGTCGAGGCGATGCGGCGCCTGGGAGGCGGCGCGGCTTCCGAAGCGCGAGAACGCAAGCTCGGCCGACTCGCGATTCTCGCGCCGCGTGCACGCGGACTGCGCGCGGAAGACTGCGCGGCGGCACTCGCCGAGGGCGCGGTTCTCGGCGCCTACCGCTACGAGCGCTTCAAAACCACGAACGCCGGACGCGGCGGTCGAGCCCGAAAGTCTCAGGCCCCGACCACCACCCTGCTCTTCCCTCGCGCCGAAAACCTCGGCGACCTGCGTCGGCGCGCGAAAGAAGCCACCCTCGGCGCCGAATGCCAGAACCTGGCCCGGGATCTCTCCAACGCGCCGGGGAACGAACTCCCCCCGGCTGGCCTGACTCGAGAGGCGCGCCGGGTCGCGCGGGAAACCGGATTGACCTGTCGGGTCATTCGCGGGGCGGAACTCGAGCGCGGCGGTTTCTCGGCGCTTCTCGCCGTGGGCTCGGGAAGCACGAACCCGCCGCAGTTGATCGTTCTCGAGCATCGGGGAGCCTCGAGCAAGAAGAAAGGCGGTCCGCTCTGCCTGGTCGGCAAGGGAATCACCTTCGACTCGGGGGGGATCTCGCTCAAGCCATCGGGTGGCATGGAGGACATGAAGCACGACATGTCGGGAGCCGCAGCGGTGATTGGCACCCTGCGCGCTGCGGCGCTTCTCAAATTGCCCGCCCACGTGGTCGGGATTATCGCCGCGGCAGAAAACATGCCCAGCGGGACCGCCTATCGTCCCGGCGACGTCGTCAAGAGCCGCGCGGGCAAAACCATCGAGGTGACCAATACCGATGCCGAGGGCCGGGTCGTTCTTGCCGATGCCTTGGACTATGCGGTCAAGCATTTCGCCCCGGTTGCGATGATCGACCTCGCCACCCTGACCGGCGCGGCGATGATTGCCTTTGGACCCTGGGCCACCGGCGCCATGGGGAATAACGAGAAACTCGTGCAGGAAATCCAGCGCGCGGGGGAAATCAGTTCCGAGCGCATGTGTCCCCTGCCCCTCCTCCCCGAGCACCGCCGGGAGATGCGGAGCAACATCGCCGACCTCAAGAACTCGGGGAGCCGGGAAGGCGGCGTGTCTACCGCCGGTGCCTTTCTTCAGGAATTCGTCGGCGAGACCCCGTGGGCGCACCTCGATATCGCCGGGACCGGCTGGACGAACCGGCGCAGCCCCTACCATCGCCACGGGGCCACGGGGGTCGGTGTGCGCATGCTCGTCGCCTGGATCCGGGGCCGGGTGCAACAAAACGTATGATTGACTGCCCTCCCCGCCGGGCCTAGTCTCGGCGCCGCATCGGGCGCTTTTACGACCCTTCGCCCCCTAAGGAGAGAACTCCATGAACTCCCATCTCACCGCCCTGCTCGTCGGACTTTCAATGGCATTTCTTGCCACCGCGAGCAACGCCTCCGCTGGCGATCCGGCGGCCGGCGCAATTATCTTCAACGCCAACTGCTCCTCGTGCCACGGTGTCTCGGGCAAGGGCGATGGCCCTGTCGGTGCAGTGCTGGTACCCCCGCCCCGTGACTTCACCGTGGGGGAGTTCGTTTTTGACCCCAACGGCAACGGTGTCAATGGCGAGGACGAGGATCTGCAGATGGTCATCAAGAACGGCGCAATGAAGTTCGGCGGATCGCCCCTGATGGCGCCGTGGCCGACTTTGACCGACGACCAGATCGCCGACATCATCGCGCACATCCGCTCCCTCAAAGTCGAAGGCGCGGCCGAAGCCGCACCCGAAGCCGCACCCGCCGACTAAACACCCGAGCAAACCGAAAAGTCTCGGACTGCCTGAAGGGTCGCCGCTTTTCCCTCGACCGGGGAGAGCGATGCACAGAGTCCTCGAGAACCCTGAGAAGTTTGAGAAGCGCCGAGCGAGGCGGCCCCCTTCCGGGGCCGCCTCGCTTGTTTGCTAGACTCACTGCGTTTTTCCAAAGATGAGCTATCGCTAGAACGCTGGGAGCCCGGGGAATTTTCCCCTCGACGATTTCTGCGTTCCGAGGATCGAACGTGAGCGGCAAGGAACCCGAAGTACTCCCGCCGATCGAAACGGATGCACCCGACGGTCCGAAGTCCGCCGATTCCGAGGAATCGGGCGAACTGGTTTCGAACTTTCTCGCGGACGGTTCTCAGATTTTCGAAAAAGAGTCGGCGCCCGTCCCGATTCCCCTGGACGCGATACAGCCGGACGATGATTCGGCCTCGCTCCCCAGCGCCCCGGGGCAGGTCTCAAGCCTTTCCTACTACATGGCCCAACTCTCCGATCACGCGCCTATCAGCCGGGAAGAAGAACATGCGCTGGCCGTGCGCTGGGTCGAGGACGGCGACGTCAGCGCCGCCCGCAAACTCGTGGTCTCAAACCTGCGCTTGGTCGTTAAAATTGCAATGGAGTACCGCCGTGCCTGGACGAATAGCCTGGACCTCATCCAGGAGGGCAATGTCGGCCTGATGGAAGCGGTGCAGCGCTATGACCCCTACCAGGGCGTAAAGCTGTCGTCGTACGCAGTTTATTGGATCCGCGCCTATATCCTCAAGTACATCCTCGACAACATGCGCAGCGTTCGCCTGGGAACGACCCGAGCTTCGCGCAAGCTTTTCTTCCAACTCAACAAGGAGCGCGCACGCCTGGAGCGCGAGGGCTTCGAAGTCGAGCCCAAACTTATCGCCGAACGACTCGATGTCTCCGAGGAAGACGTCATCGAAATGGAAAATCGGCTCTCGCGTCCCGATACCTATCTCGATGCCCCGGCGCGCCGGGAAGACAGCCAGGGTGCGACCGTTGGCGATGGCTTTGCGACGCCCAGCGAAAGCGCCGAGGCCCAGGTGGGCGACGCGCAGCTGCGCGAGAACTTTCTCGAACAGATCGATGAGTTCGCGGCGAATCTCAGCGAGCGCGATCAGCGGATCCTGCGCGAGCGCATCCTCGCCGACGAACCCCGCACCCTGGCGGAAATGGGCAAAGAATTCGGCGTCTCGCGCGAGCGGGTCCGCCAACTCGAGGCCCGTATGATCAAGAACCTTCGCGAGTACGTGCAAGAGAACATGGTGGACTTCGACTACTACACGCCACCCGCGGAAGACAAATGAGGGCAAGCCGACTCCGGGGCACCCTGGCCATACCGGTGCGGATGCCGCTGCGAGTATTCGCGCTCTTCTTCGCGCTCTTCTTCGCGCTCTCGCTCTCGGCCTGCGAAGGCCTCAACCCATCGAAAGCTGTGCCCCAGGCGCCTCAGGGGTGGATCACCATCCAGGGCCAGCGAGTCGCTCTCGAAATTGCCCAGACCCCGGAGCAACAGAGCCGGGGCTTGGCCGAACGGGATTCGCTGGGTTGGGACCGAGGCATGCTTTTCCCTTACGATGAGCCGGGCTTTCCGAGGTTCTGGATGAAAGGCATGCGCTTCGATATCGATATCGTTTGGATCCACGGCGATCGGGTCGTCGACATCAGCCACCGGGTCGCTCACGTTCCCGGAGAAAACGGTTCCATCGTCGCCCCCAGAAATCTCACCGACCGGGTCCTCGAGGTTCCCGCCGGCTACGCGCAATCCCACGGCTGGCGGGTCGGCCAACGCGTGGTGATCGAGTTGCAGTCCGTCCAGCCCTGACCGGGGTCCCAACCCTGACCGCGTTCAACGTGCCTTGACGGCTTCGCCGGCCAAGTGACCCATCTCGGGAATAATCAGCTTGTCCATGGCGAGGCCCACCGCGCCCCGAGATCCGGGGATCACGAAGACGACCCGGCCTCCAGCGAGCCCGGCCAGCGCCCTGGAAAGCAGGGCCGCCGATCCGATGTCCTGGTAGGAAAGAAAACGAAAGAGTTCACCAAAGCCCGGCACGACCCGATCGAGCAGGGGCTCCACCGCTTCGGGGGTCTGATCCCGAGGTGCGACCCCGGTACCCCCGGTCAGAATGATCGCGCCGAGATCAGCCTGGCCAAGCGCTCGGGCCACCGCAGCCTGGATCTGAGCGGGCTCGTCGGCAACGATTTCGCGAAAGGCCACCGGGTGTCCCGCAGCTTCCAGGCGCTCGGCGACGAGGGCGCCCCCGGTGTCGGTCTCGAGGGTCCGACTGTCGCTCACGGTGATCACGCCGGTCGGCACCTGCCGGGGTGCCGCCTTTCGGTGGTGGTGCCCGCCGTGGTCGGGTTTCGGATCGCTCATGCGTGGTCGTCCACCCAGTACTCCCCGTCCACCGCAACTTCCTTCTTCCAGATCGGCACCGTCACCTTCAATGTATCGATGGCAAAACGACAGGCCTCAAAAGCCTCCGCACGGTGAGGAGCGCACGCCGCGATCACCACCGCCGCATCCCCGATTTCCAGATGCCCCACCCTATGGGCGATGGCCACCCGCGTGCCTGGCCAGCGCAGCGCAGCCTCATCGGCGATTTTCGCCATCTCGCGTTCGGCCATTTCGGGATACGCTTCGTATTCGAGAAACTCGATGGCATGGCCCCGGGCCTGGTCGCGCACGGTGCCCACAAAGGTCACCACGCCGCCGGTATCGCGTCCGGCCACGCGCTCGACGATCTCGGCCTCGTCCAGGGGGCGATCGGATAGCGTGAAGAGCTTCGGCGTCCCCGAGCCACCCGCCACGGGGGGAAGCAGAGCCACCTCATCCCCCTCGCTCAGCGCCCTGTCCTCGTTCGCCAGTTCTAGATTGACCGCGAGTCTCAAGCGTGCGCCCAACTCCTGGACCAAGGCAAAACGGCGCCCCAAGGCGACCCGCAGATCGGCCACGCTGCCGTCATCAGCAATTTCCATTTCGAGTACCGGGCAACCCGCGGCCTCGCGCAATGAACCAAAAAGACGGACGTTCACCTTCATTCCCAAAAACCTTTCCATCACCCTTCCATCGGCGGACGCAAATCCATCGGCCGGCGAGCCGCCAAGCCTACCCCGAACCCTCAGCCTGCTCAACGCAAGGACACTCGGCGAATTCATCGAATCTGGCCCCAGATACTGAACCGCTTGACGGACCGGGCTAGTATCGGACCCTATGCCCACAGTGGCCGAGAACCCCACTACATTCTTAGCCAAGAGCCTCGCCAGCGAGCGTATCCACTCGGGCTATGTGATCTCCGGGCTGGGAGATGCTCCCCGCACAGCGGCCCTCGATTTCGCCCGGGGCATCGTGTGCGGAGGCCCCACCCAGGGACCGAGGCCCTGCGGAGCCTGTGATTCCTGCCGGCGCTCGGCGACCGGCGCCCAACCCATCGCCCTTGACGGGAGAGAAAAAAACAAGGCACCCGCCTACCGCCACGTCTGCGACCACTCCAACCTGTTCTGGGTGGAACTGGGGAGCACAGGCACCCGGGTCACCGTCTGGCAAATCCGGGCACTCCAGAAAGCACTGCGCCGACCATCACCCACGAGCGGCCACCGAGTCGCAGTCATCGCCGACGCCGATTGGCTCAACGAATATGCCCAGAACGCCCTTCTGCGCCTGATCGAGGAACCGCCGCCCGCGACTTCCTTCATTCTGGCCGTGAACGCGATTTCCAGCCTTCTGCCCACCCTTCGCTCGCGCTGCATCCGCGTTCCCCTTCCCGCCCCGCCGCATCGAAATTTCAGAGGCCCCGATGAACCCGACAGTGTCCGCTCCATCGTCGCGCGACTCGATGGCATTCAGGCGCTGGGAATGCCCGAACTCCTCGTGTGGGCGGAGGAATACCGCGGCAAGCGAGACGTCACGGTGGGCCAGGTGAACGAACTCCTCACAGTGAGTTGCGAGTGGCTCCGCGAACGCATCCTCCACGCGGTCGGCCAGGGCCACTCTTCGGTTCAGGACGAACTCGACGCCTACCGAACAGTCCTGCGATGCCGGCGCGAGTTGATTCGGCGAAATACAAACTGCCAAATGACGGCGGAGAGGGGCCTGTTCGCCATTCGGAGCGCAGTGCATTCATGAGCAAGATTTTCTACATCACGACACCGATCTATTACGTCAACGCCGAGCCCCATCTCGGCCATACCTACACGACGGTCTTGGCCGATACCCTCGCCCGCTACCACGCGTTGGCGGGGGAATCCTCGTTCTTCCTCACTGGCAGCGACGAGCACGGCGAAAAAGTCCTCGAAGTGGCCGCCGAAAGACAGCAAACGCCCCAACAGGTTGCCGACTATTACGCGAACACTTTTCGAGAAACATGGGACGCCGTTGGCATTCGCTATGACCGCTTCATCCGAACGACGGATGCCGACCATCAGGCCGTGGTGCAGAGCGTCTTGCAGGCCGTCTACGATGCGGGCCATATCGAGTTCCAAGAATACGAAGGACTCTATTGCGTGGGGTGTGAGCGTTTCCTCACCGATCGGGACCTCGAGAATGGCCTCTGCACGGATCATGAACGCGCACCGGAAAAACGCGCGGAATCCAATTACTTCTTCAAGATGGGCCGACAGTTCTCGTGGCTCACCGAGTACATCGATGCCCACCCCGACTTCATCCGTCCAGAGCGCTACCGAAACGAAGTGCTCTCCATGCTCAAGGAGGAGAGCGGCCTGGGCGGTGATCTTTGCATCTCGCGCCCCAAAACCCGCCTCGACTGGGGGATCGAGTTGCCCTTTGACGAGAACTACGTCTGTTACGTCTGGTTCGATGCCCTGATCAACTACCTGACGGGCATCGGCTACCCGGACGGCGACGATTTCACGGCTCTCTGGGCGGCGGCCGAACACGTGGTCGGAAAAGATATCCTGAAACCGCACGCGATCTTTTGGCCCTGCATGCTTCGTGCGATCGGCCTGGACCCACCTCGACACCTCAACGTACACGGCTACTGGAACGTCGAAGGCCGGAAAATCTCCAAAAGTCTTGGGAACATGATTTCGCCCCTGGCCATGAAAGAAAAATTCGGCTTCGAGGCTTTCCGATACTACCTGCTCCGCGATATGTCCTTTGGCGTCGATTCCAATTTCACCCAGGACTCCCTCATCCTTCGAATCAACGCCGATCTGGCCAACAATCTGGGCAACCTGGTCAGCCGTAGCCTCAACATGGTCAAACGCTTCGCCGGGGGGAGCGTGCCCGAACCCGGGCCGCCGGGAGATCTCGAAAAAGAAATCATCGAAACCGCGAACCGGATCGTCAATGAAGTCGATCGCGAGATGCGGGCCACCCGGCCCCAGCGCGCCCTGGAGTCCATCTTCAGCCTGGTGGATGCCACCAACCGGTACCTCGAGCGCCGGGAACCCTGGAAGGTCGCCAAACAGGAGGGTGGCGACGAATCGGTCCGCACCACCCTCTACACCTGTTGCGAGGCCCTTCGAATCAGCGCGGTCATGCTCTCGCCATTCCTTCCCGAGACAGCCGCCGAAATTCTCGTCCGGATCGGTCACCCCGGCGAACTTGACGCGGCCCGGTTGCCCGGAAGCGCTCAGTGGGGCGGAATTCAAGTGGGCGCTACCACCGAGAAGGGCGAACCGCTCTTTCCCCGCATCGAGCTTGAGACCACCGAAGAAACCAAAAAATAGGCCCGGCCGCCCGGGAAACACCGCACACATTAGAGAATCGGATGACACGCCTATGTGGCTCGACAGTCACTGCCATCTGACCGCCGATCGCTACGCGGAGGATCGCGACGAAGTCATTGCCCGCGCTCGGCAGGCCGGGGTCGACGCCATGGTTGCCATCGGGTCGGGCTACGGGTTCGCGGGCAACCATGCCGCGGTCGCGTTGGCGCATGGCGAAGCCGACATCCATGCCACTGTGGGAATCCATCCCCACGAAGCCTCAGAGTTCAACGAGGCCATCCGCGATCAACTTCGCACGTGGCTCTCGGACCCCCAGGTCGTCGCTCTCGGCGAATGCGGCCTGGACTACCACTACATGAACTCGAATCGCGACGTCCAACGTGAGGCGCTCGCCAGCCAGTTGAACCTGGCCCGCGAACTCGCGGTGCCCGTCGCGATCCACGTTCGCGGAGATGAACCCGACGCCTACGCGGAGATGCTCGACATCTGGCGCTCCGAGGGCGACGGGGGACTCAGCGGGGTTCTTCACTGCTACACCGGAACCCGCGAGTTCGCCCATCGCGCCCTGGACGCGGGCTTCATGGTCTCGTTTTCGGGTATCGTCACCTTCAAGCGCAGCCAGGAACTCCGCGACGTAGCGCGGTCGATCCCTCTGGACCGCATCATGGTGGAAACCGATGCGCCCTTCCTTGCGCCGGAAGGGTATCGGGGCAAACGAAATGAACCCGCCTGGGTTGCCCGAGTGGGTGAACAGATCGCCGAGCTCCACGGGGTAGAGATCGACGAAATCGGAAGAAGGACCAGCGACAACGCCAGGCGTTTCTATCGACTGCCCCAATAAAGACGGAGAGTCAGCAATGCAGCGATCCGCCATGCAAGCCGAGGATCTCGAAGTTCTCGATTTGGCCGTCGATCTGGCTTCCCAGGCCGGGGCCATCCAACGCCAACGCTACGAAACCGATTTCGACGTTCACACCAAGAGCGCTTCCATCGACCTGGTTACCGAGGTCGATCGCGAGTGTGAAGCCCTGATCGTCGAAGGTTTGCAGGCCGTACGTCCCGACGATGCGGTGCTCGCCGAAGAGGGCAGTGGTCGCGATCACGACGAGAGCCCCTGGCGTTGGTTGATCGACCCGCTGGACGGCACCACCAACTACGCCCATGGTTTTCCGCGTTTCTGTGTTTCTATCGGCGTGGAGTACCGAGGAACACGTCGGGTCGGAGTCGTCTACGACCCTCTCCTCGACGAACTGTTTTATTCCGCACGCGGGGCGGGAGCCTGGCTTGGCGAGCGAAAGCTCTCGGTTTCCACCACTGTCGATTTCGGCGAGGCGTTGGTCGCCACCGGTTTTGCCTACGACGTCCACAAAAGCCAAGATGACAACCTCGCCCGCTTCGCCCAGGTCCTCAAGGCCGCGCGGGGAATCCGACGCGATGGAAGCGCGGCACTCGATCTCTGCTACGTGGCCGCTGGGCGACTCGATGCCTACTGGGAATTCAAGCTCCATGCCTGGGATGTCGCGGCGGGTTGCCTGATGGTCGAGGAGGCGGGAGGACGCGTGAGCAATAGCGTCGGGGGACCGGTCCCTGCGGCGGGCGATGAAATCGTCGCGACCAATTCGCTCCTGCACGCCGCCATCCTCGCCCAGATGAAAACATGATCCGCCGCCGATTCGGCGTCGAAGCGGCCTTCGCCGCCCTGATCGCAGGCGCCTTCGTCGCCCTGATAGGGGGTGTGGCGGGCTGCGGGTTCCAGCCCGAACCAGAAGATTCGCTTCACGCGGCGGTCCGCCGAAACGATGCGCCGGCCCTCCG
>DUCH01000368.1:0-857 GCA_012959865.1 Myxococcales bacterium | reverse complement strand
GCGGAACTGGGGCGCGTTGAACTCGTCGAGGCCCTACTCGCCCTGGAGGCCAACCCGAACGCGCCGGGTCCGAACGGACGGAGCGCCCTCCACTTGGCTGCGAGCCGTCGGCAATTTTCCGTGGCTGCGCCGCTTCTCCGCGCAGGCGCTTCGCCGAGAGCGGCGGCCCGCGACGGCTGGACGGTACTCCACGCCGCCGCCCAGGGAGGCGACCCACTCTGGATTGGCGCGCTGCTGGGCGAAGGAGCCGCCATCGACGGCGCTACGGCGAGTTCACCGGGCCGGCCCGGCGTCACCCCACTCTATCTCGCCGTTCAAAACGGCCACGCGGCCGCCACCCAAGCGTTGTTGGAAGCGGGCGCTTCGCTGAATGCGCTGATGACTTCCGACTGGTCCCCCCTTCATCTGGCGGCTCAGGGGGGGTCGGTCGTCATCGCCGAAGCCCTACTTTCCCGGGGCGCCCGAGTGGATGCCCGGGGCGCCCATGCGATCACCCCCCTTGGCGTTGCCGCGGCGGGAGGGCAACCTGGAATCGTTGAACTCCTGGTCGAGCGGGGCGCCGAGATCGATGGCGCCCGAGAAGGCACCCCGACTCCGCTCTTTCGGGCCGTTCAAGGGCAGCACGCCGACATCGCACAAAGGCTTCTGCTTGCGGGGGCCAATCCCAATCTCCCCCGGTCGGATGGATGGACTCCGCTTCATATGGCCATTTCGCTCGGGGACGAGCCCGGCGTCCAGCGCCTCCTCGGACACGACGCCGACCCCAACCGAATCACCGACACCGGATGGACCCCCCTTCTCCTCGCCAGCCTCTTGGGCCACCACCGGGCAGTCGCCGCACTACTCGAAGGGGGAGC
>DUCH01000367.1 GCA_012959865.1 Myxococcales bacterium | reverse complement strand
GCGGTAACTGCGATTCGAACGCTGGCAGCGTGTCGATTTCCTTTGATTTCTACCCACTTATCCGAGTAGGATGGTCTGCAGGGAAGGGGACGCTTTCGACTGCGGTCAATGGCCGCTACGGAAGAGGGTCCTATGGGAACGAGTACATTTGTGATGCATGAGGCGGAGGGATCCGCCCCACAAGATCGGCCGAGTCGACGAATAAGTCGAGGCCCCTCGGCTGGGGGCACCGCGAGACCTCAGCGGACTGAAAAGGACCGAAGTCAAGTGAATACACCGACGCTTAAAAGTGGCGGTGCGACCGGACGGAACGGAAACCTTACTCGCTGGTTCCATCGCTCAACTGCCCTTTCGAGTCGCGCCCTATCCACAACGATCCTGCTGGTTGGGACGATAGGAATCGTGCTCTCCGCGGGCTCTGCGGCTCAGGCGCTAGGCTATACGCTGGCGGGCCCCGTGGCCATCACCGGATCCGAGCTTGGTAACCCGGGCATTGTTGGAACCTTGCTGCCGGTAGGCATTCCGAGTTCTCTCAGCGGAGTCGTGTCCCTGAGCGACGGCGATATTTCCTTCGTGACCAACGATGTCATCGTCTTCGCGCTCGCGTTGTCGCTGGGATCCTCCACAGTCGACGAAATTGGGATCGGGGCGAACTCGAACCCATTCATCCCGAACCCGGTGGGCGGGGGCGCTTTCGCCGAGGGTGGAACGGATCTGCCCGACTCGGTGACCGCGGACAGTTTTGTGAATGTCAAGACGACCTTCGACTTCGTGATCAACACCCTCGTTGCAGGCGAGACCACAACGAATCTCTTCGCAACTTACAGCCCGGCGGGAACGTCACTCGCCGTGGGCAGCACCGTTAATATATCGCTCAGCTCGGGCCTGAACTTCACCGTACAGACCACTATCGTGCCCGAACCCGGTACGGTATTGCTGCTGGGAAGCGGACTCGTCATGCTCGGGATGCGGCGAAGGCGGGACGCCTAGGCGGAACCCGCCCAGCTTAGCCGCCGGCGACCGGGGGAAAGACATCGATGGTTTGATCGGGCTCCAAGGGAGTCTCGAGTCCCTCAAGCCAGCGTGCGTTTCGCCCTTCCACGAAGACGTTGACCCGGCGCGAGAGCTGCCCTTCGTCGTCCAAAAGGTGCTCGCGAAGCCCTGGCCAGCGCTCGACCAGAGCGTCCACCAGGTCCCCGACCCGGGAACCGTCGGGAAGTGGGATCTCGACTTTGCGTTGGCCCACGATGGGCTCAAGGGTCGCGTAGAACGAAACTCGCATCGCTCAGAGGATGCCCAGGGCCTGCAGTTTTTCTTGGGGGACGACACCCTGGTCCCATTCCCGAACCGCGTAGTACTCCTCGAGCATGGACGCGAGTTCTGAAACGTGCCCCTTGGAACCCGCCTCGGTGGAGGGTTCCTCGGTAAAACGCGCGGGCAACGTATCCGATCCCTGGCCGATGCCCGCGCGATTGTTGAAATAGCGCTCGAGGTTGTAGATGCGCTCGCCCGCGAGCATCACCTCCTCGGGGCCGAAAGCGATCCCCATTGCAGTCGCGTACTGGGCCGCGTACTCCTCGGCCCCCTCGGCGAAAGCGCTGAATTTGCACAGGTCGAGACTGTCAGAGAACGCATGGAGATCCTGAAACGTCTTCACGAGTTCGCCCTTTCCTTTCCAAGCCAGTGGATCCGTCTCGATGGGGACTACGCCCAACTCGGCGGCGGCCACGTACGCGCGCAGATGGCAGGCACCTCGATTGCTCGTCGCGTAGCCCAGCCCCATGCCCTTCAGGCCCCGGGGATCGTAGGCCGCCACCGCCTGACCCTTGACCGTCATGGCGATCTCCGGGTGTCCGACGCTTTCAGCGGCTCGGGCCGGCCCTTCGGCGAGGGTTTCGCCCGCGCCCTGGCGCACCGCGATAGCCTCGGTCAACTCCACCATTCTGGCCTCATCCCCCCAGACCAAACCCTGGCCCTCGGGCACCCAACCCCGCTCGGTAGCCTCCATCCACATGGAGAATGCATTGCCGAGCTCAATGGGGTCCATGCCCAGGTCGTTGCATTGATCGATGATCTTCGCGATTGAGGCCACATTGGCGTTGTCGCAGTTCGAACCCAGGCTCCAGGCCGGCTCATACTCAACGCTCTCCATCTTCAGCCCCGCCCAAGGCCCATCCTTGATCTCGACTTCCTTTTTGCACGCCACCGGGCAGGCGTGGCAGGTGGGGTTTCCGACCAGCAGATTCTGCTCGACATATTCGCCACTGATCAGTTCGGCCTTGTCCCCGAAGGCCGTCACCTGGCTGTTTCGGGTCCCCAGCGCCCCGATGGTATTCGTGACATTCATCAAAACGTTTGTGCCGTAGACCGAAAGGCCGCCCTTCTTGGGGCTCGTGATATTGGCTTCGTCCCGAATCGTATCCAGTGCTTGGCGGCGAACCGTTTTCCATGCATCGGAATCCGGCACGTCGCTCTTGCGCTGCTTCGCTCGAATCACGATGGCCTTGAGGTTTTTGGAACCCGCCACTGCGCCCGTGCCTCCGCGCCCAAACGCCCGGTCGTCCTCGTTGACCTGGGCGGCGAAGCGCACACAATTTTCGCCCGCCGGTCCGATGGCGTTCACCGACAGATTCTTCGCTCCGTAGCGCTCCTGAAAGAAGGCGACCGTGGCGTGAATGCCCTGGCCCCACACCTCGGAGGCGTCACGAAGGGAAACCTCGCCATCCTCGATGAACGCGTAGACGGGCGCCTCCGAGCGACCGTCGAAAACCAGTCCGTCAAAGCCCGCCCAGCG
>DUCH01000366.1 GCA_012959865.1 Myxococcales bacterium | reverse complement strand
AGGGTCAGAAGGGCCCCGAGGCAACGAGCGTTCAGCCCGCATAATTCGGTTGAATGATGATCATGAAGCGGCGGTCCGTTTACGGGCCGCCGCTTTCTTTTGTACGCCGTCAACGGGTATGCCGGCTCGAGAAGCTGGGTGTCGAAGATCGCCTCGGGCCTTCATGGGGGCGGCCGGTTTCCTGATTGCATCGATCTTGATGCTGTTCGAAGAGTAGGCGTGAGTCCGCGCATCGTGGGTAGGCCGTTGGAGCCGGATTCTGGCGGGGCGGGGCGGGGCGGGGGATGGGGTGGGTATGGGCGCCCTGTTAGGTTCGTGCCGGGAGAGATCCGACCGCCGGGCTTCGCCGGGAACCGGTGCGCCGCCAGCCAAGCCCAAGCATCCCGATCAAAACGAGTAGGCCGGTGCTGGGCTCGGGAACCGGATGCGCGGTGAAGATCACCTGGCCGATTGTCTCACTCTGCACGTCGACGATTTCGGGAAGAGAGAAAATTCCGCTCCCGTCGTTTCCCGAGAGCGCGGTACCGGTTCTTCGGATCACCTCGTAGACAAGCGTGACCTCGATCGGCCACTCGCCACGAGGGCTGGAAAAGAGAACTTCTCGGGGGTCGCCCGACATCAAAACCAGCGGGCCGAAGAGAAGTTCGCTGAAGTCCTCAAAGTAGTTGTGGCCGTGGGGGTCGCCGGTCAGGGGGCCCTCGGCGGTGATCGTGCGCTGGATGGGGAACTCGCCGGTCACGACACTTTCGTCGGGAAGAATCTCGAAGGCTGGAGGAAGGACGAGCGGGCTCCCGGGGATGGGCTCGACGATTCCGCTGGAGAGCGTCTCGCCTCCAGCAGCCAGGACGACATTGTCCATCCTGTACGCATCGGGTTCGCAGGGGATCGTACAGAAGCCGTAGGGCGCGAGTTCAAAGCTGCCTGTCAAGGAGACGGACGGAGCCGAAACGGAATCGAAAGTGGCGCCGGGAGCAATGGCGTAGGGAAGGGACCACGCTGATTCGGTGATCAGTCCGAGGGATGAAAGTAGGGGCAGGGCGACAAGGGCCCAGCGTAGCCGGGCGCCCAGGGGCAGCCGTCGGTTGCGGTCGGTGGCCAAGCAACGAGTCATGCAGAACTCCTCGGTGGCGTCTCCCTTGTCGGGGACGCTGTATGTGTCTTGGGCGGGAGTAAGTGGCCATGGACTGCCAATTGTGGCAAGGGTGGACAGGGGCCCAGGGCAACCGCCGCCTCGCGCGGCCCAGAGCATCCTCCGCCGCAGAAATACGACCCGGCGAAGAAGTGCGACGAGCCACGCTCACACCGGCCCTCTCGGACGGGTCCCCCGGAAACGCGACAGGGGCAGAGAGCTGGCTTCGATGCGTTCGGCGGGCACGGAGTAAGCCGCTGAACCGGTGTCCTGAAATTCGCCAAGCCATTTCGGGTAAGAGCGCTCACGGTCGTCGGGGGCTACAGGATCAACCCAGTCCGTTAGGCCGGGTTGCGCGAAAGTTCCTTCGCCTGCTGGAGGGATCGTTTCTCCATTGTTAGAGCGGGGATGGGGGATAGGACATTCAAGCTGGGTTCTGGCACAACGCCCGAGCCTGGGCGTTATGCTAAATCCCTACGGGGAGTCCCGTCGCGGGAAGCGTGAACAATGATCAGGGAAGCAGTCGCTTGGGTCGGCGAGATGCACCAAGCGGCGTAGAGCGGCACCGGTAACGGCTCCCGGCTCTAAACGGCTCCGGGTTTACCCCCGAAAGCCACACCTCACCCGCTCGGCTGCGGCGCCTAGTTAGGCGGCAGACTCCCCGCTCCGCTTGCGGAGGTAGCCGACCAATAGGGCGATTGCGACCACTGGAACGACGATGTCCAGGACCAAGACAGGCCCTGCGTTTCCCGGTGAGTAGTTTGAGTGCTCAAAGATCTCGCGGAGGTGGATGTATGCAGCCCCCAGGCCGAACACCGAGTTGGTTACGACTGGAGCAACCCAGAAGGTCCCACGAAACCGAATACTCAGGATTCCCAGCAGAGCGCGACCCAGATTGGCAAACCCGAGCTCCACTTGGAACGGACTTCCTGCTTGCCAGCCGACGTACTCGGCGACGTAGTCGGGGGCGATTATGTGTGGAACCGCCAGGAGAGCAGCCCCGAATCCCCAACCTCCAGCAAGGAGGTAAAAATGAGCGGGTTCCAGTGACAGGCGGAATAGGGATTTCAAAGGCCGTACAGAACGAATTCGCCTGCCGCGCATAGGCCGAGAGTCCGAGAAAGAAGCCAGAACTCGCTGAACGAAGGCGCGCCCTGGTTTGCAGTCTGCCTGGAATCCGCTCAGTGCGAAATTCTGGGCGGGCGTTGGTCAGTTCTACTGGCGCTGAGCGCTCCGGGATCCGAAGCAAACGCCTTCTAGAAAAGTTCTGACACAGGGGCAAGCCGGGAACCACATAAGGGGGCCATGGCGAAAACAACCCATCCAAAGAAATCCTCACTGGGGTGATCAAGCCATGGGTCATTGTATTGAGCCAAAAAAATGAATGGGCGGGCGGACGCTTGGCGGGGAAAATGCCCCGCTTTCGTGCCGCCCGGCACAACCAGATCGCGCAATTCAAGTAGGGAGTCGGGAACATGCGAAGGGCAATCGACACACGGGCCGTTTCCAAGACGTTCGTGCAACGCACCAAGGGTTTGGTTCTTCTTTCACTTGCGCTGGCACTGGCGCTGGCAACCGCACTCATGGCGATTCCCGCTTCGGCGTCGATGATCATGTCGGGCGCCTCGGGCTTCGGGGCCTTCTCGTTCACTGGCGAGGGGAATTCCTACACC
>DUCH01000365.1:294-16903 GCA_012959865.1 Myxococcales bacterium | reverse complement strand
CGTTCTAGAAGCTATGCGGTTCCACGCACAAGCCTCTAGCTCTTCGTGTCTCGATCTCGACTCGTCCCGGGAAGCGCTGGGGGGCGCTTGCCGGGACATCCCCGTTTTCAACCCGCGTGCATGCGCGGGACCTCGCGATCGCCTCCAGGGGACAACGGAGTCGGCCTGAAGAGATTGGCATCCGCACGAGTCGTGGAGGATCGCCCCCGCCCGCCCGAATCGCGCTCAGTTCGGATCGAACATACTCCTCCCCGCAGCCTTCGGCGTGGCCTCGGGATAGACAACCGCGAGCTCCCCGGGGAGGGTGGGATCCCGAATAGTCGCCAAGTCCACGCGCAGGGTCGCGCCGCGGGTCGCGAGGTCCTCGTTGAAGATCCGGCAGACATCGGCGAGGGAGAGAAGATCCGGAGCCACTTCTCGACGCTCGGCCTCGCTCGCATAGACATCCGCTTTCCACAGCACGCTCGCTCGGTACGCCGAAAAGGGAGCCCTGAACAGTTCGCTGCCCTCGTGGGTCACCGCCCAGTCGCCGCTCCCATCGTCCACCGGGCCCAGCTCCGCGCTCCCCGGCACGCGAAGAGTCCCGCCGCCGAAGGGACCCACCGGCTCGACTTGGTGAAACATCCCGTGGTTATCACCGACGAGGGCCGTGTTCGCCATGGATTCGTGGTGCCGACGGGGCGGTTGGTCGGGCCCGTCGGACCAGTAGCAAAGGCCGCCGCCCTGGACCTCATTCATCCACCAGATCGAAGTCGCCTGACGAACGTACCAACGCTCAAAGAGTCCCGACCAGAGCATCGATCGAAGCAGCATCATCGGGGTGTTCGTCCTGTCGCGGCCACGAAAAGTGGGGTTATCGGTATGAGCGGGGCCGCACTCGGCGATGGCCGCCATCAAGTTCACGTAGATCGTTCGGGGGACAACGACTTCCGCCGCGTAGAATTCCTGGGCCGCCGCGATCAACCGGGGATTGCGAAAAAAGAGATCAGCCCCCTGCACTGAGAAGTCCGCATGAACCCAATCGTTCTGAAACCACATGGGGCTACTGGCTTCATCACCCGGGAGGTCGGGCCGAAACCAACCCCCCAACGGAGTGTAGGGAGCGGCGCGGGCGAAAATCCCGGCTACCTCCGCCCTGTCTTCGATCAGCGCCTCCAGAAGAATCGGCGGCTTGGACTGCAATTCCATTCGGTAAAAATAGACGCAACCGGACGCGGCGTAAAGTACGGCGAAGTCTTGGGAGTCCCGCCCCCCGCCTCGACGAGAGGGTCTGAGGGTCCTTCGTTCGCGACGCCGATGGCCGCTGGTTCTAGTGGTTCCACCAGGCCAGATCGGAAAATGCTCTCAGGTCCATCTCGTGGGTCCAGGCCGATCGGTGCTGCTGAGCCAGGTGATAATAACTGTCAGCAATTTTCTCCGGGAGCATGAGCCCGTCGTGTTCCATCCCCCGGGTTTCCCTAAGCTTCGCGAAAGCCTCGGGCCCCAACATCTTGCCCAGGGTATCGGGGGCGTCGACTGCGCCATCGATGATCACGTGGGCCACGTGGACGCCCTTGGCCGCGAACTCGGCGTTCAGCGACTGGCACAGCATCCGTCGGCCCCCCATCGCCGAAGCATGCGAGTGCTGCCCCGCGTTGCCCCGAACCGCCGAAGTTGCCGAAGTCACCAGCAGAGTGCCCCGGCCTCGCTCTTCCATTCGCGGAAAGAGCGCCGACGCCAATCGGAACAGACCCAAGGTCCCCATCCGCCAGCCGAGTTCGAAGGCCTTGTAACTCGTGTTCGCCAAGGAGCGATCGCCGATTTGCGCACCGAGGTTGTAGAGAGCGACCTCGATGGGCCCGACCTCGGCCTCCACCCGGCCCACGGTATCCTCGATGGCATCGGGCTCGACAGCATTGAGCAGGAATCCAGAGGCCTGCCCCCCGCTCTCCTTTATTTGCGCCACTAGGGCATCGAGACCCGCCTGATCGCTGCGTCGACAGAGGACCGCGTGGTACCCCTCGCGGGCAAAACGCCGCGCCACATGCCCCCCGATTCCGGCTCCCGCACCGACCACAAGACAGACAGGTTTCATGGATGCTCTCTCCTTCTATTGATTCTTGGATCATAATATGAAGTGGCCCGGCAAACTATAGAGCCGAAGGAATCCATTCAGTAGAAGGAGGGGCAACAATCTCCAGCGAACCTTCTCCGCATAGGCGAGATTGGCGAGGTAGGCGAGGTAGGCGACGTAGGCGAGGTCCTGGAAGAGCATCCACTCCTCCACCAAGATTCGCGCCCCCCCAAACTCTCCACCCTCGCGTTGGCAACGGTGTTCCAGAGCGACGGAGAACGAAGTAACTTCCCGGAGAGCAAGCGAACCGCGCTCGATCCGCCCACTTGGCCGACTCGCGGCCGAAGGATTTCTGATTGACCTTTTCGCCCGATGCTGAATCGGCACTCGCCTCCCTGAACCCCGGCGCCCGGCAGGTCGCTCCCGATGCCGCCGGCGCCCGTCAGCTGGGCAGGAGCTATCGGGGACTCCTCAAGCAAGAGTTGATCCGAGCAATCGAGCACGCGGAGGCAGGACTTGAAGCCCAAGTGCCCCTTCTGCACGAGCGAATTGAATCTCTGGATCCATCCAAACGCTTCTCACCGGCGCTTTTTTCCGGCCTTTCGCGCATCGCCAATGCCTTTCGCTCCGAATCCTCTGATTCGGTATTGGACGCGCTTCAGTGGCTTTGCAGCATGAGCCGGAAAGATCTTCTCGACTCTCGCTTTCGTCTTGGCTCAATTCTCGAAGAGCATTGGGAAGAGCCGTTCGTCGCCGAAATCCGCAAGCCGCCCACGGACCGGCATCGGGAAGGCGACACACAGGTGCAGCCGCTGCTGGAGACCGATCTCTCCATCGTGGATACCGTCTATTCGAACGCTCTCCAACTCATCGAGGAGGCGGACGCCGATATGTATGCCGAGGTCATCGAGCATGTCACCCGCTGCAAATTGTTCCAGGGCGGCGGAATCGCCGCATTGAGTTCTCCCCGTGTTTTCGGAGCGATTTATGTTCGACTGCCCGAGGACGGGGTCGCCCTCGGGCCCTACCTGATCGAGCACATCATCCACGAGACTTCCCACTTGGCCCTGAATGCCCTGATGGCCCACGACCCCCCTGCTGGAAAACCCTCAGGCGATTCACTCGGCGCCGATTCGACCCGACCCGCGCCCTCTGTACCAGGTGCTTCACGGCACGTTCGTGCTCGCGCGAAACCAACGCGTCCTTGGCCGTCTTGCCCGCTCCCGGCCGCAAGAGTTCCCCCTCGCCGAAGGCTTCGCGCGCTCGGGCGAGGCCTACGCGCGGGGACTGGACACCCTGGGCCAACAGGCCGCGTGGACCCCATTCGGTTCGGACTTTGACTCAACGTGAACCGAGCTCCCCTACAATTTCCTGGACCACAATGGAAGATTAGGGGATGTCTTTACCGTCAATGGGACGGTACAGCCCTACTTCGAGGTTGAACGCCGAAAATACCGACTGCGCTTCCTCAACGCTTCAAATGCACGGATCTACCATCTCCGCTTGAGCCACGGGGGCTTCATCCAACTCGGCCAGGACTCCTGGGAATTTCCTGAAGCCATCGCGACCCGAGAGTTCACCCTTGCCATGGCCCAGCGCGTGGATGCAGTGGTTGATTTCAGCGACGCCCCCGACGAAGTCTTTTTGGAAAACCTGATGGTTCAAAAGGACGGACGCGGGCCCAAGGGCATCAGTCGCCGGAATCGGACCCCGCTCATGAAATTCGTCGTCAAAGGGCCTCGACGGAACAGCGATGTCACTGTTGACGTCGGCACCCCCCTGCGACCCTTCGATCGAATCCAGGAAAGCGAGGTCAGAGCGACTCGGTATTTCAAGTTCGTCCGCAGAAATGGAGCATGGCAAATCAACAATCACTTCTTCAGTCCTCGGACGACCAATGCATCTCCGGTCCTCAATAGCGCCGAACGATGGATCTTCGAAAATAGCTCGGGGGGGGTGGTGGCATCCCGTTCATATTCATCTGGAGGCTCATGAAATCATCAAGTACAACGGAAAGCGCCCGCCCCCCCAGTATCGATATAACGTCGATGTGTCGGTCCTGGAACCCAATGGGACCAGTGAGTTCCTGATGAAGTTCAGAACGTTCACTGGGCCCTTCGTTTTCCACTGCCACAATCTCGAGCATGAAGACATCCGAATGATGAATGTATTCGACCCGAGACCCGAAGGACACGAGAGCCTGAATGACGGCACTCGGCCCCACAATGACGACACGTTTCAGGACGCCTACGGATCGACCTACCGCGATCATTCGGGAATGGTGGAGAACGAAGAGGACTGGGATAAGAACGACGGACTCTTTTTCGATACGGAAGGAGATGTCGAAATCCTCGAGGATCGGGAAGTGGGTTTCCCGTCCGATGATTTCGTTCCGAGCGGACAAATCAATCCTGGGCCTCCCGGGCCGGATGCACCAGACAATCACGAAGACTGAGAAGGAACGGCGAACCCGAGGTGAACTGCTGCCTCGGAAACTTCATCAGTGATGGGAAAATACTGTGACAGAGAAAACCCAAGCCCCGGTCTCCGTGGTCGAAGCAAAAATGGCCCGGATCGAAGAATTGTCGCGTCAGATCGCGAGATCGGCCGCTGACCTCGAAACGTTCTGGCACAACCTCAGCGATCGACTGGCCGCTGTGGCCGTCGAGGCCT
Organism: Myxococcales bacterium; assembly: GCA_012959865.1. Taxonomy (GTDB): domain Bacteria; phylum Myxococcota_A; class UBA9160; order UBA9160; family UBA4427; genus JAZXM01. The sequence continues at coordinate 12,177 of DUCH01000365.1, read as the reverse complement.
GGGCCGATGAGTTCCTCGAGGGTTCGATTCGGCTGACTTTCCCGAACCCAGATCCGGCGAAAAAGCCGAGAGACGAACCCGAAGACGAGCATGGCTTCAGCTCGGTTTTTATAATTTCGGCGATCCCGAGCTCGGTTCGACGTCCACTCCCTCATGGCAATTCGCGGTTCGGCCCGCCCTCCTGGTCCAAGGAGCCACTCTTTACTCCACTTTGGATCACCCTGAACCCCGAGGCGAAGCTCGCCCTCTGGAAGGCGAGCCTTCCTGGCTCAAGCTGGCTGCCCTACACCAGGTTCCTGATCTCTTGAACACGATCGTGGGTGCCCAAAATGATACCCTGGCGGTGGTCCGCTGCGCGCTGGGCGAATCCCTAGAAGCCCATGCTCTGGTGACAGAGCCCTTTTCGCGGACTGAACCAGAGGGTGATTCGACGACCGTGGCCCCCCAAGCCCGCGCCAAGTCCGCCAGCGGACGCTGAGCCGAAACGAGGCGGGCAGCCAACCCAACGGTTTGTCCGTTGAATGACGCGGCGCGCGCGTTCGGTGCGGAGCTACAGCCCCGAATCTTTCAGAATTGCAGCTGTCGCCTTTTGGATAACACCGGTGGCTCTCTTGACAGACAAACGTTGATCCCGACGTAGCCGGATCCATATTTCCGAACTCAACATTGCTTCCACTGCGGAAAAAGCCTCGACATCGGCCACGAAATGGCCGGGAAGCGTCCTGCGCAGGCTTTGTCGCATCCGCTTCGCGTATTTCTGCACATCAGTATCAACAACTTCGGACTTGTAGCGCGACGACTGGGTCCACAGTATTTGCGACATCAATTTTTCAAAAATACCGGTGCGCCTCAAGACCAACTCGTCAAACTGCGGTCTCCAATCCCTATCCGGGTCAAATGGCACTCGGAGAGCCTCGGTCTGGGTCTCGATATCCACAATAATTTCGCGGTACAGAGAGTCCATATCCTCAAAGTGGCGAAAGACCGTGCGCATGGTGACGCCGGCGATCCTGGCGACGTTCTCGGCGGTGGGATCATGCTTGCCATCAGTAACGAGTTCCACCATCGCGTCAATGATCTGCTGGCGGCTCTTCTCACGCCGGGCGGTACGTCCATCAACTGCTTCTGGATTCATGCTGCCACCAGTCGGGTCGGGCGAGTACCTGGCAACGCCGCAACAACCGCCGATCGTTGGGATCGATATCGTCCCGCCTATGCAACACACAGCGGTTGTCCCAGATGATCAGGTCACCCACTCGCCAATACTGCTTAACAACATTTTCTTCGAGGGTCGCGTACTGCCAGAGTTCGTCCAAAAGCATCTCGCTCTCAGCCAATTCGAGCCCAACCACATAAGCCCATTCGCGCCGACCGAGATATAGACACTTTCTGCCCGTCTCAGAATGTGTACTGATAATGGGATGCACTGCACCGGGTGCACTCTGTGGACTATCAATAGGTTCAAAACCAGGGCGTAGCTCGCCAACACTGTTGTGCGCTGCATCGTGCTTGATCGCGAGGTTTCCTATCCGTTTCTGGAGAGACTCCGGAAGCGCATCGTATGCTGCGTACTGATCGGCGAACCAGGTATCCCCACCTTTGGCAGGGATTTCCTCGGCGAGTAAAAGGCTGGCGGGGGGTGGGGTATCGACGTAAGTCATATCGGAATGCCACATGGACTCCCCGCTGCCAAGCCCGCCTAGCGGCCTACCTTCTACAACGATATTGGAAATCACAGTGACATAGATATTCTTGATCAACTTCTTGAGTTCTTCGGGCAAGCGCCCGTAGGGCATTTCCTCAAGCGGACCAAACCTCTGACTGAACAGCTGCAAGCCGTTCTCATCCAGCTCCTGACCCCGAAACCGCAGTACACCGTAATCCAGCCATGCCCGGTAGATGGAGTCAAAGTCATCATCTGAACAGCCGGCCAGGTCGACACCGACAATGTCAGCGCCGAATTTTTCTTTCATCGGAATAATTTCAATCATGGGTCTCTCTCATCCAATTTCCGTTTTCCATCGATTTGTGAATGGTGTTGTCGCTGCCAGTTGAGCCCCCTATAGCCTCCCGGGTAGCTATCAAGCGGGCATAGACATCCAACTTGGGACTACTCACGCAGTATTCATAGAATTCCTTGAGCCCCTCACCCAGTACCGTCTGTCCCCAGAACTGCTGCTGAATCTGACCGGCGGGATAATCTCCAGGCTGCGCGATCAACGACTCGCTGTAGTAGGCCTTGGCATCTTCAATGGCATGCTTGAGCCACTTCAAATTCGGCAGCGGCGCATCCGGATCATCGAGCCACTGGGCTAGACGCTCCAGAATTTCATCGATGCTGGATTCTGATACGCCCACGGTTGTCCGTCCCCGGCGTCGCCTACTAACGTCATACCACGGTCTGAACAACAGCAATTCATTGGCCAATTTCGCTTGCCAGGTGCTTTCGTCGATCTTGGGTCGGGCAAAGCTAATTGGGCAGGCAGGCGCATGATCGACTTCGACGTGAGGTACATCCAGCGGAAAATCTTCCAGCACGGGCCCAACCGGGCGCTCGAGTAAATCCAGTGCATGACGTATGACCTGGTGTTGAAAAAGGGAATCGCCAGGCTTACCCAGCGGATGTCCCAGGGGAAAAGACACCCACAGCGAGCGTGGCGGCTGCATGGACTCGGTGTTCTCGCGAACCAGGCTGATGCCCGTCGTCATGATCCCCTCGGATTCGAGGTAGTAAGAAATCGCACTCACGGTGCGAGTGCAGTTGGGTCAAACCGGGGTGAGAAAGACCGCGTCAATTTTGTCCCTTTTCAACATACCGGCCAGCGATCGAACGGTCTTTTCGTAAACTTCAGGCAGTAGGCCAGCACCCATAAAACTGTAGTGAATACTGGCCAGCGAACCGATCACTTTGTTCGCTACAAGCTCTTTGAAGCGATCAATGGGGAAGACCAGATTCACGTCCTCCTGAAAGCCGCTCCGATCAAAATTCGCCGAACTGTGAGACATGACGAGATTGCCCGCGTCTTCATCCCCCGAAATCGCCCGGAAGCTCGCATCGGCGAACTCGAACGCTTCATCGTCGCGAAAATGGAGGCCCGCGGTGGTAATCAGAGCAATTCGGCTGTCCTTCAATGGCTTAGCTTTTTCCACCCAGGCAGGCGGCCCGAGCGGCGGCACGCACTTGACCAGCAGATGCTCGCGCTCGTACTCCGGCAGATCAGAAAGTCGAACCATCTCAGAGCCTTTTCTTTTGTGTCCTTGGTAAGGACATAATAATATGTCTCGAATAGTGACATTTGTTTTCAGCCTCGTCAACAGCAAGGCAAACCCCACAGCCCCCCGCCCCACGCGGCCTTCAGTGTCATCAGGATGGATCCCGTCGGAATCGCAACTTCAGGGTCAAGAAAGTGTTTCCGCGAGAGATTGAGAGAGCCAGCCCCGCCCCAGTGCCCCCATCGCGCACAGCCCCAACTCTGAACACGCGGCCTTCCTGAAACACATCCGGAGAGGGGCTTCTTGGACCCCGACGATCTCTCCGTGCTTCCAGAGGCCCACTGCCGTTCGAAAGCAATCGCGCGAGAGCGTGACGTTCAGTGTCCTTTCCGTGATCCTCGCCGGGGCGTATCTCGGCCCGAGCAGCCTCGCCAAGAGAGGAGGCAAAACCATCCTCCCGCTTGAGATCCCGGTCGAAGTTGTCGGCGCCCGCCTATCCGGCATGATGGCCGCGCAGTTTCCCGAGCGAACGGGGATCGAGTCGGTCGTCGGTCTCGCCCCCGTAGATGGGCGCGCCGGGCTAGAGTTTGCGACGAGGTGCCCACCGAGGAGGAGAGGCAGTGAAAGCATCAAATGAAAAGAGGCTCGTTGCTTTTGTGACCGGGGCCAGCCGGGGTATCGGACGAGCCTCGGCTATCGCCTTGGCCGAAGCGGGCTTCGATGTTGTGGTGACTGCGCGCACGCTCCGCGAAGGCGAGACCGCGGACGGGCGACCTCTACCCGGAAGCGTCGAAACTACCGCTGCCAGGGTTGAGGCTGCGGGCCAGCGGGCCCTGCCCTTGCACCTGGATTTGCTCGACGAGGCCTCGATGCAGAACGCTGTCGAGGCGACCCTAGATCGCTGGGGACGGATCGATGTCCTGCTCAATAATGCCATCTATATCGGACCCGCGAATATGAGCCCCTTTCTCGAACTCGATCTCACAGATGCCCGCGCGCTGCTGCAAGCAAACCTGCTGGCCCAGGTTTACCTCACTCAGAAAGTGCTTCCGCATATGCTCGGGCGCGGCCGGGGACTCGTCGTCAACATGATCTCCAACGCCGCCTTGAGCGACCCACCCGCGCCCACTGGAAGCGGCGGCTGGGGTTTTGCCTATGGCGCCAGCAAGGCAGCCTTGCTCCGTATGGCGGGCGTGCTCGCCATCGAGCACGCTGGCGCCGGGGTCAACTTCGTGAACCTCGAGCCGGGCTTCGTCCTGACCGAAGCCATGAAACTCAACGATCCCGATGGGGAACTCTCCAAGTACGCGGTGGGGGCGCCGGTGGAAGTCCCCGGCCGGGTCATTGCCTGGCTAGCCAGCAATGACCATGCGGCGAAATACAACGGCAAAATTGTTCTGGCCCAGCCCCTTTGCCTTGAGTTGGGGCTGCACCCGGATTGGCGAAACGGATAACGGGAACGACACCCAGGACCGCCGGGCGCGGGATAGCCGAAATCTACAGTATCGTTTGCATTACCGTCCGCGATCTGCGGGCGAAATTATCTAGAAAGGGGATTCCAGCCCCATGAAAACCAGTGTCGACCAGTACTGCATCAACGTCAGCAATCTCGAGAAGTCCGTTGAGTTTTACGAAACTGTACTTGGGCTCGAGATCACCCACCGCGTGGAGATCCCGAACGTCAGCGAGGTCGTGTTGTCGGGCGATGATGGCAACCGGATCCAGCTGGCCTGGCACCACGACCACGAGGGCCCTATCGACCACGGCAACGCCTTCTGGAAGCTCTACCTCAGCACCGACGATTGCGAGGGCCTCTACAAGCGTTGTATCGATGCGGGCGCAGAATCGATCTCGGCGCCCGAACGCCTTGCAGACTGGCCAGTCACCGCCGCCTTCGTCAGCGACCCCGATGGATACCAGGTCGAAATCCTTCAGCACCACCAGGCAACCCCAGAAGGGCTAAGCGGCCCGAACGCCAAGTAGCCAGGCTATCACTGTCCCGCGATCGACATCCCCGGGCTCGCATCGGTTTTCAACGTTCGCTTTGATCCGATACGCCAAGTCATGTCCTGTGCTCGGCTACTTTGAACTCGGCACCAGACGAACGCGGCCCCACGGCGTTCCGTAATGGATATGCCCGGCGTCATCGATTTCCGTTCCCGAGAACAGCGGGTTGTAGCGCTGGCCTCCGATTTCAGTGTGAAAAGCGCTTCGGCCGTTGCCCCATTCCAAAGCTTCGAGGGTCCACTTGTTGTTGCGCGCGCCGATCAAGTAGACGCGACCGCTCGGATAACTCACGACAGGAACGCAGCTCGGAGAGCTCACTTCCTTGTTCACCCAGGCGTGGCGTAGCTCCTTCTGCTCCGGATCCCAAGCGAACTTCTGCACGCCGTAGGGTTGGTATCGCGGATTGCTCCCCAGGTAGCTCACCAGCAAGCTCTGAGCACGCGCGGGCAAATACCAGGGCGGGTTGCGCGGAACGTTATTGACCACCAGTGCTCCGTAGTCCGCCACGACAACGGACTGCTCCGACTGAATTTTCTCCAGATCCGGGTCGCCCATATGGGCAGGAAGCATGCCGGCGATCCGTCGGTCCGGAGCGCCTTCGGGTGCTGACCAACCTTCCGGGATGCCGTCGCGCCAGAAAAGCACGACGTTCATCAGGGGCTCGCCGTCGGTAATGACAACAAAGCGGTCTTCGTCACCGAACCCCATCAAGCTCGGAGTGGCGCCCGAGCCATGGGTCCAACTGTTGAGGTAGCGCGCGGTCCAGGCGCCGTCGGCGGAGTCCGTCGACAAGCGCGAACCCGTCCACACCGCTTTGTGCATGTGATTCTGAGATGCGATGTAGAGACCGCCGGCATCGTCGATCGCCACGCCGTTGCGTACCCACCCATAGCCCGTTTTTCGTGTTGCCTTTTCTTCGGCGCCTTCGCTGTGAAGGAGCCGCACAACATGATGCGTCTTGAAATCTCGCGAGACTGCCACGACGTATCCATGCTCGGTCGGGATGATGATCCAGCCGTCGAAGGTCATGTTCATCCCGACGGTCAAGCCAGTCACTTCAGGCGGAAGTTGGAAGGTGGCCTTCTCTATGATGTCGGATGCGGGGTCGTTCGGGTCGGCGTCGGTGTAGGCGGTGATCAGCCCCGTCTTATTTCCCACGTAATAGGTATTGTCGATATCAACGACCGTGTAGACACTCGATATATCGCGCAACTTCGACGCCTGCCGAAAAGCCTGGAAGATCGACGTGATGCCTTCGTTCGATTCGTCAAATCTCGCGATCGCAGGCTCGGCATCTTCTTCGGTCCAACGACGCGCACCTTCGACCCAGTAGGTCGCAAGCGTGTCGAAGCTATCGAAATCGACCTTCACGATCCGGTCGAGTCCGTTGCTCCAAATCACCCGCCGACCATCGGGGTAGGGGCTCGACGTGTACGCGCCAAATTGCCCGGGACCCGTGTGGTTGTACTGAATTTCGCTTGAGTCGAGAGACGCGCCCGGATACTGGGGACCCGCGACCGGGAGCGCGTCTTGTTGTCCCGAATCGCCGTGCCCGAGAGGATATACGGAGTCCGCCAGAAACGGGTTTCGGGGGGGCATGTTCCCGGCGTCCGCCGCCGCTCCAAGTGCCAATATCGCAATTGCTGCGATGACGAGGGTAGTGAGATGAAAGTCGAGCTTCGAGTGCCGGGGCATAATGAACTCCTTGGTCGGAGAAGGACCTTCGCGAAGGTCACCGAAAATGGCTAACTGATTCTCGCTTGATCGCGGAGAGATCATCGAGGACTTCTATTTACAGAGACCACCGCCCAGTATCGAGTAGGGCTCGCAGTCATAGATCAAGCGCCCGGCCTCGCCGTGCTGGTAGTCGAGAATCGGAAGTGCGAACGAGGGCGCCATGCCTGGGGCCGAGTGATCCTGCAGCTGAGCGAGCGGCACGGGAAACGTGCTCCAGTCATGGGGTGCGCGCCATCCAGGCGGTGGAACCAGCTCGTGACGGATGCCCGAAACCGGGTGCAGCGTCCTCCAGTCGTGGATCGCGTCGGACATATCGGCCACGATATCGGGGTGCGCGCTTGCGAGATTGTTGCGTTCGTTGGGATCTTCATTGACCTTGAACAGGTGAGTCGTCACATCAGCCGACAGGAGCCCCTGGTTAATTTCCTGGATCAATTTCCATTCATCGTTGAACGCGGTGATGTTGAATCGGTTTCGGATCGGAGTTTCCGAAGCGAAAAAAAGATACTCGCTTCGGGACTGGCGCTTGCCCGCTTCAAGTGCCGGCCAAAGGTCGCGCCCGTTCAGCTTGAATGGTGATTTCACCGGGACGCCGGCGGCACTGGCAAGGGTCGGCAATACGTCCATGACAGATATGATGCTTGTATTGATCGATCCCGCCTTCAGCTTAGCGGGGTAGCGCATGACCGACACAACGCGGATCCCGCCCTCGAATGTGTCGCCCTTTCCTCCGCGCAGCGGCACGTTGTCTGCGCCTCCCGTCGCGTAGGCCGCGCCGCCGTTGTCGCTAAAGAACAGCACAATCGTGTCGTTGGCCACGCCCTCGTCGTCGAGCGCTTGGAGTACGGTTCCGACGGCCTGGTCCATTGCGTCGACCACCGCTGCATAGACCGGCCGCGAATCGTCTTGTCCCATCAACCCGGCGATCCGGCGCGAGGTGTCGGTCTGTTCGCTGCGGGCTGGCTTTCGGTCGTCTTCCATGCCTTCGTACTTTGCGAGCAGGTCATCCGGGGCTTCCAGCGGCGTGTGCGGCGCGATGAAGGGCATATAGAGAAGAAAGGGTTTGCTCGCGTCGCGCTCGCGTATCCAGCGAGCGCCTTCATTACCAAGCAAAAAGGTTTCGTAGCCTTCATCGTCGATGGTTTTTCCGTTGCGCTGAAAATCCCGCCCACCCTGGTTCGCAAACGGCGGGAAGTAGCCGACTTCGGTGTGGAGGTGACCGTAGAAGTACTCGAAACCGCGCTGATTTGGGTGGTAGGTCTCTTGGGCGTGCCCAAGGTGCCACTTGCCCACCATTGCCGTTTGGTAGCCCGCGCGTCGGAAAGCTTCTGGCAGGAAGAGTTCTTCGGGATGAATGCCATTGGTGTGCCAGGGCATGATGACGCCATAGGCCACGCCGAGGCGCATCGGATCTCTGCCGGTCATAAGCGCAGCGCGGGTCGGCGAACAAATGGGCGTTGCGTAGAAGCGGTCGAGTTGTACGCCCTCCGCGGCCAGTCGATCGATCGAGGGCGTCTCGATGACTTCTTCGCCGTGAAATCCGACGTCAGCCCAACCAAGATCGTCTGCCAGAAAGATCACAACGTTGGGTCGCGCACTTTTCGCCGCAACGGTGCTTGCTGTGATTATGCTCGTGACGATCAAGCACCCGAAAGCCAGTATCCGGACTGTCTGGCGGGGCATCATAATGATTCTCCTGGGTTGGCAACTACAAAGCCACCGGTGAGGAAGTCCAAAAGTGAAGAGACGTGATTTTCAAAATTCCCGCCCTCTGGCGGAACGCCGTGAGCCAAGCTCTGCAACATCAGTTCGATCACTAGGCTGAGTCGAAACTGCACCAAGGGCAAGGAAAGAGATGGATTGGCCTTTTGCAGTAAGGGAACGAGGCGCGCAACGCCACCGGGCCAACGGTCCATCACAAACTGCGGGTCGAGATTGCGGTCGGCTTGCAAGCGATGGATCAAGCGCAGATAGCGCAGGCCGTCGTCGCGGCCCTCGGCGACGAGATCCACCAGCGGCAATACCAACGCAGCTAAGACATCGCGTGTCGTGGGCGCAGTCTCTGAAGCACTGAGTTCGTCGAGCAGCCGACTCCGACGCTCCATCAGAGCGGGCATGCGGCGCTCGAGCAGAGCTTCGAGCAGGGCTTCTTTGCTTCCGAAGTGATAGTGAAGCGCCGCGGGCGACAGGCCGGCTTCGGTGTTGATTGTTCGCAGGGAGACGCCTCCGAGGCCGTGTCGGCCAAAAAGGTCTTCTGCCGAGTCGAGCAATTTATTTCGTGTGGAGGGGCGTCCCATGGAGTGATTCTAACTTATCAGTTGATATAATCAAGTGATAAGTAATGCTCTTGGCGCCCGGCTAGTCTAGGGCTCCCATCCCGAGACTCAGGAGCCGGATCAATGCCAGAAACAGACGCGATCGTGATCGGCGCAGGGCACAACGGATTGGCGGCGGCGGCGGTCCTCGCCAAGCAAGGCCACTCGGTCATTGTCCTCGAAAAAAATGGCTACGTGGGCGGGATGACAGGAACCCGGGAGATCCTAAAGGGCTGTCGCAACGAAGTGGGGGCAAGTTGCTTGTTCCCCCTAGCCCAAGAAGTGACCGACGCCCTCGACTTTGAAGGCAACGGCGCCGAGTTCATCGACCTACCCGTGATGGCGATCAATCTGCCCAACTCCGGGGCAAAGCCCCTGCTCTTCTATACCAATCCGCTGCGACAACTGGTCCACTTCCTGCTCGACCATGGGCCCAGCGCAATGCTCGGGTTCATCAAGTTAATGCGCTTTTCCAAGTACCCCGCTGACGTGATGGACCGTTTCACCGCCGGCCGTTTGCCGAAAACCATGGACGAACTGCTCGCCGAGGCGCCGACCCCTGCAGCTCGGGAACAACTTGAACTTGTGTTCAAGGGCTCGGCAATGGACCTCATCGAACGCTTCTTTCCCGACCCCGTCAAGCACCAGACGTTTCGCGCGTTGCTTTCTTTTGCAGCGATTCAGTCGACCTACAAGGGGCCCTATTCTCCGGGCTCTGCCTTTTGTCTCGTATATACCATGGCGCTCAACGGCAGCGGGGGGCTGATGCGGCGCGTAAAAGGTGGCATGGGCTCACTCTCCGAAGCGCTTGAACGCTCAATCACGAAGAAGGGCGGGGAAGTTCGCCTCAAGCAGCAGGTTAAGCGAATCATTGTCGAGAACGGGCGCGCCGTAGGCGTCGAACTTCGCAACGGCGAAGAGCTGAGGGCGAAGGTCGTGCTTTCCAACCTCGACAAACCCGCAACGTTTACGCGTCTCGTCGGTAAGGAGCACCTGTCGGCGGAATTTTTGGACAATGTGCGCGCGATCGAGCACAAGGGTGCCTGGGCGCACCTTCTCTTCAAGCTCGACGGGTTACCGAAATACGGCGGTGAGTGGGCCTTCTTGAACAAAGACGTTTTTGCGCGGTTTGGCGGTGCCATGGTGCCCGATCCCGAGCAGATGCAAGAGAGCTACGACACGTGCCAACGGGGCGAGCTCCCGAGTCACGTCCCCATCGCGTTCCAGATCCCGACAATCGTAGATCCGAGCCTAGCGCCTGAAGGCATGCACATCGCCAGCGCTTACGGGTTCTTCTTTCCATGTGACGCGCCCGACTCCGAGCGCGGCAAGCTTCGCGACGAAATGGCCGAACAGGTGATCGATCGCATCTGTTCCTACATGCCCGACTTTCGCGAACGGATCGTCGAGCGCGCGGTCTTTTCGTCGGATCACTTCGCGTCGATGCATGGCGCAACCAATGGAGACTTCACCCACGGCCTGATTCATCCAGACCAAATGCTCGCGGCTCGCTCGGTCGTCGAGGGATCGGCCCACGCCACCCCCATCGACGGCCTGTACCTCTGCGGTGCTGCATGCCATCCCGGCCCGGGCGTCACCTTCTTGCCCGGCTACGGCTGTGCGAACGAAGTCATGCGCACGGAACTCGGATAGCTCAATCATCATGACCCCCGGCCGTCTCCGAGCGTGAAGCGATCAACTTGATGAAGCGATTCGAAGTATACGGAAAACTGGCCCTCGGGTCGCGCTTTATCGGTGCATTGGGTCGCCTTATGACAGACCGGGTCCAAGAAGCTTTCGGGCGCGCACTACCTCGAACACCGAAACAACTCGCACAACCCGTGGCGGTGAACGCACTCATTCGCAACTACACACCGCCCGGGCAGGATTCACTTCCGAGGGTATGCGCGGTTGGCCTGCCAGGCGTTGACTTCGAAAGCAGCAACTGCACAAATTTCTTGATTAGTCTTGAGTTCGAGAGCCAAAAGAAAAGGGACAAAACTCTTCCTCGGACTGCATACGCAAAACTTCCATGTCCCGAAATTGCGACACGCGCTTTCGCGAACGCGGTTGGCTTTTGGGAAGTCGAAGAGGCATTTTGTGAACGGGTTGCTCCCCGGGTTCCCATCCGTGTGCCCAAGGTTTATACCGTTGCCCGGCGTGGCGCGCGCTTTGTCCTGTTGCTCGAAAACCTGGGCGAAACCCCCGGGACTCGCATGTTCATCAATCGCGACATGGCCGAGGGTACAACCATCGAGCGCGCGCGCATGTGCTTGCGAACGTTTGCCGAGCTTCACGCAGAGTTCTGGGGGTGGTCCCGGGAGCAGCAAGAAGCCCTGGTTCCCCGTCGGTTGCACGTGTACCTGGCGAAGGGAGGTCGTGCCAGGACTCGAGCATTGAACGCCATGTCGATCGACCCCGGCCATCGCGCAGCGCCGGATCTTTTCACGGCCGCGCACGCCGAGATTTGCAAACGCGCAATAAGCCAGTGGGACAAACTTGTCGACTATTGGTACAGCGGCCCTCTCACTCTAATTCACGGCGACAGTCATCTCGCGAACTGTTTCGAGTACGAGGGCCCGGACGGCCCCCAGATGGGGATGATCGATTT
>DUCH01000365.1:0-284 GCA_012959865.1 Myxococcales bacterium | reverse complement strand
GACGTTCAGTACTTCCTCATCAACTCGATTGAGCCCGACTTGCTCGCGGCCCACGAGAACGAACTGATCGATTTCTACGTCGGCGAACTTGCCGGTCGCGGCGTGATGCTCAGCCCGAAGGACGCTCGCGAGCAATATTGTGCCTATTCCTTCCAAACTCTAATGGTCGCGTTGACTTCGATCGGTCTCGGGACGTTGACCGAAAGAAATGAAACGGTCCGCACCATCCTGCGGCGAAGCGTTGCGGGAATCGAAAGGCAGAACTTCTCGGCATGGCTCGACGA
>DUCH01000364.1 GCA_012959865.1 Myxococcales bacterium | reverse complement strand
TCTCACGGTGCGGTTATCGCCCGGGAGTACGGACTGCCGGCGATCGTGAACCTGCGCGTGGCGACACGGGTGGTGGGCACGGGGGACTGGGTGCGTCTTGACGCGGACAAGGGGGTTTTGACCGTTGTGGCAGTGGCCGAGAGAAAGGGACAATCGGTTTCCAAGGGCATGCCGGTTAAGAAGACCACCGTATGAGGGACTCTTGGCTCCGGCGTCCGGCGTCCGATTTACTCTCACGGGAGAGTGAGATGAGACGATCGCGAGAGCATCGGTCCGGTTCACGGTCAGCTCGGCTGGCCGCGGGCTCAATCAGTCCGGAATCAAGATCGTACTGTTCGCTTTGAGCCGATCCAGATCACTCTGGCGATAACCGAGCTCGCCAAGGACCTCCTCGGTGTGCTCTCCATGCAACGGAGGCATCCGGCGCTTGGGGTTCTGCGCAGTTTCGGAGAAGCGTGCGGCCGGGCGCGCCTGATGGTATCGGCCCGCTGTCGGGTGCTCAAATTCGAGAATCGAATTGTTGTGGCCGAGTTGGGGGTCTGTGAAGAGTTGGTCCAAGTCGAGAACAGGACCCACCGGGACGTCTTCCTCCAGCATCCGTGCGAGCAAGACCTCGGTGGTTTCGGCGAGCATGGCGGTCTCGATCTTCTCGCCCAGTGCGGTTGCGTTCTCGATATCGGAGCGGCTGGCAGCGGCTCCGAAACGCGGGTCTTCGATCCATTCCGGGTGCCCCAGTGCTCGAAAGAGCCCATGCATTTCCGAGTCGGTGGCCGCGAAGTAGATCAGGTGACCGTCACTCGTCTTGGATAGTCTGTAGATCTGGTAGAGCGTGAGCCCGGATGGTTTGTCTTCCCCTGCGAAGGTGTGAGCGAGCATGCCGTCAGGCCAAAAAAAGGCCAAGGAGGCGTCGATCATGGGGATATCGATATGTTGGCCGCCAGCGCCGCGCTCCCGAGCGAAGAGTGCTGCGGTAATGGCCTGGGCCGCTGTGTAGGCGCTGGATTTGTCGGCCACGATATTTCGCACCAGATCGGGAATCGGGACCTCGGGATTCAACTGCACCGCCACGTGTCCAGAGAGACCCTGAATGATGGGGTCGTATACCCTCCGCTGGCTGTAGGGCCCATCGGGCCCATACCCCGAGATCGAGCAGTAGATGAGATTGGGGTTGATCGCCCGCAGGGCCTCCTCGCCCAAGCCGAGTCGATCGGCCGCTCCCGGCCGCCAGTTCTGGACAAAGACGTCGGCTTCGGCGATCAGTCGTCGAGCGATTTCGAGACCCTCTTCCTGGGTCAGGTCCACCGCAATAGCCCTCTTGTTGCGATTGCAATTGGCGTAGAAGGAGGTCAGGCCACCCCTGGAAAAAGGGGAAAGTCGAAGCGTATCGCCCACCTCGATGGGTTCGAGCTTGATGACGTCCGCTCCCTGATCGGCAAGCATCATCGTCGCCAGGGGGCCCGATACGATGGCCGAAGCGTCGACTACCTTGATTCCGTTGAGCGGTCCACTCAAGCGCCACCTCCTTCCCGGTGCGTCCCGTTGGGTGCGTGTGCGTTCACCGCCGGGAGCGACTATTCGCGAAGAGTGTCGTAAAAACCTCGACGGACCGCCATCCCAGGGACGATTCTCTGCTCGAGTTCCTGCTTTGGGAGAAAACTTGAGCGGCGAGACAACTCCCAAGCCCTGGGTAATTCGGAGAATGGTCCTCTCGTGGTTTCGGTTGCTGGGGAGCGTCGCGTCGAAATTCCATGTCTGGGGCAATGCGTTGAGTCGGCCGTGATCCCTGTTTTTGGCCCCGGCGTTGTAAAATCGGACGACGCCTCGCATTGCGTGGCCTTTTCGAGTGGCTAGGATTTTCCCCGAGGAGTCACTGCTCTTGGCCGAGCCCGACTGTCGGGGCTCTCTCGGCCGTGTGAAATCAAAGAAAATTCCATACGGATTCAGATCGAAACCTTGTGCCCAAAGGTGATTTTTCGGGCGGTGGAGCAGTCGGTCAGCGATCGACCGACTCCATCGCGCGGGTCCAATAAATCGCCCACGTTGAAGAAGTGCGAGGCGCTGTGCCCGAAAACTTGAGAGACACGACAAATACGCGAGCGCTCGCGCGATTTATGGAAGCACAACGTCGGGATGCCCCCCTGATGTTTTGGGCACTGGTCGTCGGCGTTTTGGCGGGGGGCGTTGGGGCCGGGTTTCGCGGCTCGGTCGAGCACCTGTCAAATCTCCGTATTCGCTTTGATGCCGGCGCTTTCGGCGTTCCCGATGCGTGGGAGGCCGTCACGATCTCGGCGCTCCTGGCGATGACCGCAGTTTGGCTGGTTCGGCGGTACGCTCCCGAAGCGGCGGGAAGCGGAGTGCAGGAAGTCGAAGGGGCACTCGACGGTATGCGTCCCGTTCGTTGGCGGCGGCTGCTTCCGGTCAAGTTTGCGGCGGGGGCGATGGCCATGGCTTCGGGCCTGGTGATGGGCCGCGAGGGTCCGACGATTCAGATGGGCGCAGCCCTGGGCCGGATGCTCTCGGACTCATTTCGCCTCTCCGCCGAGCACGCTCATGTCCTACTGGCGGCCGGGGCCGGGGCCGGGCTGACGGCCGCCTTCAACGCGCCTCTGGCAGGCATGCTTTTTGTCATTGAGGAGATGCGTCCACAGTTTCACTACAACGCGATCTCGGTTCAGGCTGTATTGGTGGCGTGCGCAGCCTCGGACGTAGTGGTGCGTTGGCTACTGGGTGCAGGCCCAGTTTTGGCCATGCCCGCACTGCCCACTCCCCCGGTTGAGGCGATGTGGATTTTTCCGATCTTCGGAGCTCTGGTCGGC
>DUCH01000363.1 GCA_012959865.1 Myxococcales bacterium | reverse complement strand
GTAGGTGGCCCTCACTTCCTCATCACGAGGGGTGGGATGGGGATAGGACATACAAGCTGCCTTCCGGAACAACGTCCGAGCCTGGGCGTTATGTTAAATCCCTAGGGGAGCCCGTGTCGGGGCTAATCGCGGTTCGAGAACCTGGGCGTTCTACAGAACCGGTTCGCTGAGCTCCACCCGCCGCCGGTCACCAACTCAGCGCGCATGCGATCAGCCCGAGGAGCAGGGCCAGCAACAGGCGTGGGTCCCCCAACTGCATCCAGGGGTCGATTGGAAATGCGATGGTCTTGCGCATGGCTGCAATCTTGAACTCGTGGGAGCCCGCGAAAGCGGGGTTGGTCGCGATTTCGAGCATGTCGCGGCGACTTCGATAACGCATGCCCGCGCCCCTGCTCCATTCTTCCATGCCCTCGGCGTTCATGATATCCATGGCGGTATTCGCCGCCTGGCCGTAGAGCACCGGATGCGATGCTCGGGCTAACAACGCGGGGGTCATATACTGCATGTACTTGGCGAGCACCTGATCGCTGGTTTCACCGGGCTCGACGCCCCCGATCTGCAACGGCTTGTCGTACATGTCGATGACGTTGACCATCACGAAGTCGTCGCCCGTATCTTCTTCCAGGAACTTGCGGAGCAGGGGATAGGACATACACCCTGGGGACAGGGAAGCTTCGAAGAGATCGCCTGGTCGACCCCCGCCAAGGAAGGGCTCACCAGCGAATACATGCTAGAGGAGAGACCCACCCACCTCGACCGGCTGGCGAAGTGTTGAAGAATATTCGTATCGGTGTTTGCACCGGCTCCCGGGAGACGTTCCGACAGAATTCGGAGTGGGCGAGAATCCGTACGCGGCTCTCTTGAAATCCGATCGAACGCGCCATCCATTCCCGAAAATTTTCGCGGATATCAACGCCTCAACGCGAATCTGGCGCCGCCTTCCGGAGAGCCCAGCGAAAATATGCGTAGCCGCTCGAACTCTCACGGGCATCGGGGAACAATCAGGCGAACCGACGATCTCGTGATCCGATTCCGTAGCCCCTTCCGACTCTAAGCTTGTGAATCTCACGAACTCGCGCAGTGCGGTAATCCGTTGCTGCAGCCGTCTCCCGCCGTCTCCCGCCGTCTCCCGCCGAGAAAGTTCTCGACTGCATCGGCCGACGATTGCCCGGCACGCGCATAACTGGCGCCTTCCTTCAAGACGCCCGAAGGGAACTGCATGCGTAATTTGACCATCTCCTTCATATTCTTCCTTACGACAACCATCCTGGCCGCACCACTTTCTGCTCAAATCATCCGAGTCGACAAGAACGCACCAAACGGGAGTTCCCAACTCGGAGACTCGTGGTCTAACGCGTACTTTGAACTTTCGGATGCCCTGAACGACATTCTCCAGAATGGTCTGGTAGCGAGCGAGGTCTGGGTTGCCAACGGAACCTATAGGCCCTCATACGACCTCAACGGTGTCCATTCCGGGCGAGATAGCACTTTTGCGCTTCCGGGCGGATTGAAACTCTATGGGGGGTTTCGAGGCTATCGAGCGGGTGGGCCAGGCGAGGAGCAAACCCTCGCGGAGCGCGCGGGCTGGTTCCGCCGCACTAGATTATCAGGCGATCTGAATGGCACGGGAAAGCCGGATTTCGGGGATGTTCGTCATATCGTCACGATGCTCAAAGGAAGCCACCCCGAAGAGACTCGCCTGGACGGATTCGTCGTCGAGTACAGCTTTGCCTTTGACCCCAACGTCCCGAATGGCCATGATGGTGGCGGTATCCATGCCGTCCAAGTCGAGGATCTGACAATCACGAATTGCGTGATTCGGAACAACATTGCCCGTACCGGCGGGGGTGCCTACATCCTCCTCGGAAGTGCAAAGATCTCGCACTGCGTCTTCGAGAACAATGGAGCCGGAATTCACGGGGGGGGCGCCTATCTCGGCTTCGTCAAGACCGGCGAGGACCCCGACGACGATCAGAATTCGGGCATCTTCAACTCAACCTTCCGGAACAACGGTGTGAGTCCACAACAGAGCGACGACATGGACCCGGCGGCGCCCGGAACTGGCGGCGGGCTATACATCGAAAACCCTGACGGTCCTCTCCATCTGGCCAACCTCGTCGTCCATGACAACAGCGCGAGTTACGGCGCAGGGGCCTTCGTCAATACTCGACAGGCTCCGAGCAACGCAGTCACCATCTGGAGCAATGCAACGTTTGCCTACAACAGGGCACAGGCAGTAGGCACCGGATCCCCCGGATCGCACAACAATCCGGAGGGAGGTGCCATCTACTTCGACTCCGGCTCCAATAGCCACGAGGTCCGCAACCTGATTGTTTGGGCCAATAGCGCAACCTTTAATGGTGCCGATGGAATCGCGGTGGACCCATTGGCTGCTACTACGCCGGACGTGCGATTCTCCATCGTTCAGTCGCCGACGACAGCGAGTTGGGGCCCCGAAAACAAGAGCGGATCCCAGGCAGACCCCCAATTCGTATCGGCATCCAGACGAAATTTGAGATTGGCGCCTAATTCTCCAGCCATCGACCAGGGCGAGAATGCGTCGCTACCCTTGGACTGGCTGGACGTGGACGGGGATCTGGACCCGAGCGAAGAACTACCTTGGAGCCGACCAAAGTACGAAATTCGACGAAGCGACGATGCCAATGCCCAAGACCATCCCGGCATTCTTCCTGGGGCGCCCCAATTCGCACCAATCGTCGACATCGGCGCCTATGAGCGAATGCAGCCGATCACCCCTGAAGAATGACTGGCATTCAGCGGTCGAAAGCCCCTCGTCCCGTCACGGGCTCCCCTAG
>DUCH01000362.1:10808-17014 GCA_012959865.1 Myxococcales bacterium | reverse complement strand
AGAGAAGGCGAGCGGCTTTTTTCCCGTCTCCGGCCTCGGCCGCTCTATGAGCAAGCACGGCAAAGAGGCTCGAGGTGAGCAGAACAAAGGTATTGAACAGGCCAATTTCGGTATTCGTATTGGCTGCTTGCCCCGCCCAGGCGTCATGGGAAAGGCGGTACATGACATAGGAGCCCAGGAGGCCTCCGAAAATCACGATTTCCGAGGCCACCACCCACCAAACGGCCAACAGGCCCGTGGGCATTCCCGATGTACTGCGCGTCGTTGCAATCGGTCTCATGAATCTCTCAATATCCTGTGATTGATCAATGCCTGGATCGGCTCTGATTCAATTGGGTTCATTCTGCGGCCAATAGTCTTTTTCACGGTCGGGCAAGCTGTACTCGTAAGGCCCGCGATAAACCGTCGGGAGTTCCTTCCAGTTTCCGTGGGGCGGCGGCGACTCCGTGGTCCAGTCCAGGGTATTCGACTTCCAGGGGTTCTTCTCCGCCTTCTCCCCACTTCTAAGGCTCATGATGAAGTTGTAGAAGAAGACAACCTGAAAACTCAGCATGACCAGGAGTGCCGAAGTGGCCAGCACTCGAATGTCCTGCATCCAAGGCAGGGCCAGCTCAGGGAAATTCGAATAGTCGAAAATTCTCCGGTGCTGCCCGCCCATACCCAACACGAAGAGCGGGATGAAGATAAAGTTGAAGGGGATGATCGATCCCCAGAAGTGAATTTTACCCAATCGTTCATTCATCATTCGGCCGAACATCTTGGGGAACCAGAAGGTCAACCCTGCGAAAGTACCGATGATGGCGATGGGAAAGAACGTGTAATGAAAATGCGCGAGCACAAAGTACGTGTCATGGAAATAGATATCGGCTCCGCTGGCACCGAGAAAAATCCCCGTCACTCCGCCAATCAAGAACTCTGCGATGAAGGCCAGGGCCCAGAGCATCGGGGTTGTCAGCCGGATCGAGCCGCCATAGAGAGTGGCGATATAGACAAACATCATTTCCGCGATGGGGACCGAGATCAAAAGCGTCGTCAGGGTAAAGACGTGAGCCATTCTCGGATCTACGCCCGCAATGAACTGGTGATGAGCCCAGACTGTAAAGCTCAAAACACCCGTTGCGATGGTCGTATGAAGAACCGTCTTGTAGCCGAAGAGCTTCTTACGCGAAAAGACCGTAATGATCTCGGCGGTGATGCCCAAAGCGGGGAGAAGGACGACATAGACCTCGGGGTGCCCAAAGAACCAGAAGAGATGCTGCCAGAGAATCGGATCTCCGCCCCGAGCAGGATCGAAGAATGCCGTCCCTAGGTTCTGGTCGAACAGCAGCATGATGGCGCCCGCGATCAAAGGGCCCACTGAAACGAGGAAAAGGATGCTGGCGATCACGATCATCCAGACAACGATCGGGATGTCGTAGAGCTTCATGCCCTTCGCCCTCGAGTTCATTGCCGTCGTTATGAAGTTGATGCCGCCGAGCAGGAAGGCCACAAATTCAAGGGCCACTGCTACTAGCCAGATCGTCGAGCCGAGGGGCGTCAAGCTGTACTGCGCCTTGGCGGAGAGCGGGGGATAGGCCGTCCAGGCGCCGCCAAATCCACCTCCCTCGACGAAAAACGAGGTCAGGAGAACGACCGCACTGAGAAGAAAAATTTGAAAAGAAAGCCGGTTGATCTTGGGAAAGACCATGTCGTCGCACCCGCACATCAGCGGGATCAGGAAATTGCCGAATGCGGCAATCAAGACGGGCATGGCGACCCAGAAAATCATGATGGCACCGTGGTTCGTCACCAGGGCGTTGTAGTTGGCCGGGGTCACGATTCCGAAGCCGGGTACGTCGATCCCCGGGAAAGCCAGCTGCATTCGGAACGCGTAGGCCATGAACCCGCCGATCAGCGCCATGGCCATTCCGGTGAACATGTACTGCATGGCGATCATCTTGTGATCGGTCGAAAAGATGTACTTGCTCCAAAACGAAGGTTCTTCGTGGCCGTGATGATCGTCTGCGGGGGCCGGGGCCTCGCTGGGGATTGATTCAGCCATTTCTACTCCTCCCCGGCTCGCTGGAGCGGGATATTGGCCGCCAGCGCGAGTGGGGTTTCAGAGGCCATCCAGGCCGCGTGTTTGTCGCCGTTTTCGATGAAGACCCGGGCGGCCATCAGGCCGTGGCCGATGCCACAGATCTCGGCGCATTGGATATCGAACTCGCCCTCGAGGGTCGGCTCGAACCATCCGGTGATCACGCGTCCCGGAATCGCGTCCTGCTTGAGCCGAAAAATGGGCACCGAAAAGTCGTGGAGTACGTCGACGGACTCCAGCTTGTAGTGGTAGGTAACGCCCTTCTGCAGATGAAGTTCGTTGACCTTGTAGATGTCGTCGGCTGTATCGAGAAGACCGTCCGGCCCCGGGTGCACGAAAGTCCAAGTCCACTGCTGCCCGATCACCCGCACAGTCTGCTGGGGCTCGGGCAGGTACTGCTTGATGTCGTACCAAACCTTGACGGCGCCGCCGAGGATAAAGACGTCGCAAACGAGCACCAACATATGGGGAATGGTGATCCAGCGCTTGAGGTGCTTCTCATCGCCCGTGATGTATTCGGCTCGCTGGCCGTCCTTTGCGCGAAACTTCCAGATCAACCAGAAGAAGACGCCCTCGCAAGCAAGGAACCAGAACCCCACCAATACGAAGATGAGAGTAAAGAGGTTGTCGATCTCCCACGCGTAGGAGGATCCAGCGGGTACTAAACTTTCGATCATTTTATCAAGCCTCTAGAGAATGAAGAGGAAGACCACGGCGATAAAAGTGCCAACGCCGGCCATGCTCAGGTAAAAGATTGATCGGACTACGTCGGCGCTGTCATGGTCTTTAGCCATCTTGACTCTCGATGCCTCTCGCTGCGGGGCTTTGCTGGGTTGTAATCGAGCGTCCACTCGGAATCTTTTCCCGAAGAAGACTGGTGAACTACTTCAGCGTGCTGATATACGCGACAACATCCTTGATCGCCTGATCGGTGGTGAGCATGTTGGACATGCCTCGCATCAGCACGGCGTTGGTATTGGCCGGGTTGCCTCCGCGAATACCCTCCTTGAACTTGTGAAGGGTGGAAACGAGATACCAATCGCTCATATGGCTCAAGGGCGGAGAATTCATGCTCTTGTTGCCCTCGCCCGCCTGGCCATGGCACGCCGAGCACGTGGCATAGAGGGTCTTTCCATCCGCGGCGTTCCCGCCGTGGACAACCGTCGGCGGATCGACTTTCGGCAGGCTGGCCACGTGGCTCGCTACGGCTTGGACATCGCCGTCGGTCTTGAGCCAGAGCGACATGGGGTGCATGCGCATCCCGCCCACGTCCCGATAGTTCAGCCCGCGGGCTCCGCTCTTGAAGACGTTCAGCTGAGAAATCACATACCACTCGTCGAGACCCGCGATGGCCGGCGCCAGGTAGAGTTCCGTGCCCTGGGCCGCGGAGCCGTGGCACTGGGCGCACAGTTCGTAAAGTTGGCGCCCGCGGGCGTTTTCGTCGGCCAGTGACAGACCCGTCACCACCAAGCTCGCTGCATAGAGCGCGGCGGTGGTCGCGATGAGTTTCCGAATCAAAACCATCCTCGATTCTTGATGCTGGTCGCCTCCGGTCGGAGGCGGAATTGGAGTTTCAGGGCTTGGATTTGCGGCCCAGAGAGTACAGGGCCTTCGCCCGCTCGCCTGCGCGCGAGGGTGCAACCGATGGATGCAGCGCCGCCCCGGCCGGGAATGGCCCGGACCTCCGAGGCAAACAGCGCCCGGGCGCGACGGCGCCGGGCTCCCGGCACGACGCGCGCGATTACGGAGGCAGGAAGCCCGGTGACCCCGTCGCCGGAGTGGACCTCGCCTTTACTGGAAATCCGTGGGTTTCGGACCCACCCGGGCGACGGTGGGCGCCAATTTGTCGGCCTCGAAGCCGTACCAATTCAGCGCATTCTGGCCGAGCATCTTTTTGATTTCGTCCTGGGGCAATTGACGAAAGGTCTCCTTCATGTTCTCCACGGTATTGGGCCAAGTGCCCTCGGGATGGGGGTAGTCGCTCCCCCATGCAATTTTGTCCACACCGATCTGGTGTCGCATTTCGGCCTCCCGTCGGGGCATGCACGAGGCTCCGATCAACACATTCCGCGCAAAGTACTCGCTGGGCTTCATCGAAAGATGACTGGTGTAATCGCCGAGTTTCGCGCTGTAGGGTGTGTCCTCGTAGCGAAAATCCAGCAATTGCAGGTACTCGGGCACCCACACGGCTGTCCCTTCGGTAATCGCCACCCTGAGCCGGGGAAAGCGTTCGAACACTCCGCCCCAAAGCATGAAGGTGAGCGGACGCACCAACCACCAGACGACCTCGCTGATATAGATGCCCACCATGCCCTGGCCCTCGCCGTAATCCTCCATAGGGGCGGGCCCGGAGTGAAAATTCACCACCAGTTCCATTTCCTCGCATGCGGCCCAGAAGGGGTCGTACTTCGGATGGTGGTAGGCATCCTGCTTTCCCCAGCGAACCGGGAGCATGACACCCCGCAGGCCGTTTTCCTTGGCCCACCGTGCCTCGCGAACAGCTTCATCGACATCCCAGCAGACCGGAACGATGGCGATTCCGGCCCGGCGCTCGGGAGCCATTTGGCAGAGTTCCGCGAGCCAGCGATTGTGCGCCCGGGCGCCTGCCCACTGCAGTTCGGGCACGACCTCTTCGGTGGGAAGTGAAATGCCCGCGCCGAAGGGGGGCATGTTCATTTCGGTAATGCCGTCGGGGAAAATCACTTCGCCCGCGATGCCATCATTATCCAGCACCTGGATCCGCATATCGTGGTCCCAAGCCCCGCTGAGCTGGTCCCCGCATCCCTTGCGCCACTCCTCGTTGATATCCGCCACGAGGAATTTTTGCGCGGCCTCTTCGGTGGCTGCGATCTGGATCGGGAGAGCCGCGTCGAATGCGTCGCGATGCCGGGGGTCCAGGTAATCGCGGTATCGCTCGGGCGGCAGCCCCGCGTGGCAATCGGAGGAGATGACGAGGTAGCGGTCCATGGAGGTCCTTCCTTCTATCTACGCGCTATACGCGATTGCGCTGATGAGTCGCCAGCACTCGCTCTCAACTGGCGGGATCGGAATAAAACTGCCGCACCCAGCGACGGAACTCGCCGAGAAGTTTATCAGCCTCGCAGAAAACTGGGTTGGCGCGGTGAATCTTGTTGGCCCAGATACGCATATCGTGGGACAAGCCACTGGTAATGCCGTCAAACCACTCCTCACCCGCCGTATCCACCATGTTCTTGGTTGCGGTCATTGCCCAGCGGGAGACCGCGGTATGCCGGTCGATGGGCGACGTAGAGGTGAACATATACAAGCCAGCACCCGGGATTCCCCGGCTCTCAACGCTCGACATCCCGATACACCAGCTATCGCGCAGCAGTTCCATTTTGAACGTTCCGGATGGTGTCTCCTGCTCGCTATAGCTCACAGCGTGCATGAATCGGCCGTCTTCGCCGAATTCGATCTCGGTTTCGGGAATCCCCATGCTCTTGTGGACCACCTCGAAATGAACCGGATCGAGGTTGTTCTCCGCCATGTCTTGCATATGAATCGGAACTTCGATCTCGAAGGTTCGCGGCTCAGACCACTCGGGATCGCTGAGTTGCGGGATTTCCGGCACTTCCCAATCGGCGCTCTGCTCTTCGGCGTGATGCCAGACGAAGATCATCCCGTTGCGCTCGCAAACCTCCCAAGCCCGCACCTGCGCCTTGGCGGGAACCCGATCGCAATAGGGAATTTTTACGCAATCACCACTCTGCCCGTCGTACTGCCAGGCGTGGAACGGGCAGCGAACCGTTTCGCCGACGACGCGTCCCCCCTCGGCGAGATGAGCGCCCAGATGCGCACAATAGGCCGAGAGCACCCGGGCCTGACCCGTGCGGGTTCGGAAGAGAACCAGCTCCTCTGCGAAATAGTAGATGCGGCGAACCTCGCCCGGACCAATATCGCTGCTCCAGGCCACCGCGAACCAACCGTTGGGAATTCCGGGAACGATGTCTTGATCCATCTTTATTTCTCCATTGAATCGGTCAGGAAACGGGCGGCCACAACGGCGTGCTCGCGAAGCGGGTAGGCGTCGAGATTCGCCCAGTTGAACATCAGGACGTAAAAAGCGCCCATGATCATTTCGGTGAGTGCATCGGCGCCATAGCGGTCG
>DUCH01000362.1:0-10675 GCA_012959865.1 Myxococcales bacterium | reverse complement strand
CCCGGTGCATGGGCCCGGCTTCGTCGGCGTTGTCCGCAATGCGGGCAAAGAAGGCGTGGATCTTTTCGCGAGTCGACGTGGGCAGTTTGCGGACCGCTTCGATGTCGAGCAGCAGTTGCCCCAGAGAGGCCTGGGCGATCTCGCGCAACAGGTGACGCCGGGAGGGGAAGTGATTAAAGAAGGTCTTCTGGGCCACGTCGGCCCGTTCACAAATATCCTGAATCGTGGTGGCCTGGATGCCCCGGGTATCGAAGAGCGCGACCCCGGCCTCCCGAATTCGAGCGCGTACCTCGAGCTTGCGCCGCTCGCGCCGGCCGAGTTCCGCTCCCTTGGCTTGCTCGGAATTCTCCACAGGAGAATTTCTATCACAAAAATACAGTCGAATGCAAGATTACACAGGACTGTAATTCAGCAACTTTGGGCCTTTTACCCGCGGGAACATGGCGATTCTAGATGCCCCCGCTCGCCTTCGTTCCGAGGACTAAAACTTCGCCTCGAGCCCGAGAGAGACCACAACCGCGTTGTAGTCGTCCAGGCTCGTCGCGTCCTGATTGAAGCTCAGGTACCGAACTGCGCCGTTGGCCGCGAAGTCCTCGCTAACGGCAAGACTGCCCGACAGGGACGCGTTGTGCCCAGTGTTCTGGACACTCTGGCTGTTGTGATAGAGCGTGTAGGACCCGGACACCGACCAGCTGTCCGAAGGCCGATACGTCGCGCCCGAGGACAGGGCGTTGGTGAGCACCTTGTAGTCGAAACTGTCGCCACTTTTCGGTTCAAAGTGCCGCTGGCTGATGGAATATGATCCATACAAGCTCCAGTGGTCCTGGGGCCTCCAGCGAAGCATCGGCACCACCGACCAACCCTTCATACGCACTTCGGCACTGGAAGTCGGGTTGAAGATGTTGCCCAAAGCGTCGCTGCTGACTGCGCCGTCCATTTCTCGGGTCTCGTAGGAGTACTGTGCCCGCAACTCTCCGCGAAGCTTTTTGGAGACACGACCGCCAGCTTTAAGATAGAGGTGGTGCCGCATCAGGTCGTAATCGCCCACGTTGTACTGGTTGGATATCTCATTGATATCCTGCGACACATCGACGAAGGAGAAGTCATAACCGCCCTGAACTGACCGCCCTTTGCGCATCTTGTACCGAATCGAAGGACCCAGCTTGAGGCGAGACATGTTCTGGGTGTACTGCTCAATCTCGGGTCGGTCACCTGGCAGAGTCGTTTCCTGTCGGCTGTTCACGTCATCCCAGCGGTACTGGTAGCGCGCGTCGGCGCTCACCGTGACGCGCGGCCTAACTTTCCAGTCCGCCTCCAGCCGAGTGGTCGAAATTACGGCGTCCCGGTCCGCGGTGTTGGTTACCCGACTGAAATCGCCAACACCAGAGACCAAAGGTGATTCGTCTCGGGTCTCGCTGAGATCGCCCGACTGGATGTGTGCGCGCAGTTGAGTATCCGCTCGAACGAGCAAATTGCGTGTGGCGCGGTACACCCCCCCGAAACTCGCGGCGGGGGTGAACCGGGTAACCCGGGCGCTGCTCGTGGTTCGTGTTTCACCGCGGAACCCGAATACTGAGGCCTCCGAGACGAACTGGTCGGGCTGGGGATCGCTACGCTCCCAAGAGAAGAAGCCCGCGCCAAACAGGAAGAGATTGCTCGAAACATTGCGGCTGCCCGCTATGTCGTACTTGACCAACTGGAGCTTCGTAGCCTCGCTGAATCGATCCAAGTGGGCGAGTGAGTTGGACCCGCAGGAGCCCGGTGGCGAAGCCGCGCTTGTGCAATAGCTCGGCTCAAAAGTGCTGGATTGGATATCGTGGTACTGGTAGGAAATATCGGTCTGCCAGTTGATGCCCAGTAGCCCGGTCCGGGCTCCAAGCATTGCTGTTTTCCCGTCCTGGTCGAGACTTTTACGACCGGGAAATCGAAAGTCGATCGGACCGACCCCGGGGCCACCCCCCACATCAATCTGCACACCGTCGAGAGTACCGCCCTTCAGGAGCGTCTGATCGCCGTCCAGTTTGCGGTAACGAAACTCGCCGTAAACATCGTGAACAATTTCGTCAATCTGAAGATCGAAAGTCGCACTCGATGTCAACCAGTTCGTCGCGGGCAGACCGTTCCCATAGAAAACACCGCCATCGTTCGTGAATGGGAAGAGATCGGGGTTCGGGCCACCGTCGCGATTGTTGTAATACTCGGTCCAGTAAGAGAAATCGAGAATCATCTCGAAGCCTTTGAGGCTGTCGTACTCCCCTTGAGCCCACCCCTGGCTCTCCCCCGACTGTCCGAGGCCACGCAGGTGAAAATAACTGCCGTCGTCCCAGGTCTTTCGTGCGTCCAGGGTCGCGTCGACACCGCTCTGCTGATTGTAGTCCTGGAGAAACTGGCCCTCGCTGCCGTCGCTCCACACGTACTTGCCCGTGAGATCGGCTTTGAGCCAAGTCGCGTCATCGGCCGTGGTCTCCGCCAGACCCACAGTCGCGAAGCCACCACTCGCCGACAAGGCTGTGGTGAGCGCAAGAAGGAGTAAACGGGCGCGGATGATTCGCTCCAGCATCAGAAGCGCCTCGGGTTCAAAGAGCGGTTGGTGTTGGATCCATGCACCTGAAAGTGGCAGTCGTAACAGAGCGCGCCTGCCCCGAGTAGAGCTGGGTCGTGGGGTTGCTTGCCGAAGAAACTCCCGGGGTCTTGATAGTGGCACTGGTAACAGATGCTGTTGTCGTTCGCGATCAGCAGTTTATCGTTCACCGAGCCGTGCGGGCTGTGGCAAACCTCGCAACCTTCCTCCATTCCCAGGTGCTCGTAGACCCAAGGGCCCTGCACCTCCGGATGACAGTCCTGGCAGGTCTCGTTACGGCCCTGGATCACCGCACTGCTGAGCGACTCTCCGTGAATCGGGTGGCAATCCGCGCACATCATCTGGCCTTCGGGCACGCGATGGTGGTACTGAAGTTCGAATTCGGCACTCACGCTCTCATGACACTGCCCGCAGTAAGCGTCGTCGCTTTGAGCATGCATCACCGGGAGCACCGCGATGGAGTTCGCGGGCCGGGTGTGGAGATCCTCCGGATGACAATCCCAGCAGCCCACTTGGTTCGTCGCGTGGTCGGTGGTCGGCCACAAGGGAAAGTCCGCCTGATGGCACTGTTGACACAGGGCAGACTTTTCCCCCGCAGTCAGGGCCGCAAGGTCTTCGATCCCGACCAGGTCGTGGGGATCGTCTTCGTAGTCCTCGTTATCGTAAAAGTAATTCGAGTGAACGCTGCCCTTGCCGTGGCACGACTCGCAGCCGCCGCTCGTCGCGCTGTGGAAGAAAGCTTCCCTATGGTACCCCCCCTTGTAGAAATTCGGCTCCTTCGTGTGGCAGTCACTGCACGACACGGAACCGACGGCCACGGCTTGGGGGGCCCTTTCCTTCATAATTTGCGGCAGCACCGTCTCGTGGGGATCCGCGCACCCCGCTCCGACCAGAGCAAGACCCAGGGCCATGAGACAGACACGCTGCATTCCCACTCCTCCCGGTCGTCTGAACATCACGGCCTTCACGGCATCACCAAAATTGCTTTCATCGTCGGCATCGGATTATCGGGATCCGTCGTAACTCGACCCCCCACCTCGGCCTGACCCAGGGTGACCACCGGTTTCACGAAACAGTCGATATCGATCTGTCGCGGGCTGTTGCACTCGCTTGGGTTGCTCGCATCCCCCCCCGCCTCGACGATGAACGGTGGCCGGACCGTCTGGGTGCCGATCAGGTTCCGCAGGAAGCGCATGGGGAAGTGACGGTTGAAGAGCCGAACCGACACGATCAGCTCTTTGCCAACCAGCGCCGCGGGAACCTCGAAGTCGTAGAAGAAGGTGTAGGGCTGCAGCGGCGCCATCGAGTTGAAGTTGAAGGGATGGTTCTGGATGAACACCGACTCCGAGGGCCGCCCGTTCAACTCGAGATTGAACTCGACGTTGCACGTGCCCGGTTGGGCGTTGGGATGGGCCGCGATACCACAGTCGTCCCGATACGTAACGTTGGTGCATGCTTTACCGGGCATGGGGCTGTCGTCCGAGCACTCGCCGTTCACAAGACACACATTCCCACCAAGACCCTGGAGGTTGCACTGCAGGTTCAGGAAACACCCCGCAGGCTCATTGGTACCGGGACGTATCAGCGGGATCGGCCGGCCTTGCGGGTCTATCGGGTTATTGGGATCTACACACACACCGTTCTCTGTGTTGCGGAACTGGTTCTGGAAATTCGTGATGCCGGTGTTCTCGATTCGGCAGGGACCCACGTTGCCGCAGTTGCCCGGTGTGCCGTCGATGTCGAGCGAACCCGGGCAGTCCGCAGCCTTGTTGATTTCGCTGCAGGCTCCACCGGAGTTACTCCCGCCGATGCAGATCCGAGTCTCCTCGCAGGTGCCGCCCCCAGCACACATCGAATTCCGCAAGCAAGGCTCGCCGGCGTTGCTGCCGCCCACGCAGGCCAGGGAGTCCATCTCGCACTCGTCGGTCCCCAATCTCGCATAGAAAGCCGCGCAGGTCGGGTCGTTCTGGTCGCAGCACTCGAGCTCGGGGAAGAGTGAGCAGCGGTAGAGACAGGGACCGTCGGGTCCGCAATCCGCGTCGTTCTGGCACGTGCCCTTGGTGATGTCGCCAGCGCAACGCCCGCGCTCGTTGCCGTCGGAGAGTTCGATCTCCGGGACGCACGGGCCGACGTCCGCGCCGCCTTCCATGCAGCCGGGGTTCCCGTAGCCCGGTGCCGTGTGGCCTGGCCCTTCCGCGGGCGTGAGGCCAGGATCGCAGAGTCGCGCCTGGTACATGTGCGACGGCACCACCCCCGTGTCGATCCCCGAGCCGGCCTCGATCGCCTCCCGATACACTTCGGCCGTTTCCTCCTCGCAGATGAACTGGATGTCCAGGGCACGCCCTTCGGTGCCGGGATTGACCTCGATCCGGGGGAGGTCGCCAACTCGACCTCGAACCCGGGTGCCAATAGCGACGAAGAAGTCCTCGGGATCCTCGTCGTCGAGGCTGCCGTCGGGTTCCATCTCGCCCGTCTCGGGGTGTGCCTTGTCGAGCAGGAAGCCCGAGCGGAAGACGCAACCCGCGCTTGCGAGGGCCACTGCGCCGTCCGGGTCCTTGCTGTCCGCCGTACTGGTCGCCACGTGGCGTTGGAGATGACAGGGCGCTGAGCTCGCAGGGTCATCCAGATCCAGAAAGAACGGCTTGTCCCCGATGCCGCGGGCGTCGAGCGCGTCTTTT
This sequence comes from Myxococcales bacterium, assembly GCA_012959865.1. Lineage (GTDB taxonomy): Bacteria > Myxococcota_A > UBA9160 > UBA9160 > UBA4427 > JAZXM01. The sequence goes on along the minus strand of DUCH01000362.1, from coordinate 5,416 downwards.
TCCTGCACAAAGACCTGCAGCCAGTTCTGCCGCTCGTGGGAGAAGCCCGCCGGGAAGCGGTGGCCGACGCCGACGTTCTCGACGGTGACCTCGACCTCGAACTTCACGCCGGCCGTCGCGGTGCTCGGCGTCTCGTCCAGAGTGATTTTAAAGCCCGAGTCGATCAATTGTTGCCGGCGCACGGCCTGGATCGCCTGGCCCGGGTACTTGACCAGGGGCAGATCCACGCCCGCCATGTGGTGGGTGGAAACGCGCCGGGCCGGGATTGGCGACGAGACGTCGCTCTGAGAGCCTTCGATCGCAGCCTTGGCAAACGGGTAGAGATCGTTCTTGTCGACCACCGTGCCCGCCGCGTCGATCAGCGGCGTCAGCGGGAAGTTCGACATGTGGCAGTCCTGGCAGGTAATGACTTCTCCGCCGTAGGGCGAACTCAGGTCGCAGGGACCCTCGTCGAAGAGACCGTCCATACAATCCGCGTCGGCCGTGCAGGCTTTGAATGAATTCTGGCGGCAGAAGGTCAGTTCCGGATGGGCGTAGAGACTGATCTGCCACTCGCTGAACAGGTTTTCGACGCGCCGGTAGCCGTTGTTCGCCGGGTCGCCCGGGGCCGGCATGACTCCAGCAGGAGAACTAGCGATCAACGAGGACGAGTTCTGCTCCACCACGCAGGGGCCGCAATCGTTTCCGCTGCAGCCAACGTTCAAGTTCAGACAGTCCGAATCGCCGCTGCAAACGTGGGTGGGCTGCTCCTCGCACGACTTGAGGATCGCGTTGGCAAATGGCGGCCGGACGTCGTGACAGGTGCCGCAGAACATGCTGCTGCGGTAGTAGTTGCCATCGGGACGGTCGAGGGGGCGCGTGAGCGGCGTAATGGTCTCATCGAGGGTGTTGTCGATTGCGCGGTCGAGTAGATTTTGGCCGGTATTCACGACCCACGCGCAGTCGATTGATGTCTCACACGCTTCCCCGGCGCGTGGGCCTCCGACGCCGCAGAGACCGCTGGCGCCACAGCCACCGCAATCTTCATCGCTCATACAAGCTTCGCCGATTACAGTCGGCATCCCACCCTGGCAAATACTACCGGGTCCACAGTATGGCAGCTCCTGGCACGTGACAGCGGTGGGGCGAACGACATGGATGCTCTGCTGCGTCGGATTGTCGGGATCGGCGCGATCGGTCTGGTCGTAGGCTACGAGTAGCGGCGTATCGACCCGCGCCGACTCGTGGAAGGCGTTGGCGACGAGGGGCAGTGTGTCGTTCAGGAGGCCCTGTCCGCGGTCGGGAGTTCCACCCGGCCCGCTGCCCGCCTGGACGGGATACGGCCCCAAACGCAAACGCCGACCGTCCGCGGTCTCGCGCTGCGCGAGATCGATCGAGAGCACGCCCACCGAATCGGCTTCGCGAAACAGCTGGCACGAGCGCTGGTGGTTGGGCTTGAGGTTGTGACAGGCCTCGCAGTTGATGCCCTCCTGAGCTTCCTCGGTGTAGTAGATGGTGGTTGGCGCGATGATACAAGGACCGCAGTTTTCCCCTCCGTCGGGGCAGCCGTTCACCCCGGCCGCGCAGTCGGCGTCGTCGGTGCAGTGCACTTGAATCCGCGGGAAGGGATCGCTCGTGCTGACTGGGGGCATATTTACGCAGGTGCGGCCCTCGAATTGAACGCATAAACCCGCTTCACCGCAGTCCTCGACAGAGTTCTGCGTCGTACAGGCTTCCAGGGGGTTGCTGGGCGAGAACGGGGCACACACGAACGGAACGAGCGGCTGAACGCCCGCAAAGCCGCCGTTGTTGCCCCCATAGTGGCCTTCGAGACCGGTGAAGCCGATGGGCGAGTGGCAGGGCAGGCAGAAGTTTCCGACACCGCCGCCCATCGACACCTCGTCTCCGATCTCCGACAGGACACCGGCGCCGCGACTGTTCTGCCCGGCGGCCACGAGCGAGTAGAAGGTGGGGCTGATCCCCGTATAGGCGTGGGGGCTGCTGCGCCATTCGTTGAACTGGCGAGGATGGCATGCCCTGCAGTCTTGCGAGTTGCTGAAGGGCCGGGCCGAAGTGGACGCCGATGGGGGCGGGGGCTCCGGCTGGACAGGACCTTGATCCCCACAAGCCAATCCGAGGAGCAAGACCGCCAACAGGAAAGTCCACCTAGGCACAGTAAGTCCTCCGAGCAAGTATCATGGTGCTCCGGCCTACAACAACTGCGCGATCATTTCAAGTGACTGCTACGAAAGCCCAGGCTACCTTAACAAATCATGCTTAAGATCTTTTCAACTTACTATGCGATTTCGCTTCCGCTAGCTTTCTTAAGAGAAAACGTATTTTCGACAACTCTGGATCTGGAGGTTTTCCGTGCTCCGATGTTCCCGGCGAGAATCCACTGCTAAATTGCAGCGCCGTAGGACTCTTTTGGCAGCAGCGCTCATTGGCATCGGTTTTGCTGGTGTGGCCCTCAGAGCACCCGAAGTGAGCGCGGAGGCGGCCGACGGCTTTGCCGCGTACGTGAATACAACGGCTCTGAACCTACGCGTGGATCCTGGAACTCAGTCGAATATCGTTGGAATCCTGCTGAAATACGATCCGGTTCGCGTCTTAGCTCGAGCCATGGTGGACGCCTCCACTTGGTTCCAGCTCGAGGCGGCGGGCGGCTATACCTCTGGCTGGGTAAACGGTCGCTACCTCGATTTTGGCGAGCCTCCCGAAGGGGTCGGACTCCCGGACGGGGAGGTCGACTACGGAGCCCAGGAGACTCCAACCCTCATCCGGGGCCGCTTCAAGTATCAGGGCCCTGGGGCTTGCGTGGAGTGCCACCACGAGCCGACCGGGAAGTTCGAACTGGGCGCCTCCCGCGTTTGGGAGCACCACGTTCACTCAGCTGCGTACCGCACCCTGCAGCGCGACTACACCAAGCAAATCGCCCAGCGCATGCGCAACGTCGACGACCCTGCGAATGACTGGCGCTGCGTGAAGTGTCACGTGACCGCATTTGGAGCCGATGAAAGCCAGCTCGCGACGAGCTACTCGCACGAGCAGGGTGTGTCCTGCGAAGTGTGCCATGGCCCCTCCAGCGAATACGCGGACGTGGACCACGGCCCCAGCGTTGCCAACCGCGAAAGCATGGGATTCCGCATCCTGAAGGATTTACCCGAGCGCCGGGAAATCTGCACGAGTTGCCACAACGCCGCGAGCCCCACCTATGTGCCGTTCAACCTGCGAGAATTTTCGCGCGACATTGCCCACTGGGTCGATCAGGGAGACCGGCATTATTATGCGGATGCGAGCGTGGAAGCCGAACGTCGCGACGAAGCGGTCGAGATGGCTCGCCGTGAGCGCGCCGCGATAGCACTCGCCGCGCGCAAGCAACGCGAGACCGAAGCCGCCGCCGAAGCCGAAACCGCCGCAATCGCGGCGCAAACTGCGGCCGAACGCCAAGCCGCTGAAGAGGCCCGCGCCCAAGCCGAACAGCGCGAGAAGGAGCGACTCGCCGCCCTTTCCGCGGCGCGACAGAAGGCGGAGGCCGCCGCCGCCAAAGCCCAAGCGAGAGCCGAAGCCGAAGCGAGGGCCGAAGCCGAAGCGATAGCGCAAGCCGCCCGGGTCGAGGCCGAAATAAAGCGCTTGGCCCTGGAAGAGCAGCAACGCGCCGACGTCCAGCGGAAGCAAGCCGAAGCAGCCCTGGCTGCCGAGGCCGCCGCCGGGGTCGATAGGGCCCGTAGAGCGGACGCCGCGCGCAAGAAAGCCGAGGAGCAAGCACGCGCCGCTGCCGCGAAGTCCACCGGCGTCGAGCGTTTCCTGGAAGACGTTGACGACACGATCCCGCTGAACAGCGACGGGGTTAAGTACAACGAGATGGAATTTGCCCACCTGGCTCACGCCTCGAACCAATACATGCCCGACGGCGAGTGTCAGACGTGCCATCACACCCAGGAGGGTGACGATTCACCCGAAGCCTGTAGTAGCTGTCACGATATCGGCGGTGACGCCGAAGAAGAACGCAAGAAAACTCGCGCAGTCCACACAAAGACGCTCTCGTTTCCGAAGGAATCGGGGCAAGAGCAAGTCAGCTGCGTCGGGTGTCACAAGTCGCAGAACCAGCTCCTTTCCATGGGGAAGCGAACCGGCGAGAAGGCACCGACGAAGTGTACGTTGTGTCACACCCGTAATAGGTAGGCTACCCGGGCACTCGCCGGGCAGAGGCCTCTGTCGGCAAAGCGCGAGTCTTGCGGCTCAAAACCCGCCCTTCTTAGCCATCTTGACACCGACCTTCTTCAGAAACCGCATCGGCAGCTCGGCGCCAATCATCGCAAAGATCACCCCGTTGGGGATCTCCAGCGAGCCGTTGGGCGTTCCCAAGAGAACCGTCGAGGGCTGGATTCCGTCCATGGTGGCATTGGGCACGAGCTCGAGTTGCCCCTCGGCCGCAGCGGTGTCGATGTGGCTCGAATTCAGAGGTGTGATGCCCTTCAACACGGGACCCCGGTGTGCCAGCGTCACACGGTTCAACAGCTCGGGTTGGGACAAATCCAGGGCCGCCTCGACGGCGGCATTGCCGCCCCCAACGACTAAAATGTCCAGTTCGCGATATTCCTCTGCGTCGATCAGATTGTAGAAGACGCGGTCGGGCACCTCGCCATCTACCCCGAGCCGCCGAGGCGTGCCGCGAGTGCCGATCGCGAGAACCACATTGTGCGCCCGGTAGGCCTTGCCACTCTCGATCTCCACAACAAAACCACCCTCGGCATGGCTCTGAATGTCGACCACTTCTTCGCGCTCACGCATGGCAACACCTGTCCGCGCAATGATGTCTTCCCAGCGTCGCACCAGTGCGTCCTTGGACTCATCCTCCTCCTGGAAGAAGGAGCCGTAGTCCGGGATATCCACCGGCGCCGCTTGGATGATCTTGGCACGAGGATAATCGCGAATCGTGGCCGCTGCGGTGCTCTTCTCGCATACCACGCAGGTCAGCCCAAGGCTCTGTGCACGCGTGGAAGCGCCAAGCCCCGCAGGTCCCGAGCCCACGATCAGAACATCAAGCACCTCGTCCTCGGGCGAGAAATCCTTGGAACGTTCGGCCCCAGCCTCCCTTCCGAGTCGGTTCGCGATGAAGTCGATGACGTCGAAACCGGATTTCATCGCTCGATTCACAAGGGGCACGCCGGCCAACTCGCCGATGATGTAGAGGCCGGATACGCTCGTCTCGAAGAATGGGGTCAGAACAGGAGACTCGGAAACCCGCTGGGGAGCCACGTCCGGATTGGTGATCGCGTCACCGCGCCGGGGCTCGGGAAGCCTGCGCAGCACTGCGACCCAGCCCGTCGCTCCCAGGATCAAAAAGAGCCCGAGCCAGGGCGTAAAGGTCAGATACCCGGCGCGTCCTAAAACGTCCAAACCCTCGGCCCGGGGCTCTTCTCCGGGGTCTTCT
>DUCH01000361.1 GCA_012959865.1 Myxococcales bacterium | reverse complement strand
GTTCGGGCCGTGAGTCGGCCCCGCTGCGCCGAATTGGGTTCCTAGGCTTTCGATTTAGAAGCGGTCAGTAGAGGCGGTTCATGCGATCCAGGAGACCAGAGCGGTGAGAAACCGGGCGCCCGTAGGCGCGGTTTCGCGCTCGGGTGGTGGCGAATCGACCGGCGAAAAGCGAGGGCGTCGTCGTGGCTAGTGCGCCCGCTCCGCCCGCCCGGGTTCCGGCCATCGTCACCGCCGGCGACACCCGCGCCGCAAAGGCGGTGTACGGCGAGAGCAAAGTTTTCCTGGAGGTGGCGGGCCGGCCCCTGGTGGCTCACCTGGTTCTCACCCTCCAGAGCGTTCCCGAAGTCTCGGAGGTTTGGGTGGTGGGCGACCGAGAGCGGCTCGAGGGTGTATTCGCGTCGCGCGAGATTCGGGCGGCGATCGCCAAGCCGCTGTACCTGGTTTCCCAGGGCCGAAACCTGCTGGAGAATGCCTGGGGGACCTTTCGGCGGGTGGTCGCTCGCGACCCCGAACACGGTCGCGACCCGCGCGCCGACGAGTTCGATCTCCAGGTTCTCTATTTGTCCGGAGATATTCCCTTTGCGACCCCCCAGGAGATTTCGGCCTTCGCCCGGGCATGCCTGGCCCGGCCCGACTGCGACTACGCATTTGGCTATGTGCCCGAGGAGGCGCTTGCGGGGTTTCTCCCCAGCGGTCCGGGTGAAACGGGAATCGAAGTCGCCTTCTTTAACTTGAGCGATGGCCGGGTGCGTCAGAACAATCTTCACTTTGCCCGTCCGGCGAGGATCGGGAACCGAGACCGAATCAACGATATGTACGAGCATCGGCATCAGCGGCAATTTTGGCATATGGCCGCCCTGGCGTGGAAGGTTTTCTTTTCCCGGGCCGCCGGGCCGATGATCGTCATCCTTTACGCGGTCATGCACATTTCGGGTCTGGCCGATCGCTGGAAGCTCCGCGGTCTGGCCGATCGCTTGCGGGGTTGGGTGAGTTTGCGACGCAATGAAGAGGTCATCGGCCGATTGTTGGACGCGCGCTTTGCCTTTGTGGCCACCGAAGCCGGCGGTTGCGCGGTGGACGTGGACACCGAGCAGGAATACGACGCGGTTTGCTCGCACTTCGAATCTTGGCGGCGGGCTCAGCGCGCCCGCGCCGAAGCGCTCTACGGGCCTTTGCAATCCGAAGCGGCCCCGGCGGAGACCCGCGCCGAGGGATGACTCGGCGGGGCCGGGCCGGGAAGGTGGTGGTCTTCGCCAAGGTCCCCATGGAGGGCCGGGTCAAGACCCGCATGTCCCCGCCGCTCTCCCCCCGCCAGGCCGCGGATCTCTACGGCGCGATGCTGGGCGATGTTCTCGAGGCCACGGTGCGTTTTGCCGAGTCTCTGCTTCTCGAGCCCGTGCTGGCCCTGCACCCCGGCTCGGCGTGCGCGGAGTGGGCCCATCGCGTGCCCCCCGGCTACCGGGTCATCGCCCAGCGGGGTGGTTCCCTCGCCGAGCGCATGGCGAACGCGGTCGACGACGAGGCCGGGCCGGGCGGCGGGCCGATTCTGCTGCGGGGAAGCGACAGCCCTGCCCTGCCCGGGAAACGCCTGGAGGCGGCGTTACTGGCGCTTGAAGACCACGACATCGTCCTCTCCCCCGATCGCGATGGGGGTTATTCGTTGATTGGCCTGGGCGGGGCTTGGCCTGGGCTCTTCGCGGTCCCTACGAGTACAGGGCACGTCCTTACCGATACCCTGTCCCGCGCGGAGGCCCTGGGCGCCCGGGTGGCGCTCATCGAAGGCGGTTTTGATCTCGACCGAATCGAAGACCTGAGCGCGCTGCGAGCGGTCGCAGAAGGCCCCGAGGCCGGCTTGTGCGCGCGGACCCTGGCCTACCTCGAGCGCGAGCAGATATGGCCCCCGGGCTTCAAGCCGGGCGCCGGTCCGGGGGGTCGAGCGGGCAATTGATGTGCAGGCTCGTGCAGGTCTTGGGTTACCCACGCACAGCCGATGTGAAAAAGGAGCTTTTTGTTGTGCTTTGCCCTCAATGATTCAGAAAATCTACAGTGTGTAGAAAATATTTAATAAAACTTTCTGCCGCGGACAATTCTCTCATGGGAATCAGTGTCCATCCGATAAGCGGTCGGAATCCCTTGGACGAACAAGGATCTAGTGGATCGAAGGGGCTTTTTGGCAACGGGCCTGATGGATGGACTCCGACTGCGATTTAGGCCCAAAATGGCGTGAATCGGCTCGTGCGAGTGTTGCGCGCCCCTTTCGAGGCTCGGCGAAATACGCTTGGATCTGTGCCGCTCGCAAGGGGTGACCGGGCGGTCGATGCGCTGGTCCTTGGGCCCTTGGGAGCGGAGGCCGCGATGCGCTTCCGCCGGAGATCGGTCGGAGATCGAATGGCGTGGCGAGCCAAGGCCGCAGATCGAAGGATGGAAGCCGGGAACGGCCGAGAGTTGAATTGGGGGGAAGCAAAGGCATGTCGCTGCAAATCGCAGAGAGACGGGTTGGCGTGCGTGCTATGCCGAACCCCGAGCACTCGGTAGCCCTTCATTTCGCGAAGGCGCTCTCCCACGAGCACGCCCCTGTTCACAAGAACGCCCCTGTTCACAAGAACGCCCCTGTTCACGAAAACGCCCCCGTTCACGAGAACGCCCCCCGCCACGAGTACGCCCCCAACCCCTCGTTGCGGAGCGAATCGATCCCCCCGAACTCAGTTTTCAGTTCCCGAAATTTCCGGTGCTGGAGAGTGTCCCTGTAAATCACAGGGCAAGGCAGGGATGTGGGCAGGCTCGGAGCGTTTCCGGGCCAATCCATCACCTTTAAGGAGAAACGCAATGTGATCCATACTTAGGAC
>DUCH01000360.1:1796-2847 GCA_012959865.1 Myxococcales bacterium | reverse complement strand
CGGGATGAAATCGACCTGCTGATCGCGGGCCATTGCTGCGAGAGCGGGGACATGCTGACGCCCGCCCCCGGCGACCCCGAAGGCCTGGCGCCTCGGCGCTTGACCCGCCCGGTCACGGGCGACTCCATCGTGATTGGCGGCGCCGGGGCGTACTGCTCGGGTCTCGCCGCCAGCCACTACAATTCCTTTCCCCAAGCACCCGAGGTGCTCCTCACACCCAACGGCGATTTCCGGTTGATCCGGCAACGCCAGACCCTCGAACAGATTCTCTGCAACGAGTTGTCCGGCGAGTAGCCCCGGTCCACCGTGATTCATTTTTCGCCCCGGGGCCAACTCCAGGCCCAAAGCCAGATTCAAACCATATCCAACCCAGGCCCAACCCATGCCGATCCCCAAGGCCCCTGCCCGGCCCGACGCGATAAAACCCGATGAGCCTCGGATCGAGGCGCTGCTCGGGGCGCTCACCCTTGAAGAGAAGGTTTCGCTCTGCGCCGGTTCGGGACCCTGGCATACCACCGCGGTACCGCGCCTGGGTATTCCGGCACTCAAAGTCAGCGATGGACCCAATGGCGTCCGGGGCAATGGCGTCAGCGGTGCTAGCGCGGCTTGCTTTCCGGTGGGCAGCGCGCTGGCGGCGACCTGGAACGAGGACCTGGCCGCAGCGGTGGGCGAAGCCCTGGCCGAGGAGGCGCGCAGCAAAGGCGCGGGGATCGTGCTCGGGCCCACGGTCAATCTTCACCGCCACCCTTTGGCGGGTCGCAACTTCGAGTGTTACTCCGAGGATCCTCACCTCACTGCCCGAATAGCAGTCGCTTTCATTCGAGGGGTCCAGTCCGGAGGCGTCGGGGCCTGCGTGAAACATTTCGTCTGCAACGATTCCGAATTTGAGCGCCGCAGCATCAGTTCCGAGGTCAGCGAACGGGCCCTGCGCGAACTCTATCTGGTCCCCTTTGAGGCGGCGGTCCGGGAGGCCGATGTGCGCGCGGTGATGTCGGCCTACAACCGCGTCAACGGCACTTATGCGTCGAGTCACGGGCCTCTCCTTCGTGGC
>DUCH01000360.1:0-1671 GCA_012959865.1 Myxococcales bacterium | reverse complement strand
GGGGGCGGCCCTGCTCGCGGCCGTCCGGGATGGCCAGGTCGGGGAGTCGGTTGTCGACGACAAAGTACGGCGCCTGCTCGGCACCCTCGCGGCCTGCGGGCGCTTGGGAGATGAGGAACCCGAAGCCGACGAGCGTTCCGAGAACCGACCGGAGCACCGAGCCCTCGCTCGGCGGGTCGCGGCCGAGAGCATCGTCCTCGTGCGCAACGAAGGTGTGCTCCCCCTGGACCCGGCCCAAATCCAATGCCTTGCGGTCATCGGACCCAACGCCGAACGCGCCCAGATCCAGGGAGGCGGCAGTTCCATCGTGAGCGCCCACTACGAAATTCATCCCCTGGCCGCACTGGCCGAACGACTGGGCGATCGCGTGAAGATTCTTCATGAACCGGGTTGTCGCATCGATAAATATCTGCCGCCGCTGGATCCCGCATCGCTCCGACCCGCCGGTGGCGAAGAACGTCCGGGACTTCTGCTTGAATATTGGAACGGCGAAGTCGGCGACGGGCCAGCGGTGCACACCCGAATCGTTCGGCGCAGCCGCGCTTTTTGGATGGCCGAATTTTCGCCCCATGTCGACACCCTCAATTTCGGTGCGCGCTACTCGGGAACTTTCACCGCCAAGGCCAGCGGTGCCTACACCTTTGGTCTTCAGAGCGCGGGACGCAGTCGGCTCTACCTCGATGACGAATTACTCATCGACAACGCGAGCGAACAGGAACCCGGCGATGGATTTTTCGGCCACGGTTCCTCGGAACGCCGAGCACAGATCGCCCTGGAACGCGGGGAGACTTATGGGTTCCGCGTGGATTTCCAGCGCGACCCCGAGCTTCCCCACGGCGGCATCCAATTCGGCGCCCTCCCTCCCCAACCCAACGATGGCATCGAGCGCGCGATAGAGGCCGCGCGCCATGCCGACGCGGTCCTGGTCATCGTGGGCACTAGCGGGGAATGGGAGACCGAGGGCAACGATCGCCGAGATCTGGCGCTGCCCGGCCGTCAAGATGAACTCGTCCAGCGGGTACTCGAAGCCCGTCCCGATGCAGTGGTGGCTCTCAACGTCGGCAGCCCGGTGGCCCTGGACTGGCTGCAGGATTGCCGCGCCCTGTTGCAGCTCTCTTTTGGGGGCCAGGAACTCGGCCACGCCCTCAGCGATGTCCTCTTCGGCGATGTGAACCCATCGGGCCGACTGCCCACGACCTGGCCCGTCCGCCTGGAGGACACCCCCGCCTTCCTCCACTACCCGGGAGCCGACGGCCGGGTGGAGTATCGCGAGGATCTATTGATGGGCTACCGGGCCTACGACACTCGGGGCGTCGAACCCCGTATCCCCTTTGGCCACGGGCTTTCCTACACGGCGTTCGACTACAGTGATCTGGTCGTGCCAGCAACCGCTCGCCCCGAAGACAGCGTCGCGATTTCCATCCGGGTCAGGAACACCGGAAGCCGATCGGGCCAGGAAGTCGTTCAACTCTACGTTCGAAGTCTTTCCTCGCCCTTCGATCGGCCCGACAAAGAATTGCGCGCCTTTACGAAAGTTGAACTCGGTGTCGGCGAGGAGAAGGTCCTGCGCTTCGATCTCTCGCCCCGGTCGTTCTCGGTCTGGGATAAGGGAGTCGGGGGCTGGAAACTCAACCCCGGCGAGCGCGAGATCGTGGTGGGCGCGTCATCCCG
>DUCH01000359.1 GCA_012959865.1 Myxococcales bacterium | reverse complement strand
TCGTCATCCCTCGGGTCGTGGATTGCAAGTGGAATATCGAGATTTGATCAAGAAGGCCTTCCGCTCGAAATATTGGGACGAGTCCGCTGTAATGGGTCACGAATTTTCGCTCATTGAGTCTAACTTTTCGCTCTTCTGGGGCTTGGCGATTCAGATGTACGAGAATGAATTGGTCTCGAGTCGTCTCGATACTCGATTTGACCGATTCATCTCTCAAGAACGGTACTTTTTCGGAAACCCTCACAGTATTGCTAAGCCTTTTGTCACGCAGAGCAAGAGCATCGAACTGAACGCCGAAGAAAAACTTGGAATGCGGATTTTCTTCAACGACGGCTTTTCTGATCCGATGGTTGGGGCGGGCCTCTGTGCGGCCTGTCATGTGGGCTCGGCGTTCAGCATCGCAACGCATCTTGGTATGAAGGCTGTCGAGGTCGAAGCGGCCCCTGATCCTGGTGCGCCCGTCCTGGTGGAGCTCGAGGGTCCGGTCGAGTCGATGTTGATGCAGAAGATGGGAAATCTTGCGGTGGCCTCCTTCGCTGAGAGGCCCGAACTTTTGCCCATGGAGGTGCTCCCCATGGACTGCACGATTCCCACCGGTGACCCGGCTGAACTCTGCTCTGTCGCCGCCGTATGGCCAATGAAGCAAGGGCCACTGGGCAGGAAATACGAAATCCGGGAGAACCTCACGGGAAACATCATCTACTGGAGTTTCTACCCCAGCATTGTCCCCGAATGCGGTGAAATCCTCATCCGCCCACTGAACCCCACGATTCACACCCCTCCGCCGGTATTCGGCCCCGATGGAAATTTGATTCCCGTCGTGGCAAACACCGTGTTCACCGACATATTTGACTCGGTCAAGGGCGTCTGCACCAACGCTCAGTTCGAATTCGAACTGCGCGGGCTTCCTGCGGGAAACTATTCGCTTCTGGTGGACGGCGTCGAGCAAACGAGAAGCGATGGCAGCCCTCTTTTCATATTGATGGAAAATGTGCGCTACGACCTCGGCTTCTACAACATCGGCGTTCGGCCCACCGCCGAGGACCTGGGAAGTGGAGCCCGGCATCCCTCATCCTTTACCGTTGGCGAGCTTGGCGAGCCTCTTTCGTATGCTCGGAGACTGAAGGAGGGATTCGACGTTCCCGAGATGATCGGGCGACAAAGTCTGGTGGGTTTCGATCCCAATGGCAATCCCGTTGAACTGGTCGCCGCCGCTGACCGCGTAGTCGATGCCGGATCCTTCAAAGTTCCATCGCTTCGAAATATCGAGTTGACCGGACCCTACTTTCACAACGGAGGGAAGGCCAGCCTGGAGCAGGTCGTCGAATTCTACAATCGCGGAGGCGATTTTCACGAAACGAATATCGAGGATCTGGCGCCGGAAATTGTGCGACTTGGCCTGACGATGGCGGAGAGACGCGCCTTGGTGGCGTTCTTGAAGACTCTCACCGATGAGCGGGTCGCCACAGAAAAAGCTCCTTTCGACCATCCATCGCTCCCTATTCCAGGCGGAACTGAAATTCCGGCGGTGGGATCCAACGGGCTTCCGGCGGAATGTCTCCCCGATCTATTGGCCCTGAATGAGAGGCTCGACTTTACCGCCCAAACTGTCTCCTTTTCAATTGACTGCAACGCTAATGGAGTTGCCGACGGCTGCGATATCGCGTCGGGGAAAAGCGAGGATAGCAACTCGAACGGGGTCCCCGACGAGTGTCCACAACTGCCTGCTTGCAGCGACGGAATCGATCAGGACAGCGACGGCCGAGCGGACATGGACGATCCCAGCTGCGCGTCTTCCATGGGGAATACAGAAGGGCCAGGCTGGTGCGACATGGATAGTGACCAAGATGTCGACGTCAACGACCTCAACCTTATTTTGGCGAACTTCGGCAAGCCATCGAGCGGCGCATCGGATCACAGTGATCAAAACGGGGACGGCATGGTCGATGGGGTAGACACATTTGCGTGTTTTTTCGAGTGCGACAATTTTGGCTGCTACGACGAACCTGCACGATGTGGCCTGATGGGTTGGGAGGCTTTCCTGCCCCTTGCTCCTCTGACATGGAGGAGGATGCGGCGGCGTTCGAGGTCGCGGCGATAAGCAGTTTCGTATTGGCTCGAGAATGCGGAGAGGCCCCCCCCGGCCGGCGCCGGTGGCCGACTGCATGAAGAAATTAGACACTGGGAAAGCCTTCGACGTCGTAAGCGATCTCGCCATTTCGCTGCCCGTCGCCATCATCGCCGAGCTTCTCGGGGTAGGTGCCGATCGCCATGCCGATTTCAAGCGCTGGAGCGACGATATCGTTGCGGGCAGTTCAGGCAGTCAACGCAGTGATACCTTCGGCCCGTTCTTACGCTCGATGGGCGAATTGACGGCCTATATGCACAAGGTCGCAGATGAGCGGAGAAAGAATCCCGCCGATGACGTGATCAGCCTGCTCGTCGATCCGAAGAACGGGGACGCTCTAGACGCCGGTGTGCTCGCGCAATTCGTGATCGTTTTGTTGGTGGCAGGCAATGAGACGACGACGAATCTGATCGGCAATGCAACGAAGGCGCTGCTCGACCCCCCCGACCAGCTCGAGCGCGTTCAGGACGATCCAGCACTCCTTTCCAATATGGTCGAAGAAGTGCTTCGCTACGATCCTCCGGTGCAGTTCATTTTTCGACGCGCAACGCGGCCAGTCGAGATCGCAGGAACGTTGATTCCCGAGAACGCGAGTGTGGCGGTCATGCTGGCCTCGGCCAATCGAGACGAGCGTCAGTTCGAAGATCCCGATCGCTTCGACATCACCCGCGATACCAAGGGTCATATGAGCTTCGGATTGGGCATTCATTTCTGCCTGGGCGCTTCA
>DUCH01000358.1 GCA_012959865.1 Myxococcales bacterium | reverse complement strand
AGGAGCACATTTTCCTCGGGCGACCCGATGTCGTCGGTGTGGCCGATCAATCGAAAGTTCTGTCCGCTTAGCCTTGAATCAGCGAGCGCCTTTCCTACCTCAGAGAGATCGTTTTTGGCCTGGCTCGTTAGTATTGCTTCGCCAAACTCGAATTTTATATCCAGATCGAGTCGTGGCCGCCTGATGGCCCGGTGCCGAGTGGTAAAGTACTCCACGATCCCCTGGGCGGTGTACTGGGGACCCGTATCGCCTGTGGTGGGCAGCGAGATGCTTTGATCGAATCGAGCCGCCGCATATCCCTTAAACTCGGGCCGTTGGGTGAGGAGATTTTCCAGCCGAAGGGCCAGGGAAGAAGATTCGCCGGTGTCAAGAACCGGGAATGGTTCGGTCACACCCGTCAGGAGCCATTGAGTTTGGAGGGGCAAGGGCGTTCCCAGCGCGTAAAGGGTTTCAATTCCCACGGGTTGATTGGCGTGGATCTGGTAAGGCGCACCGGTTGGGGGCAGTGTGATCTTCCGGTTTTGGATTCCGAGGAGCGCTGATGGTGTGTCACCGGATTGCAGAATGGTTACAGTGCCGTGGCTATCGATGTGGAGGACGGTTACATAGAGTTCTCTGTCTGAGGTTACAGAGAAGGTAAGGTGGTCACCTACGGTGTATGCTGTTCTTCCATCGTTTGTCCAGATTCGCAATCCCGGGGACCCGGCCCGGGCAATACGATCCAAAATGGCAAGCCCGGCCTGCTTAGCCGACTCCTTCTGTCCAAACTCAGTAGCCGAGGTGCTTGGGCAGTCTGTGCCTTGGCACGTCGAGTCCGCCTTTCCGGAAGTTGGGCTCAGCAGGAGCATTGAACCGAGGAGAAGCAGCGTTTTCTTGGTCATGTCTTTTAACCACCTTCTGGGAAGAGCTTTGAGAATCCGCCAAAGTGTCGCACCCGACCGAGTTGTGTCCACCGATCCTGAATGCGTTACCTGATTATATCCCTCAGGCTGGAGAACGTGTGTGGGTTATTAGGGCCAGTTGAGGCTCACGCGGAACTGAATGCCGTCGTCTTGAAGGTCGCTATCGCCGAGTGCTCGGACATCATCGAAGGGATGTCCCCAGTAAATCTCCGCGAAGCCCCAGTCGCCACTCACCGCCCGCGCTCCAAGACCCAGGCTGCCGATGGTTTCAGTCTCGGTGGAACTGGCGAGGCTGGAGCGAGCATTGTTCCAAGAGCTTCCGAAATCGGCGAAAGGTGCCAGTTCGATTCGGAAGTCGTACTTGGAGTTGCGGTAAACGGGGATACGGACTTCTAGCGACGCGTTTACTCCGTTGTCTCGGACCAGCGCATTTTGGCGGTACCCGCGCACCGTATAACGGCCCCCCACGGCGAATTGTTCTAGGGGCAGGAGTGGGTCGGCAGAGAGCTGCGTGTCGAGCCGACCCAGAAGAACAGCATCGAGCCAGGGTAGGCGGCTCGCAGATTGAAATTGGCCCAGCCAAGCGAAAAACTGAGAGTCTGCGATTCCACTGGGGTTGATGGTGGCGCCTAATGCGTCGATTCCCCAACTGAAGAGCGAGCGAAAAGCGATGCTGTGGTTCTTCGTTCGGTAAGTGGTCTCCAGCGAGAGGCGGAGCGCGCTGATCTGGGAGATTCCATTTGGCGAAAATTCAGTTGGGAAAGGAAGCGCTCCATTTTCTAAGAAACTCTGCGCCTTGCTCCACTGGCCGATAGCGCCCGCTACAACCGTCGCCTTCGACGAACGGTAGAGCGGCTGCCGTAACTCAAATGAAATCGACTGAGACTCGCTACTAATCCCCAGGGCCAAGAGATTGGAATCGATCACATCTCCCTGGTTGTATTGGTATCGCGTAGCCAGGCTCGTATCCAAGATTGTAATGGGAACCCGAATGAATGCGTCAAACTGATTGAGTCCCGAACTCCCGGTATAGCTGGCAAAATAGGTGTCACCGTATCCAGCAAGGTTGTTCGCTCTGGCCGAGGCAGTTCCCCCCAAGGAACCAATGGAGGGGGACCGGTAGTTGTCGAATGCGGCGCTTACATTGTAGGCTGATGTTTCATGGACGACTACGTGGAGAGATGCGACTCCGAGCACAGATGTGGGGCCGAGGCTGGCCTTTATCGTCTCGACCTGAGAGCTGCGTTTGAAGATTTCTAGTTGGCGCTGAAGGCTACGAACATTCAAAATTTCCTTTTGAGAGCGCATCAAGCGTTTTTTGAAGTAGCTGGGTTTTGTTCGTCCGATGACTTCGACGAAGATGTCTCCAAGCTGTCCTTCTACAATTTTGATTCTCAGTATTCCATCGCGAAGAGATTGCTCGGGAAACGATGCTCCCGAGGTCGCATAGCCGCGATCTAGGTAGGCCAGTGTGAGCCGGTCACGAAGGGTGCCAAGGGAGGACGGTGAGAGGTTACGTCCCACGTAGTTCTGTGCGATCGCACTGAGAACCGAGTCGGAAAGCACCGTATTTCCCTCGATCACGATCCTCTTGACTGGCACTTGATCCTCGGAGTGCAAATTGTCAATGCTGCCGGCCGTAGGTACCGGGTATGGCGGGAGGATGGAACCGAAGTTGGAGTCCTCGGAAGTCTCAAAGTCTGGGATCTCTTGTCGTTCGTCGCCGGGCCGAACGTCAGGGAGGCTCCGCTGCAGAATTTGGGCCGATGCGTTTGTGACGAACACGCCGAGCACCAAGTACATGAGTAGCCAGTGGCCGATATGGTGGAGAGCTAGCGTGGGAAGACGATTTCCCCGGCCCATGCGTTTTGGTGTGAGAGCTTGGCGCTTCGGGAGCATGTCGGTGACTCCTCTTGTCTCAGGAAACGGTTTGGCTCTGCGTTGGATTCAAGTCATC
>DUCH01000357.1:1419-2863 GCA_012959865.1 Myxococcales bacterium | reverse complement strand
CGGCGCGCCCAACAAGAGACCCTCGACGCGGCGCTCAAAAACGTTTTTGCCCAGCGCGACCTTGAAACCAGCGTCGAGCAACTCGTTGCCGCCGGAGTTCCCGCCGCAGCCATCGCTGACCCTCGTGCGCTCGCGGGGCATCCCCAACTGGCCGCACGCGGGTTTCTAGAGGAAATCGATCACCCGGTGGTCGGCCTTCAGTCCACCATGGGCGCGCCCTTCCGCTTTGCGAGCGTGGATCGCTGGCTTCGCCGGTCGGCGCCTACCCTGGGCCAGCACAATGCCGAAATCCTTGGCGAACTCGGCTACGGACCCGACGAAATCGAACAGTTGAAAGCCGAAAAGATCATGGGCGATTGGCCCGAAGGAATGTAGAACAGGTCACGCCGTGCCCACTGCCGGGCGCAAGTCGCGAAATCCAGTCGATCTGGGGGCCCGGGTGAGTCTGCCGGTTCAGGAAGCCCCGGCTCACTTCTCTTCCGCTCGCATCGATCTCAATCTTGCCGCTGGCCGCCAGTTCGCCCACCACGAGTAGCCCCCGCGAATTACTACGTTACGGGCCATGCTTGCCGCTCTATCGCATCGAACGCAGACAACGAAATCAAACCGGCATCTTGCGCTCTTCATCTTGGCTTCATCGTTACATGCGAGAATCAACCCCCCCCAAAAAAAGCGGCGAGTTGCATAACGCGGACAAGTCGCTGGCAACATCGATTTTGGCTAGCCTCGGCGTCGCGATCCGGAAATCCCTAAAACCTTCTCATCATCTCATGCATCTCATCATCTCATGCTGATACGCCCGACTCAAATCATTTCCATGTTGGCTATCGCGGGCTACCTCGCAGCTGCGGCGCTGCCCTGCCCTATCCAAACGGAAACGGCCCCGGCCGCCGGCGCTGTTTCATACAGCCACACCAATCATGACCACAGCGTCCATGACCATAGCGTCGCGACCGAAACGGTCGCCGCTGCGAAGGCGCCACCGCTGGCCACTCCCTTCCTGAGCAAACCGTGCCCCTGCGGCTGCCAAGGAAAAAGCGGAGGAACGCTGAGCGCCAAGCGCCTGGGCCGGGTTATTCCTTCGGAAATCGAGTCCGTTGCCATCGCTCAGCGGCCAGCAACCCACACACCCCTGCTGCAGGCCGCTCCCGAATTCGCTGCGGCGCCCCCGGAACCGGTCCCAATCCTGAGCTAAGCGCACTGAAACGGGCGCGCGTCGCGCGCCCTACTGAGCGAAGACTGCCCGTGGCAGTTTTCCTCTCTCACGCTTGGCACGTTGTTGATCAGGAGATGAGTTATGCCCATCTACAAGAATTGCTCACGAGATCCGGTGGATTTCGTCGACAGGAACGCTTTTCGTTCCCCCAAAAAGATATTCACCCGGAGTTTCACTTTGGGCTCCGCCGCCCGCAGTATCGTCCTATTTCTCTGTGTGTACTTGGGC
>DUCH01000357.1:0-1355 GCA_012959865.1 Myxococcales bacterium | reverse complement strand
CGTTCGAAGCGGGACAAAACCCCGAAGAGATCATCGTCACCGCCACGCGGAATCAACGTCCTCTCAGCCAGGTTCCCATGAGCGTCACTGTCCTCACCCGGGATGAAATCCTCGACTCCCCGGCCCAGGCGGTGGACGATCTCCTGCGGATCATCCCCGGTGTCAACCTCCCGGCGGCCAGTAGTCTGGTCAGCCACCCAACTTCCCAATCGGTCTCCATGCGAGGACTCGGGCGCGGGCGCGCGCTGGTCCTGCTCGACGGCGTGCCGCTCAACGATGGTTTCGGCGGCTGGGTGAACTGGACCAAAATTCCGTACCAAAACATCGAGCGCATCGAGGTGGTCCGAGGGGGCAGTTCCAGTGTGTACGGCACCTATGCCATGGGCGGCGTCATCAATGTCCTCACCCGGCCCGCCGAAGGCCGATCCATGGAGCTCGAGGCCAGCTATGGAACCCAGGACACCGGGCGTGCCCACGCCTATGTGAGTGAGACCGTGGGCAACACGGCGATTGCGATCAACTACGACTTCTACGATTCCGGCGGATACCCGGTGATCGCTGCCAGCGAGCGTGGGCCGGTGGACACCAATGCCTTCTCGCAGCACAACAACTTGCAACTCGAGGCCAACCACAGTTTCGACTCGGGCGCGACCGCGTACGTTCGGACGAACCTGTTCCGGGACAAACGAAACGTCGGCACGCCGCTGGCCAACGATTCCCGAGATGTTTGGGACGTGGCTATGGGGACTCAATTTTCGGCCCCCGGCGGCGGGGCCGGCAAGCTCTCGTTCTTCAGTTCCCTTCAGGATTTCGACAACGCGAATACAACAGTAACCAACGGCCGCGCCAGCGAAGTACTGGCCCTAACCCAGGAAGTGCCCAGCTTTGACATCGGAACCTCGGCCCAGTGGTCCAAGGAGCTTGGCTTCTGGTCTTCCTTTGCCGCGGTGGGAATGGACTTTCGCCACGTTGACGGGGAAAATCGTGAGACCATCATCGACCTCCCCCCCTTCAACTCGAGTGTCACACAGGGAAAACAGGATGCCCTGGGAATCTACGGCGAAATGAGCCTTTTCCCTCTCCCTCAGCTCGAGGCCTTGGCGAGTCTTCGGCTTGACTACTGGAGCAACTATGCCGCCTCCAGGGCCGAGGAGGGAAACCCGACGGCGATATTCGCCGACCGAACGGCCACCGAGGTAAGCCCCCGACTGTCCCTCCGTTACGCATTCGAAAACGGTTGGGCCGCCCGGGGCGCGGTCTACCGGGCCTTCCGGGCCCCCAGCCTCAACGAGCTCTACCGGGGCTTCTATGCGGGCAACGCGTTCTTCGCGCCCAATGCCGACCTGAGCCCTGAA
>DUCH01000356.1 GCA_012959865.1 Myxococcales bacterium | reverse complement strand
CGGATTGGAGCCGGCAACCATTATTTCGCAATTCGCGTTGAACCCCCAGGCCCCTCTATTTGTTGCTGAGCAAGTACTGGGTCTAAGTAATCTTGAAAACCCATGCTTGATGCGGATGGGCGATCTCAGGGGACTAATTTTGGAGAACATTGATGGCTTCGGAAGCCCTCCTGTCTTTCGAGGCTCACCCCACCTTTTGAACATCGCAGCTACTGGCCCCTTCGGACTAAGCGGCGAATTCGAGAGCCTCTCTGCCTTTTCCCAGGGAGCTGTCGCTCAGCATTTTACCCGAACATTGCTTCGCATCGCCGATCCATCAGCCGGCCCCATCGACTTCCGGCGCGCCACCGAGTTCGAACTTCAGGCTCTCGATTTTTTCATGTCGAGCATCACCTTTCCATCTGACGGAAACCTCGATCTCGACCGAATGATTAATTTTCATGCTTCTCAGAATGGCGCTGATTTCCCTGCAATCCAACGAGGCCGCGAACTCTTCTTCGGCAACCGCGCTCAGTGCTCTCGGTGTCACTCCGGTCCTGCACTTGCCGATTCAGATGGGAGCGTGTTCCTTAACACCAACAACTTCAACACAGGGACGGTCAACGTCATCGCAAACCAAGATGACGGTTGCGCAGGAGGCCCAGGAGACCCCCTGCTTTCTCTTCCTCAAGAAGCCAACGGCGAGAGAGAATTCAACACGCCTGCCCTTGTCGGCATCGCACGAACAGCGCCGTTCTTCCACGACAACTCAGCGGAGACGCTTCTCGACGCTGTACTTTTTTACGACTCCACCGAGTTCCGAGCATCACCCGCAGGGCAGCTGCTAGTGACGCCGACGGTGTCAAACCCAACCCCTTTGAGCATTTCCTTCACATTCGCAGAGGCCGCCGACATAGTTTCTTTTCTTGAGGCGATTTCCGTTGACCCCACCGGCGGCCCAGGACCCACGTGCAGTGATGGTTTGGACAACGACGCGGATGGATTCATTGATCTAGCCGACGACGATTGTCCCAATTCCTTCAGCGAGGAAAGCGGATCGTCCGGGGGCATGGTCGTGCTCAATGTGAAGGGGTTTTTCGCGAGCAACCTCTTCGGCTCCTCTCTTTCAACAATCGCGAACCCCGAGCCCATCATGCTCGAAGCAAACACCTTTAGTTCCATGGTAGGAAGGACGGAGGCATTCGACCTGACTCTCACCCTGGATGCGGGCCGCTTTGCGGCCCCTCTTCCTTCGCTCGGGCCATCCGGGTCCGGTGCAGAATTAGAGGTTGGCGGCGCGCTAGGCGCAGGAACTCCCCAAGAGTGGACCATCTCGCAAATTTCCGGCTCGCCCGGGTCATCTGAACTCCGCTATCGATTCAGCCCAACGCTTTCGGCTTCCCCCGTTGAAAGCGGAGTCCTAGTTATGGTGAAGGGTGCAGCCCTTCGGACTGACGCCCTCCATCAGGTTCTAAGTATCCCCGGGCGAGTTCTCTCGATATCGGCGCGCTTTCTGGAGACATCGGGTACGCAACTGCGATTGATCCAGCTTTTGATTGCCGAGTCGGTTCAGGGAGTTGAAGTCAGCGCTCCCGACAGCTCAACGGGCGCAAACCTCAATGGACCAAGGCCAGTATTCGAGTCGCACGAAGTCGTGGTCAGCACAGCCGGAATTTGCACAGGGTTTCCCGGCGGCTTCCTCAGTGAGCACGCAAACTGCAGCCAAGCCGACACATTTCGCGTCGATCCTGTAAATGACAGACTCATCGTGCAAGTATCGTCAGATTCGCTTCCCGAATTTCTTCGAAGCCAAGAAGACAGATTAGTGTTAGTCGAGGGCACGCAGTGCGATGGAGGCACAATCCTTGCCGAATCCGTGGGCCCTATTTCGGCCAATACCCTATCTATGACCGTGACTCCTCCTAGTGACGTAGGCTTCATCTTTGTCGCATGCCTCGAAACTCACAGCAACCAAGCCGTTTCCAAAACTTTGTCCGTAAGCCACCGATTCGAATCTGGGGCCCTCTTCCTGACAAACTCTCCCGACCCTCTGGCTGCCTCCACATGGACACTGAGCCCTCGCTGCTTCGGCGACTTCAACGGCGACCTTTCCGTGGACAACTCCGATGCATTTATCTTCCAAGGGTGCTTTCCGTGCAGCCAGGACGGACTGGGGATTGCTTGCGACCCAGCATGCGATTTCAACTTGGATGGCCGGGTCAACAATTCGGACGCGAGAGCGTTTCAGATGCTGTTTGGCTCTACCTGCGAGCAGAGAGCCGGGCCCATCGCTACCCTCTGCGGACTTGGGGCCGAATTGGCTCTGGGTCTACCAATCTTGATCCTGCTGAATCGCAAGAGAAAACTTTGGCGTGCTCAAATGCGCCCCGGCGATCGCTGATCCCCGGCACCTTTTCCATAGAATCAAAATACAGCAGAAAATCTGGATATCCTTACAGGACACACTCTCTCTCCAGCGGCCAAGCGTTCGAGTTCAACGGCCCACAAAGTTCGACGCTTCAGCAAGCTCCAACGAAGCACACCAGCCCCCGAACACTCAGAAACCGACAAGGACAGGTGGCGGATCGGCAAGCGTTTTTTTGGGAAAACAGGCTTGGCTAAGAAATCTGACAACTCCCCCACAGCCTCCCTGACACATATTGCAGCGGCCCGTCCTAGCCTACAACGCATCCCGATTTTGCAGTCTACGCGGATCGTCTTCACTTTCTTCACTTTCTTCACTTGAAAGAAGACCCTAGATCCCAACCAGACGCCCATGCCGATTACCCGATTCGCAGACCATCTGTCGTGCTTGAGGACGGTTGTCCCCGCCGTCATGGCACTGGGCCTAATCGGAGTTCTACCCCATTGGGTGGAACTGGCGTGGGCACAGGGCTACTACG
>DUCH01000355.1 GCA_012959865.1 Myxococcales bacterium | reverse complement strand
GCCTGAGCTCTTAACTCACCCAGGAGTGCCCATGGCCGACTCAGAGCCCACCGTTTTCCCGAATCCTTCCCCTCCCCTGCGCGACATCCGGAGCGACGAGCTTGCGGCGTTCGCAGAAGATGGCGTGTTTTGCGCACGCGACTTGATCGAGGAGCGTACGATAGACCGCATGCGCGAAGCGACCGAGGAAGTCATTCGGGACACCCACGTACTCGGCAACGGTGCGCTCGACCTCGCCGAAAAGGGATTCCATGGCGATATCTTCGTCTGGAAGCTCAATGATGCGTTTCGCGACCTGGCCCTCTTCTCCTCGCTTCCCAGTCTCGCCAGTCAGTTGTTGGGAAGCGAGTCTGTAAACTTCTTTTATGAGCAGTTCTTCATCAAACGCGCGGGAAGCCCCGTAGACACACCCTGGCACCAGGATATTCCTTTTTGGCCGGTCTCGGGTACGCAGATTGTCTCCTTCTGGATCACCCTCGACTCGGTGACAAGGGAATCAAGTGGCCTCGAATTCGTGCGTGGCTCACACCGCTGGGAACACCGCTACCAAGCGATCACCCCGAATTACGATCCCTACATGATGGATACGGATTTACCGCCTTCTCCGGATTTTGCCAAGCAGCGTGAGGAGACCGAACTGCTCGGCTGGGACATGGAGCCCGGAGATGCGCTGGTGTTCGACTCTGTGGTCTGTCACGGCTCGGGGGGCAATTCCTCTCCTACCCAAGATCGGCGAGCCCTGGCTTTTCGCTATGCAGGCGACGATGTCGTCTATGCACCAAGGCATGCCACCATGCCCCTTCTTTGGGAGCACGGCCTTCAGCCCGGCCAACGACTGGGTGGCTCATTGTTTCCCCAGGTATGGCCCCATGTCATTGAATCCGAAATTTCACGCCGCTGGGAAGGACCCGAGCCCCCGAGCCCAAAGGCGCTCGAAGAGTTCTTCGAGCACCTCAAGGCATCGGGGTTTGGTCCCGGCGGCAACAAGCGCTCCCTGTTCGAATGATCGGCTGAGAAAAGCTGTGGGCCACGTTTCTTTTCGATTGATTCCTCGCGCGAGGAAGAGGTCTGGCTTGGTGGAGCATACCCATCGGGAGTACGTCGATGCGGGCGCCTCATCGTGGGGGCTGCTGCGGCATCGGACCCGAGTACATCCAGGCTCTGAACCGCCGACTCGCGGGCTGAGCGCGACTCCGACAACACCAAGGCTCTCACGCCCAGAGCCTCACGCCAAGACCGGCCCGCCAAGACTTGATGCGGAGAGCCCCGAAGATCACAGCGGTGTTTTTATTCCAAGCTAATCGTGTCGGGTTGCGACGGCCTGTCGTCCAATAGCGCTTCGATCGACGCAACAAGTTCGCCGCTCAAAGGCTCCACCCCGGACGGGTAACTGGAAACGACCCGGCCCGACCGATCCACCAGATATTTTTGGAAATTCCAGCGAACGGGGCCTCCCACCGGATCGGGCAGCTTGGTGAGATAGCCGTAAAGAGCGTGCTGTTCTTTGCCGCGCACCTTGACCTTGCTGAACATGGGAAATTCAACCCCATAATTCCTTTTGCAAAAAGCACCTATTTCCAAATCGCTCCCGGGCTCCTGGGCACCGAAATCGTTGGACGGAAAGCCGAGGACACTGAATCCCCGACTTCGATACTTTTCGTAAAGCGCTTCCAATCCATCGTATTGTGGCGTGTACCCGCAGCGGCTCGCTGTATTGACGATGAGGAGAACTTGACCGCGATAATCCCCCAGCGATTGGTTCTTTCCTGACAATCGGCGCGCTTCGAAATCCAGAACCGAGTTCGCGGGAAGCCCAGCTTCCTCTGCCCCTACCCATCCCGTGGGCGCAGCGATCAGCATCCCCCCCACAGCAATCGCCATCGCGATTATCCGCCGGCTCGCATGGAACATCGAAGACCCAAAAGTAGCAGCGCTCACACGAGCGGAACTCGGGTTTGAATGTGTTTTCGAAAATCTCAAGAGCACCTCGCTGTGGTAATCGGTGTGCCGGATGAAAAACTCATGCTGCCGAACATTCTTCTTCCATCAACCTCTGCAGATTCTCATTCGAGGGACCCATGAATTTGCGCATTCGGATGCCAGCGATTACCAGAGCCCAGAGTCTATCATGATGCAAAATGGACAACCGATTTCCCACAAGCCAGCGAGGAAACGCGCGAAGCCATCGCTCCGTATTCTGATTGGTCGCTACGCTGCATGCAATGAAGTCCTTGGGAAATTCCGGATGCGGCACCACTTGGCAAAGCCCATTCATGATTTCATCATCGCTGTATCGCGATTCCACGTATGCGATCACCGAGGCGCTGAAAACCTGCTGGCACATGGCGAGAGATTGAAGAGTGATCAGATTTCCTTCAAAAACGGGGCGGACACTTCGCTTTGCCAGACCATCGGCGCTGCAGTCGATGTGGAGTTTTTTCGCGTTCGTGGGAACCTTTCCGGCCTCAAGAATGATTGACTCGGGCTCCAGACAGCGCACCCGTCCCATTCGGATAATTTTTTTGACCCGCCTCAACTGACGAAGTTCATTCATATCGACGGTTGCGCATCTGTATTTCGTCGGCCAAACATTGTCATCGATTCTCAGCACACCTCCGTGAGCCTCAAGCGACCGAAAAAGATCATCCACGGTTCGGGCTTCGGCAAAGGCCTTCATCTGCGACAGGCCTTCGGCAATTTTTCCCGGAGACAGTCTGGCACGATCCAGCAACCAAGCGTCGTTGGGCATGATCCATTCGATCGCATCGGGGTCAACGCCTTGATCGAGCAGAAAGAGAACTGCATCAATCCCCGTTTTGCCTGCCCCAATAACGACATACCCCGAAGGCGGATTCACCAATCGCGGAATGGCATTGGGAGGAATTAGCGCCACCCCATCGGCTACGCCGTAGGCCGGGGGCCGAATCGATGGCACTTCCACTTTCATATACGTGGCATCGACAAGCTTCCTTCGCACTTTGACCTGACAATCGTCCTGGTGCCCCACCAGAGACCGAAACGAGCTATTTCCCGTCCACTCGCAGAGCGGGAAGAAACGCAGGCGGCCCGAGGCTTTGAGCTTCTCAATGACCCTCTCGTAGTAGGCGAGTACCTCCGTACCCGACACCAGCGCCGAGCCACCTGGTCCCAGGTCCTCGGAGCGAACCCCGTAAAAGGCAGCCGGCTGATGGAGTTTCACGTAGGAATAGGCATCGTTCCAATGACCACCCGCCCGAGAGCGCCGGTCGACCATGATGATTTGGGCGCTCTTATCCTGGGCGAGCACCTCGTCCGCAAAGGCCACCCCCATGGCTCCCGCTCCGATGACGAGATAGTCCGCTTCCAATACATCGGCCAACATACACCTCTATTGCTCTCGGTTCGGACTCAGCGCGGGCGCTCGTGGGATCCCTCTGGGTCGATGCAAATCGAAACTCTGATCAAGAGTCGGGTACCCAGTTACCGTGGAATCCAAACGGCACCCGCACGGTCAAATCAATCGTCGCAAGCGGAGTTCCCAGAAAATCCTGAGCGTGAAGAATCACGACTTCCGCTTTGTTCCGCTCGGCGTCATGGCGATAGCTCATCACCCAGCCGTCGTCTTCGTCGGCCTCTTCGCTGCACGGAACAAACACGGGCTCCTGATATTGTTTCGAAGGCCCGTCGTCGCGATGAAGAGTCTCTCCCGTCCGCAGGTCGTGCTTGAGCAAACCGCCGAAGAGGCCCGATTCCCCGGAAGCCCCGCAATACCCATATCGGTACGGCTTGCCGACCAACCGCTCATCGTGTCGGGGAAACTCCTGCGGGCGATCCGAGATGCGGTCCTCCTTGACAGCACCGCCCTTGGGGTCCAAGAGCCAGCGGTCCAGGGTCGGTGGACCTTCGCCGGGTCCGTTCGAATTGGAAGCGAACATCTTCGGATGTCTCACCACATCCAGCACGACCCGGCCGTCTGCGTCTTCGTAGGCATTGAGGGGATGAAAGACGAAGCAGTTCTCCACTTCACACCAGACAATCTCATCAGCGGAGCCCGTACGTGGGAGCAGTCCGACACGAGACCCGTATTCTTCATGCCAGATGTATTGGCCGAGCGTGCCTTCCTCCGCCCCCCCTTCGACGGGACGAAAGACCACCGGAAAGTCGAAGACGATGAAGTAGTTTTCGGTAATCGCGCAATCATGGACCATGGGCCGGCCGGGAACCGGGATGTCGAGGGTCCTCAGAACCTTCCCTCCAGCAGAGACCACGACATGCTGGAGATGATCCCATCCCGAGAAGTAACCCGCCGCATGGAGTTCCCCCGTATCGGGGTCGCGCTTGGGGTGGGCGCTGAAGGGACCCGAGAGTCCCCCACCGAAATTCGATGACCGAACGGTTTCGAGCTCGTAGTCGATTTCTACGGGAAAGCCGCCGCCCTCCACGATGGCGTAAGTCTTGCCGCCGACGCCGATTACATTGGTATTGGCGAGTCCCGATGAATCCTCTCGGAAGCGCGGACCTGCGGTGTGGGGCCAACCCTTGAAATCACAGACCGAATCGTCGCGCACAAAGCGGCTGCGGTACCACTCTGCCTCACCATCGCGCAGCCTCAAACCGTGCACCAGACCGTTGCCTGCGAACCAATGGTCGTTCTCTCCCGGGGCAACGGGATTCGGACCGATGCGCAGAAGGCGCCCCGCGAGGTCTCGGGGAATCTCACCCTGAACCTTCAGCCCTGTCACCGTTGATTCTGTTTCAATCGGACCAAAATTCCCGCTCAGAAATGGGTTGTCGGACATTTGGGCTCCAAATTTGTTTTTTTTGGGGGGGGGAGTCCCCGGTACTCTTTATCGAGCTTACGATAGCGGAAGCTCGTATGAGGACATAGGTTGTACCCTCTCGGTCCGAAACCCAGGCCTTGCGATTTCCACTTTCGTACTCGATACCGAATCTTGCGCTTTGAATTCGCCGGGGCGCGCGATCGTTTCCCCCCTACCCACCCAACCCGCACAGATGAGTCGATTCCCCCGGGCCCTGAGGAGTAGCCACCGTGAGCTCATGCGATGAGTCCGCCGTTCGCAAATGGGTAGAGGCCCAGATGGGCGGCCGCGTCGTCGAATGCAGCCGGCAGCCTCGCTGGCGACCCGCCTACTTTCTGGAACTCGAGCGAGAAGACGAGCGATTGCTGTTGTATTTCCGCGGCGACCGCGGGATCTCCGACTCGAGCCACTACGCACTGGAACACGAAATGACTTGCCTCCAGGTCCTGGAAGCCCAGGGAATTCCTGTGCCCCATGTATTTGGCTTCTGTTCTGAACCCCGGGGCATTCTCATGGAATGCTCGCCCGGGCGGGCCGACCTTTCAACGGCCCACGACGAGCAAGAAGAACAGTCGGTCCAGCGTCACTACATGGAAATTCTCGCTCAAATTCATGCGCTGGATCCCGAACCTTTTATTCAAGCTGGGCTGAAGGCGCCCTCGGACCCCGATCGCCTGGCGCTCGCCGACCTCCCCCTTTGGGAGCGAGGATATCGCCGCGCGAAATCTCAGCCCGAGCCCCTCATCGAATTCGGCCTCCTTTGGCTCAAGCGCAACGTGCCCCCACCCGCCGACTCCGCGTGCTTCGTCTGTGGTGACTCGGGTCAGTTCTTGTTCGACGATGGACGTGTTACGGCGGTGATTGACCTTGAACTCGCGCACCTCGGGGATCCAGCGGAGGATCTGGGAGCACTGCGAAGCCGAGACTTGAGCGAACCCCTGGGTGACCTGCGCCGAGCCATCGCCGCATACGAAGAATTCGTCGGCCATCCCGTGGACCGATTTCTCATCGACTACCACACCGTACGCTTTTCCCTGACCACTCCCCTGGCCACGGCTCCGATTCTCACACGAGCGCGACCTGGCGTCGATCTCATTCAATACTTGTGTTGGTTCCACGTATACAGTCGGGCTCCCATGGAAGTCATCGCAATGGCTCGAAACATCGAACTGGCGCCCCCAACGCTTCCTGGAGACACCAGCAATCGGCACACACCCTTTTTTGACGATCTCAGTCAACGACTGACTCCAACCGCGGCAAGAGACGGATTCAGCGGCTACGCGGGGCAAACCGCGTACCGAACAGCCGTTTACCTTGCGCGCCTCAATCGCTACGGGCCCGCCCTTGAGGCGGACGACATCGCGGACATCAACGAACTGCTGGGAACTCGCTACCAAGACCGCGACCGCGCGGACGATGCGCTTGAGACATGGATACTCAATGCCAGCGCCGAGGCAGACGCCGATTTGGTTCGCCTTCTCCATCGACGCTGCCTTCGCCAGGAAGTTCTACTCGAACCTGTCCTGGGAGAATTCGCGGGTGCACGCATCCAACCCCTCGATTGAGACCTGTATCTTGATGCGGAGGGCGGCTACTCTTGTGCGCAATGTCGACGTCCGCCGAACGCGCCGCCATCGAGGTTTTCTGGGAACTTCATCGGGGTTTGACCAAGCAAGGGCCAGGAAGCGACGCCTCCACACGCAGGGCTCTGTCACTGGTGCCGGAACTCCCCCGAGCGCCGGAGATACTCGACCTCGGGTGCGGACCGGGTCGTCAGACACTTGCGCTGGCCAGGGAGACGGGCGGTCGCGTGACCGCGGTCGACCGGATTCCTCCGTTTCTCTCCCAACTCCGCGAAAGCGCCCGGATCGCTGGGGTGGAAAAACGAATACAGATTTTCGAGGGCGACATGGCCGATCTCCCCTACCCCGACGAAAGCTTTGACCTGCTCTGGTCCGAAGGCGCGATCTACAACATTGGCTTTGGCCACGGCCTGAAAACTTGGAGACGTCTGCTCCGACCCGGGTGCGCGGTCGCGGTGAGTGAGGCCACCTGGCTTACCGATCGGCCTGCGAAATCTGTCCGCCGCTTCTGGGCAACCCATTACCCGGAAATGCAGAGCGTCGAAGCCAACGAACGCTCCGCTCGGGCTGCGGGCTACCGACTACTCGGGAGCTTCGTCCTTCCCGAAAGCGAGTGGTGGGACGACTACTACACACCGATCGAGGCTCGCATACGCTCTCTTCGCGAACACCGCGACAATGAGAACTGGACCGCGGCGCTGGATATCCACGAAGAAGAGATCCGTGTGATCCGAGATTGCAGAGGATCCTTCGGCTATGTCTTTTTCGTCTTACAGAAACCGCGTGCCATCGGTTCGGGCTAGCCTTCAAGAGCGGATCGATTTTGAGAATGCAGCAAGCTCACCCACTGAATGCCCGCGAATTTTTTCGGTGACGAAAACCCACTGCACATCAAGCTGAATGGTCTCGCCATTTCCGCCTCTCCCCTCACTCCCGCCACTCCCGCCACTCCCCTCACTCCCGCCGAACCGGCAAGATCCTCAAGACAAGGGAACATTGCATGACCGAACGAAACTACGACCCCGACCTCCGCGACCTGATCTCGCTCCTACCGGAAGTGTCTGAGCTCTCCACCCAGGAGAAGGTCAACGTGAGCCGAGCTTTGGGCTTCGCGCTGGCCACGCCGCCGCCTTGCCGCGAAGACGTGATCCGGGAGGATCGTCTGATTCCGGGTTCCGAGGGCGACCCCGACGTGGCCATCCGAATCTATCGCCCCAAGGCGACTTCCCATGAACCGCGTGCGGCCGTTTTCGAAATCCATGGGGGCGGATTCATCATGGGGAACAAGGAGATGATGGACCCTTGGTGCGATCGGGTGGCGGCGGAACTCGACGCCGTGGTGGTTTCCACCGATTATCGACTCGCCCCCGAACACCCGTTCCCGGCGGGTGTCGAGGACTGCTACGCGGCACTGTGCTGGACGGCCCTCAATGCCGATCAACTCGGCCTCGACCCCGATCGCCTGGCCATCGCGGGCCAGAGCGCGGGGGGGGGATTGGCGGCAGCGTGCGCGCTCCTCGCCCGAGACCGAAGCGGACCGAAAATCTGTTTTCAGCTGCTCGAAATTCCGGAACTCGACGATCGCCTGGAAACGCCCTCCATGCAGCAATTCACCGACACTCCCCTCTGGAACCGACCCAACGCGGTCTGGAGTTGGCGTCACTATCTCGGCCCGAACCACACTGGAGAAGTCTCGCCCTACGCCGCGCCGTCGCGTGCGCTGGATCTCTCGGGGCTTCCGCCCGCCTACGTGTCGACCATGGAATTCGATCCCCTCCGCGACGAGGGCATCCTCTACGCTCTGAGGATGATGCAAGCCGGAGTTCCGGTGGAACTCCACGCCTATCCGGGCACCTTCCATGGATCGGCCATGTTCCCCGAAGCTGGCCCTTCACGACGCAACGCCTCGGAGGTCCTCGATGTGCTCAAGAGACGCTTGGCCGGGTGAACTCGCATACCGCGCCTCGCTCGGCCTTCTTGGGCCTTCATTGCCGGGAGCCGGGAGCCGGGAGTCGAGAACGCGCGCGCTGAGAGCCTGTCGACGAGAAAATGGGCATCAAGCCACAATCGCGAATTTCCCGGCCGACGGGCAGAACGACCCTCAGTTGCTCCCTTGCGACATCTATCTTCTCGACAGCATGCTTGCCCGCGCTGCGGGTGACTCGCATCCGGGCCTTCATGGGCGACCAGGATACGCTGAAGAGAAGCTGTATTTCTCCTGGGGTGGAGCGCTTCCTTTCGATGGAAACCGTGAGGCTTTCGACCGCTATGGGCTCAAGCAATCCAGGCATATGGGAAACTGCAAACAAACAAGAGGCGCAAAAGTCCGGATGAGGCCCTAGAATCCAACCATGGCTCGAGCGCGTTCACACTTGCACGGGAAGCGTTTCGCCAGCACACGGATCAGCGCGCTGACCGCTCTCGCCGCCTGCTCTCTCTTGCTGGCACCGAGCACGGGAAACGCGACTGCAGCGGACGAGGCCGATCGAGCTCCGAGCGCCGAGCTCTCCCCAGCCAAAGCGAGCCGGCCCGCCAGGGAAATTGAAGTCGCTGATATCGGTGTCGAGTCCGAGAGAACCAAGAGGATTCTCGCCGATAGTCTCCACGACATTCGTCCCGATGGAACGATCGAGACCATCATTCTTGCGATGCCCAATCTGAAACTTCAGATCAACGAACTCCTGTTAAATTCTGAACGAATCCAGTCGCGCAGCGTCACGGTTTTGGAACTCGATCGTCTCGCGAGTAGCTGGACTCCCCTTGGCAAGGAACTGGCGAATTTCCAGGGACGCCTCGACCGCCGCGTACGACGCGTCGACCGGGTCCTCGAAACAATTCGCGAGCAGCATGGG
This sequence comes from Myxococcales bacterium, assembly GCA_012959865.1. Taxonomy (GTDB): domain Bacteria; phylum Myxococcota_A; class UBA9160; order UBA9160; family UBA4427; genus JAZXM01. Next base: position 8,245 of record DUCH01000355.1, on the reverse strand, counting down.
CTATGGGCCTCCACCCGCAGCGATCTCGAATCTCAGGATGTAAGCCAGGAAGTCATCCTCCAGATCGACCAAGTTGCTGAGGCCATGGCCAAGGCCAAGGCCAGGGCCGATACCGAACAGGCCGCGGGAGTTCGGCTCCAGAGCAACGTCGCGAACCTTTCGCAACTCATAGAAAGCGATCTTGAAAGAATCTCCGAGTCCCGCGAGGAAGCAGTGGGCCGGGTCTTTTCTCATGATTCCGACCCGATTTGGTCCAGCAAGTTCTGGACTGTCCTCGATTCCGAGCAGATCGCTAAGAATTTGTCCTCGTTGGGATCAAATTTTTCGGATGGCATAACCCGCTTATGGCTCGAAGAAGCCAATCGATTTTTTTCATATTTGACTCTGGCCTTCGTCCTGATTCTGTCGATGTTCTTCGTTCGAGGAAGAATCAACCTCTGGCTTGAGGCGGAAGAAGATGCCGAAGTCATCCGCCAAATCTTCAGTCGGCCCATCGCGCTCGGCCTCCTGCTCTCATTCGTCTTCGCTCTTCCCATTTTCGCCGATTCTCTGCGCAGCCTTGAATATGCGCTGGCTGCCATCGCGGTAATTCCCGCCGTCCTGATTCTGAGAAAAATTGTCGAGCCACAGTTCTACTCGATCCTCAATATCGCCCTTGTTGTCTACTTCCTCGAGAACCTGCGAGCGATATCCGTCGACTTTTCCGTCCTCTCTCGAGCGCTCTTCCTCACGGAACTTGTCTTCCTCGTTCTCAGTGCTTGGCGGTGGACCCAACCCAGACGATTGGAGGGGATAACCTGGACAGATCACCAAGGCCCGGCTTTTCAAGTTCTCACCTACGGGCTGAGAGCCATCCTTGCCTTGTCCGCGATCGCCCTGCTGGCCAACGCTATTGGTTTCACCTTCCTCTCTCAGCTGCTGGGAACAGCGATCGCCTTCGGAATCTATGCTGCGGTTGTCCTGTACGGAAGCTTCCGGATCCTTGGAGCCTGTGCTGCCATTGCGATGAATGTTCATCCACTTGCCCGGCTGGGTATGGTTCGCCGGAACAAATCACTTTTGCGAAGCAGAATTCGGCTTGTTCTCGGCGTGCTGGCTTGCGGGCTCTGGATCCGAGCTGTTCTCCTCCGACTCGAATTGTGGCCCGGCCTTTCGCGAACGTGGGATGCCCTGCTCTCTACACAAATCCCCCTTCCTCAAATATCGATTACCGTCGGCGACATACTCACCAGTGTCCTGGTCTTCTACGGAGCAGTCCTGCTCTCGCGCTTCATTCAGTTCATGCTGAGCGAAGACATCTACCCGCGGCTAGGGACTCGAACCGGTCGGTCGAGCGCCATTTCAACGCTGCTCCACTATGTAGTTCTGATTCTGGGATTTTTTCTTGCGGCAATTGCCCTGGGATTCGACGCGAATCGCTTTACCCTGCTCGCGGGAGCATTTGGCGTCGGCATTGGCTTCGGCCTGCAAACCATCGTCAACAACTTCATTTCGGGAATCATCCTCCTCACCGAGCAGCCGGTGCAGGTGGGAGACACCATCGAGATGGGGACCGTCTTTGGCGAAGTTCGACGCATCGGAATTCGCTCGAGCACAGTCCGAACTTTTCAGGGGTCGGAAGTCATCGTTCCCAATGCCGATTTGATAGCCCTTCAAGTGACGAACTGGACGCTTTCGGACCGAAAGCGGCGAATCGAGATCCCAGTCGGAGTCACCTACGGGGCAGACCCGGATCATGTGCTCGAGGTCCTTTCCCGGATCGCCGAAGACGAGCCGGGAATCCTCCCCGAGCCCAAGGCACAAGGACTCTTTCGCGGTTTTGGCGAGAGTTCCCTCGATTTCGAATTGAGGGCCTGGACCGATGACTTCGACCGCTTCCTAGTCCTGAAGAGCAAACTGTGCGCGAAGATCGTCACTTCCTTTCGGGTAGAAGGCATCCAGATTCCCTTTCCCCAGCGCGATCTTCATCTTCGAAGCGTCGTCTCCGCAACCCCGATCCCCCAGGAACCCAGCCGCGATCCGGCCTGAGTCGAGTAGAGGGGGCGTCATCGCCTTTTTCCCAGGGTTTAGGAGCGTGCGTTTGGCTCTCGCATACGCTGTGCCTACCCTATCGCGGGCCCATCCCAGTCCTCCTCGAGTCAGAACTCCAGAAAATATCTACCGGACTGGCTCCCTTGAACCCGACTCTCGCGGTTGAGACCTCAGAGGCTGACTCATGCTCACAGCCGGGTTAGTCTGAGGGAGAGAATCGACGAACGATCGCCGAAGCGAACGGTGAGCTAGGCTGCTCTTTGGTCCTTACCGTCGTGCGTGTGCATGGGGTCTGCACTCCAACAGTTAGGGATGGACAACAGGTGATAGGGATGGACAACGGGTGACTTCCAGTTTTTTTAAAAATGTGCGGATGCCAGGAAGGCTGAGCTCGTCGGCGGCCTCTCTCTTGATTGGTTCATTTATTACCTTTGGCTGCGGATCGGATGCGCCGCCCAAGAAGAAAATCCCCGAGGTCGTCGTGGCGGAAGTCGACCAGCGGGACGTCAAGATGCATTCGGACTGGATCGGCACCGCGGTGGGGTTCAATAACGCGAACATTCGGCCCCAGGTCAAAGGCTACCTCCTTGAAATTGCATACACCGAGGGGAGTGTGGTCAAATCCGGTGCCGTGCTCTTCCGGATTGACCCGCGCGAATTCAAGGCCGAGTTGGACAACGCTAAGGGGCAATTGGGCGAGGCCAAAGCAAATTTATCCAAGCGCCGGACTCACGTCGCGCGCTACACGCCATTGGCCAAGCAGGGCGCCATCAGTCAGCAGGAACTGGATGACGCGGTTCAGAACGAATTGGCCGCCGAATCGCAGCTATTGAGCGCGCAGGCGCGGGTAGAACAGGCCCGTCTCAATCTCGGGTGGACGCAAATCACTTCTCCCATCGACGGGGTTGCCGGTATCTCGGCGACCCAGATCGGCGACCTCGTCGGCCCGGAGAGTCACCTCACCACCGTATCTCAACTCGATCCCATCAAGGTCAGCTTTCCGATCACCGAGAAGGCGTACCTCGATGTCGTTCGGAATTACGGCGGAAAGAGCGGCGGGAACCGGCTCTCCCAGGTGGGTCCCATCCTGCAACTCTTCCTGGCCGACGGCTCGCTCTGGCCCCAACGAGGCACACCGTTCGCCCTGGGCCTCAACGTCGATGAGCGGACGGGAACCATTCTAGTCGAAGGCCACTTCCCCAATAAAAATAATGTCCTGAGGCCTGGACAATTCGCCCGCGTCCGCGTCGACACGGGCACCCGAAAGAACGCCCTCTTGGTTCCCCAACGTGCAGTCAATGATATCCAAGGGAAATATCTGATTTCTGTGGTGTCCTCCGAAGACATTGTCGAAACCCGGACTGTCGAGGTCGGAGAGACGGTCAACGAGAACTGGATCATCACCAAAGGCGTGAAAGCGGGAGAGAGAGTGGTGGTTGAAGGACTCCAAAAGGTTCGGTCCGGCGTCAAAGTGAAACCGGTCTCCGAAGGCGCCATGAAGAAGAGCGACCAATCCGTAGGGGTCCAACCCGAGCTTTCGCCGGGGTCACATGAACTCATGCCTCATTTGTCCGAGCCCAGCACGAGCTGATCGAAGGCCCTCCGATGTCCACTTTCTTCATCCATCGCCCGATCGTTTCCATGGTGATTGCCATCGTGATGGTCATCCTGGGGACCGTGGCGGTCTTCGACCTTCCGATCTCACAATTCCCCGATATCGCACCTCCTCAGATCACCGTCTCGACGGTTTATGTGGGCGCAGATGCCCTCACGGTTCAGGATTCCGTGGCGACCCCCATCGAGGAAAGCATCAGCGGCATCGACGGCATGAACTACATGTATTCCACGAATGCCAACAACGGGATCATGGTTCTCCAAGTCAACTTCTCGGTGGAAACCGACCCGAATACCGACCAGATTCTCACCCAAATGCGTTATTCCGAATCTGAAGCCAAGCTGCCCTCGGATGTCCGGAACTACGGCGTGACGATTCGCCAGGCCTCGAGTAGCCCGATGGCTCTCTTCTCACTGTATTCCCCCGCAGAAGAGTACGACCCGCTCTTCCTCGCCAATTACGCGTATATCAACGTTCTCGATGCGATGTCGAGCCTCGACGGTATCGGCCAAGTCAACATCTTCGGAGCGGGCCAATACGCCCTGCGGATCTGGGTAAATCCCGACACCTTGGCCAGCCTGGCGATAACCATCCCCGAGATCGTCAATGCCATCAAGACCCAGAACAACGTCAATCCAGCGGGTCAGGTGGGTGCAGAACCCGTGCCTGCCGGGCAAGAATTCACATATACGGTCAGAGCTCAAGGGAGGCTTGAGTCCATCGAAGAATTTGAGAACATCATCGTTCGAGCAGGCGACGACGGCTCGATCGTTCGAGTCAAGGACGTTGCCCGAGTGGCACTCGGCGCCCAGACCTACAATCTCAAGGGCAAGCTCAACGGCAAGCCTGCCGCGATCATCGCCATTTATCAGCGACCCGGATCCAATGCCCTGGCCACCATGAATTCGGCCGAAGCCCTGATGAAGGCTCTCGGAGAAAAATTTCCTGAGGGCCTCGACTATGAGGTGTCTCTCGACACCACGCTGGCCGTTCGAGAGGGCGTCAAGGAAATCCTGATTACGCTCATCGAGGCGCTGGCTCTGGTGATCCTCGTTGTCTTCATTTTCCTTCAGAATTTCCGCGCGACACTTATTCCTCTCCTTGCGATTCCGGTCTCCCTGATCGGAGCATTCATGATTTTTCCGCTTCTGGGATTCTCCATCAATACCCTTTCGCTTTTCGGGCTTGTCCTGGCAATCGGAATTGTCGTGGACGATGCCATCGTGGTCGTCGAGGCGGTGGAGCATAAAATCGAAACCGGCATGCTGCCCAAGGATGCGGCAGTCCAAGCGATGAAAGAGGTCACGTCCCCCATAATCGCGACCACCCTGATATTGCTCGCCGTGTTCATACCCACGGCTTTCATTCCCGGTATCTCCGGACGGCTGTACCAACAGTTTGCCGTCACTATCGCAGTCTCCGTCGTTCTTTCGTCCATCAATGCGCTCACATTGAGCCCCGCCCTGGCCGGCCTGCTTCTCCGTCCCCGAAAGGAGTCCCGCAGCCTGCTCGCGCGCTTTTTCGGGGCGTTCAACCGCGCATTTGATCGGGTTTTGAATGGGTACCTTTCCTGGTGCACCCACCTGATCCGCAAGGCCGGGTTCTCCATGCTCGTGTTGTTGGCCACAGTGGTTGTCGTGGTCTTAGTGGGCGGCCGACTGCCCACTAGCTTCCTTCCCCAGGAGGATCAGGGTTTTCTCTTTTTGAACCTGCAACTGCCGTCGGGCGCATCTCTCCAACGGACCGAAGAGGCCTGCACGGAGATTGAAAAAATCCTGGCGGAGACCGACGGCGTCCAGTCTTACAACACAATCGTGGGTTTCAGCCTGCTGTCGGGAGTCCAAACCACATACAACGGATTTTTCTTCGTGACCCTCAAGCCCTGGGGCCAGCGGGATCCAGACGGGCTCAGCGCGGAATTCATCACTCACAGACTAAACGAGCGACTCGCCGCTTTCCCCGGTGCCATGGCGATCCTTTTTCCGCCTCCTGCGATTCCCGGCGTGGGAAGCTCCGGCGGGATCTCGTTCATGCTTGAGGATCGAGAGAGCCGCGGAATCCCGTTTCTGGCCGAACAAACCCGGCGCTTTGTCGAAGCCAGCAAAAGCCGGCCTGAGCTTGGGCGCGTAGCCACAACCGCACAATTCGATGTCCCCCAGATATTCGCCGACGTCAACCGGGAGATGGTTCTGAAACAGGGCGTATCGCTGGACAGCGTCTATCAAACCATGCAGGCCTATATGGGCGGCATCTTTATCAACTATTTCAACCGCTTTGGACGCGTCTGGCAGGTCTATATCCAAGCCGAGGGCGCCTTCCGAAACGACGTTGAAAAACTCGGGCGTTTTTATGTGAAGAACGATTCCGGGGGCATGGTCCCCATTTCGGCGATCGTGGAGAACAAGAAAATTTACGGCCCCGAGTTCACCATGCGGTTCAATCAACACAACACCGCCCAAATGCTGATCATTCCGGCGCTGGGGTACAGCGGGGGCCAGGCCATGGCGGCCACCGAGGCACTCTTCGATGAAGTGATGCCCGAAGGCATGGGCTACGACTACATGGGAATGGCCTTCCAAGCCAAGGAGGCCTCGGAGGGAGTCTCCCCCGCCCTGATTTTCGGATTCTCCCTCTTGCTGGTTTTCCTCATTCTGGCCGCACAGTACGAAAGCTGGGCGCTCCCCTTTGCAGTTCTGCTCACCACCCCCGTTGCCATAATGGGCGCGTTTCTTGGGCTCATGAGCCGCTCCTTCAGCAGCGATCTCTACACCCAGATCGGTCTCGTCATGCTGATTGGTCTCTCGGCCATTTTGATCGTCGAGTTCGCCCGCGCGCGCATGGCCGAGGGGTGTGGAATCGAAGAAGCGGCCCTCGATGCAGCCCGCTCACGGCTAAGACCCATTCTTATGACCGCATTCGCGTTCATTTTGGGAGTCTTACCCCTAGTCACCGCGAGTGGATCGGGCGCGGCGTCCCGTCAGGTTCTCGGCACCGTCGTTCTTGGCGGCATGCTGGCCGCTACTTTCATTTCCATTTTCATGGTACCTGCCACCTTTGCGGTGGTCGAGAAGGTCTCGCACTACTTCTCGCCCGAAGGCGAAAGCGACTCGTCCAACGAGAATATAACGTGAGGCTATTCGTCCCGATTCTATGCGCTGCCCTGCTGCTTCAAACCGGCTGCGCAATTGGCCCCAACTACAAGAGGCCGACAGTCGAAGTTCCAGACAACTATCGCAATGTCGTAAAGGTGGAAGAGGCCGAGACTCTCGCAGACCTCCCTTGGTGGAAAATCTTTGAGGATCCGACCCTGCTTGCCCTGATCACTGAAGCGCTCAAGAACAACCTCAATCTTGAGATCGCCGTAGCGCGCGCCGAACAGGCCTATCGGCAATCAACCGCCACCAATTCCGCTTTCTACCCCCAGGCGACCTACCAGGGTTCGGCCGGCAAGTCGCTTTCGCCCATAGTCCGCCAACCCGGAAATGCCCTCGAATACAGCAGCTACGGCGGCGCGCTCAATGTTGCCTGGGAAATCGATGTGTGGGGTCGGCTCAGGAGGGCGAGCGAATCCGCTCGTGCGGAGTTGCTGGCATCCAAAGACTTTCAGCGCGGCGTTCTTCTCTCCATCGTAGCCGACGTCGCCTCCCTCTATTTTGCGCTTCTGGAACTCGATGCCTCCCACGCAATCGCGGAGGAAGCAGTGCAAGCTTTTTCCGGAACTCTCGACCTTTTTACCCAACGATTCGAAGGGGGCGTGGCATCGAGATTGGAAGTCACACGGGCGGCAGCCGCCAAGGCCCAGGCCGAGGCTGCGATTCCTTCCCTCGCCATCGAAATAGTCGCCGTTGAAAATCGAATTTCGGTACTTCTGGGCCGCCCGCCGGGAAACATCCAACGCGACGCGACTTTGATCGACCAGAAGCTTCCTCATCTACCCCCCGGCCTGCCATCTACTCTGCTCGAACGCCGACCCGACATCCTTCAGGCCGAGCAGGCCGTGGTCTCATCAAACGCCCAGATCGGCGTGCGCATGGGGAATTTTCTTCCCCGAATAGGCCTCGTCACCGTGTGGGGAGGAGCGTCTGAAACCTTGGCCGGCGCTGCGAGCGGGAGCACGAGCCTTTGGAATATTGCAGCTGAACTTTCGGCTCCGCTCTTCAAGGGCGGCCTGTTGTATTCAGAATACAAAGCCCAGCAGGCCATTTGGGAAGAGAGCAAGGCCAACTACGAGCTCACAGCCCTGAACGCCTTCGCCGAAGTTTCCAACACCCTCGAAGAGCGAAGACTCCGCCAGGACCAGCACGTCGCTCGCCAAGAGGCTGTCAATCAGTTGTCTACATCGGTCCACCTTTCCCTTTTGCGCTACCAGCAGGGCCTCGCCAGCTACTTCGAAGTTCTCCAAGCCCAACAAGATCTCTTCCCGGCCAAATTCAACCTGTCCGAGACACGGCTCCAAGAGCGTCTGGCCGCGGTCAACCTCTATCGAGCACTCGGCGGAGGTTGGCAATTGGACTTGAACTGGCTGCCTGAGAACCAGCCCGACAAGGATGATTCCGAAGGGACAGCCACAGCCGAGCCAGACGCCTCGCCCCAGTAGCC
>DUCH01000354.1:11305-17535 GCA_012959865.1 Myxococcales bacterium | reverse complement strand
CTGTACCGCGACACACGGATGCAAGTGGACGTGAAACAACGGAGCCTGCTGGCCACCTATCTGGTGGGGGGCGGCTTCGCCATGGGCTGGTCTCCCTGTATTGGGCCCATTCTGAGTACCGTCCTCGCCATGGCGGGGAGCCGCGACACCGTTCTTGAGGGCACCGTTCTGCTGGCCGTTTACTCGGCGGGTTTGGGTATTCCCTTTTTGGCTGCGGGCTGGAGCATCGAGTTTTTCTTTCGGGCCTTCTCTCGGGTTAAGCACCATTTTCGTCGGCTCGAAATCGCTTCGGGGGTCATCCTTATGGCCGTCGGGCTCTTGATGACCACCAATCAGTTCAGCCGGCTGAATAGCCAGTTCAGCTTCCTGGCCGACTTCGTGGCTCGGGCCGAGAGGGCGCTGCAATGACCCGGTGGGGTGGCTTCGCGCGGGCGTACCCGGTTCGCGGATGGATGTTTTTGACCTGTCTGGCGACGATGGTTTTCTGCGGCTGTTGGGCCGATGAAACGAAGCAGGCCGATTTTCAAATTGACCTTCCCGCGGCACCGGATTTCATTCTCCCCCGGCTGGAGGGTGGAGATGTCGTGAGCCTGGATAGCCTCGCCGGCAAGATCGTGATACTCGATCTCTGGGCGACATGGTGCCCCCCGTGCGGGCTCCAGGTTCCCGTGCTGAACGCCTTTTACCAGGCCCATCGTGACGACGGTGACGTCGTCCTGTACGGGGTGTCGGTGGACCAGACCGGAGTGGACGAGATTCGCGACTGGGTGACCGAGCATGCGGTCGCCTACCCGAATCTCGTTGGGGGAGACCCCCTGTCGCGTGAACTGGGCGCCGTCGGATTCCCCGCGCTATTCGTCATCGGACCCAATGGATTTCTCCGGGAGCGTCACGAAGGGGTCATCGAGCGTGAGACCCTCGAGGGGTTCTTGGCCCGGCTACGCTCGGCAGACGCCGCGGGTTGAGCCACTCGATATCGGTCGCGGGGACCGGGAGGGAAGGGTTCGCACACGAGGGTGAGCCGCCTCGGACTGCTTCGGAACCCGTCAGGTCCCGGCCGGCCCGAAAGATTCGGCTTGGCTTCCGGCTTGCCCATTGGCTTGCAGCGGCTTAGAATCGCCTCTCTTTTCCATCACTTCCACCAGTTCCGTCCGGCCTTACGTGCCCGAGGCATCCGTGTTCCGCCCCTCTCCAGAAAGATTCAGCGAACTCGCCACCCAGGGAAATTTGATCCCGCTGGCGCGGGAGGTGATGGCGGATTTAGACACCCCTCTCTCAATCTTTCGCCGGCTCGACGATGGGAAAACGAGCTTCCTCCTCGAGTCGGTCCAGGGTGGAGAGAAGTGGGCCCGATATAGTTTTATCGGAACCGGAGCGCGGGCGATTTTCCGCGCCCGAGGTCGCGATGTGGAGTGGACCGAGGGCGGCCGCACCCTGCAAGAGAGCGTCAAGGGGGATCCTCTCGAATTTCTCCGCACCCGGTTGGCCGAATTCCAGGCTGTGCAGCCCGAGGAGATGGACTTGCCGCGCTTCGTGGGGGGGGCGGTAGGGATGATCGGTTACGAATGGGTCAGCTTCGTTGAGGCAATCCCCGAGAGTAATCCCGACCAGATCGGTTTGCCGGATATTTGGTTCGTCTTCCCAGAAACCGTAGTGGTCTACGACAACATTCGACATACCGCACTGATCGTGCGCCACGTACACCTGCGTCCGGGGGAGGATCCCCTAGAGGCTCGACGCGCCGAGGCCAAGGCGATCGACGCGGTGCTCGAAAAACTTCGCGGCGACCTCCAGGCCGAGGATCTGGTGCCCGACGTGAAGGTCGCCATGGCGGTGGACCGCAGCATGACCGAGGAGCGGTTCCACGCGATCGTCCACCGTGCCAAAGAATACATCGAGGCGGGCGACATCTTCCAAGTGGTGCTGGCCCAGCAGTTCCAGATGCCCCAACAGGCCGATGCATTCTTGATTTATCGTCACCTCCGGGCCATCAACCCCAGTCCGTATATGTTCTTTATCCGCATGGAGGGAGACGCGGTTCTAGTGGGTTCATCCCCGGAGATCCTGGCCCGCCTCGACGGCGACCGGGTCGAGGTTCGCCCCATCGCGGGCACGCGGGCCCGAGGAGATTCCGAGCAATCCGATCTCGCCCGGGAAGCCGAACTCCTCGCGGATCCGAAGGAACGCGCGGAACACCTGATGCTTGTCGATCTGGGGCGCAACGACATCGGCCGAGTCGCCGAAATAGGGACCGTCGAGGTGAGCGAGTACTCTGTGGTTGAGCGCTACTCGCATGTGATGCATATCGTTTCCAACGTCCGGGCGCGACTCCGTGAGGGATTGGACTGGCTCGACGTATTGAGAGCGACATTCCCATGCGGCACTTTGTCGGGCGCTCCCAAAGTCCGTGCGATGGAAATCATCGATGAACTCGAAACCGTGCGAAGAGGCCCGTTCGGCGGCTGTGCTGGCTACATCGACTACTCGGGGAATATGGACATGGCCATCACGATTCGGACTCTGGTGGCCAACCAAGGGAAAATCACCCTGCAGGCGGGTGCAGGGGTAGTCGCGGACTCGAAGCCGGAACTCGAGTTCCAGGAGTGCGCCGACAAGGCACGCGCCGTCCTTCAGGCGATCGATTTGGCGCGCGAGGGGGTGGACTGATGCGTCTGCTCATAGTCGACAACTACGACTCCTTCACATACAACCTCTATCAATATTTGGGAGAAATCGGCGCCGAGATTGAAGTTGTTCGCAACGATGCGGAGTCCCTCGACGCCCTGTTGGCCCGGGAACCCCAAGGCGTCGTCATCTCGCCCGGTCCGGGTGTGCCCGAAGACGCTGGGGTTTCGATTCAGGCGGTGGAGGCCTTTGCCGCCCGGGGGACCCCGGTCTTTGGCGTCTGCCTGGGTCATCAAGCGATTGGGGTGGCCTATGGGGGCAATGTCGTTCGGGCCCGTTCGATCATGCACGGGAAGACGTCGCTGATGCACCACCAGGGGCAGGGGGTTTTCGATGGGCTGCCCGACCCGTTCGTTGCGACCCGCTACCACTCGCTGGTCATCGAGCCAGAAACCTGTCCCGATATCCTCGAAATTACGGCCCGCACCGAGGAGGGCGAAATCATGGGTGTGCGCCATCGAGAGCTCCCGGTGGAAGGCGTGCAATTCCATCCCGAATCGATTTTGACCGAAGTCGGCAAGGGCCTGCTGGGTAACTTTGTTCGGACATGCGGGGAGGTGGGCGGCCCGTGAGCGTCGTCAAAGCCATCGCGTACGTGGTGGAGGCGCGGGAGGTTCCGGGTCCGATCCTCGAGACGGCCTTCGGCGAAATCATGGCCGGGGACGGAACACCGGCCCAGGTGGCAGCGCTCTTGGTGGGACTGCGAATGAAGGGCGAAACTGTCGACGAGATCGTCGCGGTGGCCCAGGCACTCCGGCGCTCCGCCGAGACCGTTGAAGCTGCGGATCCGCGAACGGTGGATACCTGCGGGACCGGGGGAACTGGGCTCAACACTTTCAGTATTTCGACCACTTCGGCCTTTGTGGTGGCCGGAGCCGGAATCCCGGTGGCAAAGCACGGTAACCGGGCCGCCACGAGCAGGGCGGGGAGCTTCGATACCCTGGAAGCACTTGGCGTGGGGATCGACCTCTCGGTGAAGCGTTGCGGTGAAATTCTCCAGTCAATCGGGATCGCCCCCTTCTTCGCGCGAACGGCGCATCCAGCGTTTCGGCATCTGGCCCCGGTTCGGAGCGAAATTGGCGTTCGGACCCTGCTCAACTGCTTGGGGCCCTTGTTGAATCCGGCGGGAGTTCGCTGTCAAATCGTGGGCGTTTTTTCACGCTCTCTGGTGGAACCCCTGGCAAGCGCTCTCGGACGATTGGGCTGCGACCGGGCGTTGGTTGTCCACGGCAGTGACGGGCTGGATGAAATCACCACCACCGGGCCGAGTCACGCAGCCTTCGCCGAGGCGGGACGGGTCGAAGTTCTCGAAATTCAACCCGAGGATCTGGGTCTCGAACTCGCGCGGCCCGAGGATCTGACCGGAGGCGATGCCCAGCAGAACGCCGAAATTCTGCGAGGGATTCTGGCGGGGGAGACCGGCCCGCGCCGGGATATCGTTTGCCTCAATGCCGCCGGTGCACTCTGGGTGGGCCGGGCTGTTTCGGGGCTCCCCGAAGGCATTGAGCGCGCCCAGGAGAGTATTGACTCGGGCGCTGCGTCGGCCAAGCTCGAAGCGCTCGTCGCGGCTACTCGGGTATGAGCGAATGACGATTCTCGACGCGATACTCGAGCGCAAGCGGGCCGAGGTTGAAGCCGCGAAAAGCCGGGTCCCCGCCGCGGCGGTGCGTTCTGCAGCCGAAACTATGGACGCCGCGCCCCGATCCCTGACGGCCTCACTGGCGGGGGGTCCCGCTCCGGCGGTCATCGCCGAACTCAAGCGCCGATCGCCCAGCAAGGGACTGATTCGTCCAGATTTCGAACCGGTGGCCCTCGCCCGGGAGTACGCAGAGGGCGGCGCCGCAGCGCTTTCCGTGCTGACCGACGAGCATTATTTTGGAGGGGAACTCGGCTATTTGGCGCAGATTCGGAGTGAAGTGGCGCTGCCCCTGCTGCGAAAGGATTTCGTGATCGACCCCTACCAGATCGATCAAACCCGGGAATCGGGGGCGGACGCGATCCTGCTCATCGTGGCGGCGCTGTCCCGTACCGAACTGGCGGAGTTCCGCGTCCAGGCGGGTGAGTTGGGGCTCGACGCATTGGTGGAAGTACACGACGAAAAGGAACTCGAGATTGCCCTTGCTGCCGGGGCGACGCTGTTGGGCGTAAACAACCGGGATCTGCGAACGTTCGCAGTTGACCTAGGCGTCTTTGAGTCGGTTGCCGGTCACCTGGCGGGGGATCCGAATGTGCTTCTGGTAGCGGAGAGCGGGATTTACAGTTCGGCGGACATCGTGCGTCTGGAAAATGCAGGCGCTCGAGCTTTTTTGGTGGGAGAATCACTGATGCGTCAGGCGAACGTCGCCGAGGCGCTGAGAGAGTTGCGGAGGCGCGAGTGAGCGGCAGGATACGGATCAAGATCTGTGGGATTCGAACTCCCGACGAGGGAAGGGCGGCCATCGACGCGGGCGCGGATCTCGTCGGTTTGAATTTCGTTCAAGGGTCGCCCCGCTGTCTCGATTTGAAGCAGGCCGAAGCGATCTGCGAGGCCGTTTCCGAGAGCGATGTCGAGCGGGTCGCCTTGTTTCGCAACGCCAACTGGGACGAGATCGATACGGTACTGCGGCGAGTCGATGTGACGCGTGTGCAGTTTCATGGCGACGAAACCGAGGAAGACCTGGAAGCTATTGATCTGCCCGCCATCAAGGCCATTCGGGGGGCTGACCAGGAAGCCGCGGAAACGTATCCGGGAGCCATTCTTCTCCTTGATCATCCCCATCAAGGCGGTGGCCAGGGCCAGGCATGGGACTGGAGCGAAGCCGAGGACTTGATCGCGCACGGGTATGACGTCATCGTGGCTGGAGGGTTGACTCCAGAGAATGTCGAGTTGGCTCTCAAGGAGGTCGGTGACGTTTCGCCTTGGGGTGTGGACGTAGCAACTGGAGTCGAGGGCCCGGATTTCGGCAAGGACCCGGGGTTGATGAAGGCTTTCGTTGATGCCGTTCGTCGCCACGAAGACGACGGGAGCATGGACGCGATCTAAGGCACTTGGTGGGGGGAGCAGGCCGCCCCGTCCTCATGCGATGAATGGAAAGACTCGATGACCGCAGCGAAGGCGATGAAGAGCGAACCCGATGAGCGGGGCAAGTTTGGCGAGTTCGGGGGTCGCTACGTGCCAGAGTCGCAGATTGCGGCTCTCGATGAACTCACCGAAGTCATGGCTAGTGTGCTTGAAACCCCCGACTTCCAGCGGGAATTGGATGACTTGCTGACTCAATATGCGGGTCGACCGACGCCTCTGACCTTCGCGGCCCGGATGACCGCAGATGCCGGGGGGGCGAAGATCTACCTGAAGCGCGAGGATCTTGCGCACACCGGTGCACACAAGATCAACAATGTCCTGGGCCAAGCGCTCCTCGCCCGGGCCATGGGGAAGAAAAGGGTCATCGCCGAGACCGGAGCCGGCCAGCATGGCTGCGCGACAGCGACTGCATGCGCGCTGCTCGACCTGGAGTGTGAGGTCTACATGGGCGCGGAGGATGTGCGTCGCCAGGCCCTCAATGTCT
>DUCH01000354.1:0-11232 GCA_012959865.1 Myxococcales bacterium | reverse complement strand
GCCATCAATGAGGCGATGCGCGATTGGGTGACGAATATCGAGAACACCTACTATTGCATTGGCTCAGTTATGGGGCCTCATCCCTATCCGCTCCTTGTGCGAAATTTTCAGCGGGTTATCGGAGTGGAAGCCCGACGGCAAATTCTCGAGATCGAGGGTCGGCTCCCCGACACCCTGGTGGCTTGCGTCGGAGGAGGATCCAACGCCATTGGACTCTTTCATCCCTTCGTCGAGGATGAAGGCGTGGCCATGGTGGGCGTAGAACCGGGGGGAGAGGGCTTGAACTCCGGGCGTCATGGGGCCACTCTGTCCGCTGGCGTCCCCTCGATCTTTCACGGCAAGCGGACCTACGTACTCGCCGACGACGACGGCCAGATCTTCCCCGCCCATTCCATTTCAGCGGGTCTCGACTACCCGGGTGTTGGCCCCGAACACGCCTATCTGCGCGATTCGGGTCGGGCAGAGTACGCGGTCGCGACCGACGCCGAGGCCCTTGATGCCTTTGTTTACCTATCGCGAACGGAAGGCATCATTCCGGCGCTGGAATCCGCACACGCCATTGCCCACGCGCGAAAAGTGGCGGCGAATCTCCCGAAGGATGGCATCGTCATCGTGAATCTGTCGGGCCGGGGCGACAAAGACGTGTCGGAGGTTGCGGAGTTGCTCGGCAAGGAAGAGAAATGAAGTGAGTCGAATCGCCCACAAATTCGAGGAACTCCGGGAGCGCGACGAAACCGCGCTGGTGGTCTTTGTAACGGCCGGGGATCCCGACATGGAAACCACCGAGGCCTTGCTCTTGAGTATGGCGGCCTCGGGCGCCGACCTGATCGAGATCGGCGTCCCCTTCTCGGACCCGATTGCCGAAGGTCCCACGATCCAGCGCTCCAGCCAACGAGCCCTCGCCGGAGGGGCCAGCTTGCGACGGATTCTGGAACTGGTTCAGAGGGTGCGAAGCCGGATCGAGGTTCCACTTCTCCTGATGGGGTACGCAAACCCGATTCACGCCATGGGTCCGGTTGCCTTTGCGGAGCGCGCCGCGGCGGTGGGCCTCGACGGCATCATTGTTCCCGACCTCCCGATGGAGGAGGGCGAACCGTTCTACAAGGAGTGCCGGGCGCGGGGGATCGATGCGGTCCTGCTCGCGGCCCCGACATCATCGCGGGAGCGGCTCAAGCAATTGATGAACAAGACGTCGGGATTCCTCTACTACGTTTCTCTTCAGGGAGTGACGGGATTTCGAGAGAAGCTTACCGAGGGCATCGCCGAGAAGGTCGAGTTGGCGCGAAGTTTCGGGAAGGCTCCGGTTTGCGTGGGTTTCGGGATTTCAACCCCCGCCCAGGCGGCCGAACTCCGGGATACCGTCGATGGCGTCGTCGTTGGTACGGCCATCGTCCACGCCATAGAGGAGGCCGATACACCGGAGGCCGCCATCGACGCCGTTGCGAAACTCACCGAGTCGCTGAAGGCCGTCCTCAAGGGAAGCCGATCGGTGTAGGCTCGGCGCGCAATGAGGACCCCAATTACGCTCCCGCCTCCTGGCCTCGGGCGACTGGCCGAATATGCGGAGCAGGCTTCTTGTTTCCCGCAGTCCGCTTTTTCCGGGGCCGAACGGGCTCCCGCGCCGTTTCGGAAGCCTCCGCCGATGCTTGGAGTGAGGTTCGACTCCCGGCCGTATCCACCAAGGCCATGAACGCCTGGGCGAAGAGCGCGGTGAAGATTCCGAGGTCTGGAACAAGTTCGTAGTCGGCGTTGAGGCCCACATGGACTTTTCCGTCGTAACTGAAGAGTGCCACCCCGAGTCCGGTCCCGTTGAGAAGCGGGACGACTGGATGGAGTTCCTCGAGTTTTGCACCGAGGAGGTAAAGGGGAAAGGGCGGACCCTGGACGTTGGTGACGATCATGTTGATGGGTCCCTCTGCCGCTCGGGTTGCCAAGGCCATGAGGCTTGAGGGCAGGTACTCGGCAACACCCATCAACATATCGAAAGCCTCGGCCTGCCCCGATTCTTTCAGTTCGGCGGTCGCCGCATGAATCCGCTCGACCCAGCGGGCGGGGTCGGACTGGTCCAGGGGAAGCCGCACGATCCAGGTCGAGACGCGATTTCCGAGTTTTCCTTGCTCGCTGGGCTGTCGGACACTGACCGGGGCCGCGACACGAAAATCCAATCCGTTGGGGTCTATCCCGCGATGGATCATGTATTGGCGCACGGCACCGGTCACCGCCGCCAAGATGACATCGTTGACCGTACACCCAAGTTTCTTTCGAACGGCTTTGACATCCGGGAGGGGGAGGGTGAGCCAGTCGATCCGGCGGTGGGGTCCGAGATCGCCGTTGATGGGTGTTTTGGAGGCGGTTGAGAATGCCCATCTTGCCAGACCTACGAAGGCATCGAATCGCCGCTTCAACGCGACCGCAAGCGCGTCGGAGTCTTGGGGAAGTGCCGCGGCGCCCTGAAGAACCCGAAGCGGCAATGAGGCCTGATGGAGAGCCGCATCGATCAGAAGATCCCGCTCTCTGGGGGGAGGGCGGGGTAGGAAGGGCTTGGCCTCCTCGACTGTGTCTTCAGGTGTCGGCGACATCAATATCTGCGCAACGTCGGCCCCCGACGCCCCGTCGATCATGCAGTGATGGATCTTGCTGACTACGGCGAATCGATTCCCCGAGAGTCCCTCGATAACCCACATCTCCCAGAGAGGCCGGGTTCGATCCAGCTGTCGGGTTGTAATTCGGGCGGTCAGCTTCTTCAACTCTTCGAGGCCTCCGGGGTAGGGAAGCGCCGAATGGCGAAGGTGGTAGTCGATATTGAAGAAAGGGTCGTCGACCCAGACAGCGCGGTTCTCAAAGGGAACCCACATCAGTTTCTGGCGATAGCGAGGAATCCGGTGGAGCCGACTCTCGAGCGCGCGCCGGATCTTACGGAAATCGATTCCGCCGCCCTTGCATGTGAGACGGCTGGCCTCATAGATTCCGACAGCGGCCACATGAAGTGGGGTATGCGGACCCTCGGCGATGAGAAAACTGTTGTCCTGAGCGGATAGGCGGTCAAAATTTTGGTTCGGCACGTTAATCCCTCGGCGTTGAGCGGTCTCGGGATTAAACAGAAAGCAATAAACGTGCCGCAGGGTCGTAGGCCTAGGCTTCTCGATTGGCCGAGTGGCATCGAGGACCCGCACACGAAATGGGCAGCGCTGCTCAGGGGGCGGGCATCCCGTGCGAAACTTCGCAGACGGGTCAGACCGGGTGAGCGAGTTGCTCGAAGACCCTTTTGACTTGACGCCGGGTGGCCTCGCGGTCTCCCGAGTTATCGATGATGTGGGTCGCGTACGCTCTCTTCTCGTCGATGGGCATTTGGGCGGCAATCCGCCTCTCGGCCTCGGCGCTCTCGCAGCCGTCCCGGGAGACGGTTCGCAAAATTTGGGTCTCCCGGGGCACCCAGACGAGAATCGAGGCATCGTATTGCCGCGCCGCGGCGCTCCCCGAGCCCGTTTTTTGCCCCTCGAAGTAGAGCGGAATATCCAATACCACCAGCGCCGCTCCGGCCTCGACGCCTTCCTCGGCCCTCCGCATCATCTCTGCGATCACGGGCGGGTGCATGATCGCGCCCAGGCGCCCCCGGGCTTCGGGGTCGCGAAAAACCACTCGGGCGAGGGCAGGCCGATCCAGAGACCCGGATTCGCCGATCACCTCGGATCCGAAGGCCTCCGCGATCTCTTCGAGAAGGCCCGTCCCCGGAACCTGCAGAGCGTGCACGATTGCATCGGCGCAGATCGTCACCGCGCCGAGTTCGTCGAGAATTTCCCGAACCGTCGTCTTTCCGGAACCGATACCGCCCGATAGCGCCACCACCTGAGTCATAGGGGCCAACCATAGGCCACGGGAGGAGATCCCAAAATTCAACTTCGACCGCCCGGGGGGGTTTTGGGATCGCTGTATTGAAGCCGCCGCGCGGGAATACTGCCTGGGCGTGGCCTCTCCCGAATGCCCCTAAACCCGCCAGGACGGCTCCACGGTACTCGCAGCCGGGCCGATCTCCATAACCCCCCGGTCAATCAAGAGAATTTGGACCGGGAGGTTTGCAGCGGATCGGCCTCTCGTCTATATTGCTGCCGAAATTCAAGGGGTTAGACGATTCTTGGATCGGCAGGATATTCGTCTCCGACTCCTGCGGCGTTCGGATCCAAGCGCTTTGCCTGCGGGCGGCGTTTCGGCCCGAGCGCCGACATAGAGGGGTTGGATGATCGCGCGCGGATCAACCGATCGCGGGGACAGAGTTCCGGGGTTCATGGCTGACGGCAAAGCGAAAAAAATTGATGACGCGGATTTGGCCAGCGAACTCGCACGCCTACGCGGAGTCATTGATGGTGTCGACGGCGAGATCCTCGCGGCGCTGAACCGACGGGCGGTGCTGGTCAGCGAAGTGGGTCGGGTCAAAGCCAGTGGAAGCCGCAGCCCTGTTTACGTAGCGAGTCGCGAGCGCGACCTGGTGGCTGACTTGACGGCCAACAATTCGGGCCCCTTTCCCGACGCCGGGATTCCCCATGTCTTCCGAGAAATTATATCCGCGACGCGTTCGCTGGAGGAACGCGTCCGCGTTGCTTATCTGGGTCCCGAGGGCACATTCAGCCACCAAGCCGCATTGGTCCAATTTGGTTCCCAAGTCGATTTAATGCCCGTGCGACATATGCGCGATGTGTTCAGCGCAGCCGAGCGGGAGGAGGCGCATTTCGGAGTCATCCCCGTCGAAAACAGCATCGAGGGCGCGATCAATCCCACCATGGATGCCCTGATGGAAAGCGATGTAGTCATCTGCGGCGAGGTGATGATCGAGGTCTCGCAGAATTTGCTCTCCCAATCGGGTCGCTTGGACGATATCCATGTCGTGGCATCGATTCCCCAGGCCGTGGCGCAATGTCGGAATTGGCTGGCGGCGAAGTTGCCTCTCGCAGAAGTGCGGGATACGCCCAGCACCGCCGCAGCGGCCCTATTGGCGGCTTCGGACCCCTCGGTGGCCGCCATCGGCAGTTCGGTTGCCGCTGACGCGTATTCCCTGACCTTTGTCGCTCGGGACATCGAAGATCAGCGGGGCAACACAACGCGGTTTGTGGTCTTGGGCAAGGAAACTCCCGAACCCAGTGGAAATGACATGACATCGGCGGCCTTCACGGTTCGCAGGGACAAGGCCGGAGCGCTCTACAGTCTTCTTCAGCCCTTCGCGAAGAACGATGTCAACCTCGCCGCCGTTCAGTCGAGGCCGATGAAGGGTAAACCCTGGGAATACGTTTTTTTCATCGACATGGAGGGCCACGAAACCAACGAAGCCGTGGGCAAGGCGCTGGATGAAGCCGCCGGATACGCCCACTCCTACAAGATCCTCGGTTCGTTTCCCCGGGCCACGGCCGCGGAGTCACGAAGGGGCCAGTTGGGGAGGCGCAAGCCGTCGTGAGCATTGAGAACCTGGTGAATCCGCATATCCGGAATCTCACACCCTATTCGCCCGGTAAACCCATCGAGGAAGTCGAGCGCGAATTGGGGATATCCGGATCCATCAAGCTGGCGTCCAACGAAAACCCCCTGGGCCCTTCGCCCCGAGCCCTCGATGTTCTGGGCCGCGCCGTGGCGGGTGTCCACCGCTACCCCGACGGCGCCTGCTTCGCTTTGCGGGATCGCCTGGCCGAGCGCATGAATCTGTCGGCGGACCAATTCATCTTCGGATCTGGGGCCGACGAGGTGCTCGAAATTCTCGCCAAGACCTTCCTTTCACCCGGGGACCGGGTGGTGATGCCCTGGCCCTCGTTCGCCATGTATCCCTTGGTGGCCCGGGGGATGGGCGCTGAGCCGATTTCCGTCCCCCTGACGTCTGAGATGCAGCACGACTTTCCCGCCATGGCGGCTGCGGTGGGAAGGGGAGCCAAAATGGTGATGCTCTGCAATCCCAATAATCCTACCGGGACGAGTTTTGGCGCGGGAGCCCTGGCCGATTTCGTCTCGGCGATTTCCGACGACGTCGTCCTGGTGATCGACGAAGCCTATTTCGAGTATGTGCGGCGGGCGGATTTCCCCGACTCCCTGGCGCTGGTCACCGAGCGGCCTGCAACCGTCGTCCTCCGGACTTTTTCGAAAATATTCGGATTGGCCGGACTGCGCATCGGCTACGGAGTTTCGGATCCCGAACTGGTTGGGTTCCTGGAACGCGCGCGGCACCCCTTCAACGTAAACAGGCTCGCGGAAGCCGCGGCGCTCGCGGCATTGGACGACGACGAACACGCCAGCCAAACACGCGCGATGAACGACTTGGGTGTCGATTACCTGACTCAAGAACTCGAAGGTCTGGGCTATCGAGTTTGGCCCACGGACGCCAACTTCGTGCTGGTGGAGACCGGACCGGGCTACTACGACGCGTTGTTGCGGCGCGGCGTGATCGTTCGCCCACTCGTCGGATTCGGTCTTAAAAATCACATTCGAATCTCGGTGGGTACACCCGATGAAAACAAAATCCTCGTGAAAGCCCTTCGGGCCATCGAGCAAGGGGGCGACGTGGCCGTCGGAGAACAGTCATGAGCCGGGTATTCGACCGCGTGGCGATTCTGGGTCTTGGGCTGTTGGGAGGCTCCGTAGCCCTGGCGGCCCGGCGTGCCGGGGTGGCCAAGCACCTGGTGGGCAGCGGTCGCCGCACGGCACCCTTGGCGCAAGCGCTCGCCGACGGGGTGGTGGACGAAGTGGCTGGGGTCTGCGAGGCAGTCTCGGGCGCCGAACTGGTCATTCTCGCCACTCCCATTGGCGCGATGGAATCGATTCTCGCCGAAGCTTCGCCTTTCCTCGCGGAGCACACCCGGGTGACGGATGTCGGCAGTGTCAAGGGCACCCTTGCCGATCGACTGCCGAGTCTCCTGCCCGCTGGGGTTCACTACGTGGGTGCTCATCCCATGGCGGGGAGCCATGAGCGCGGTGTAGAACACGCGGCGGCGGATCTCTTCGAGGGATCGTGTTGCGTGATTTCGCCCTTGCGTTCGACGCCTTCGGCCGCATCTGAAGACGTTGCCGGCTTTTGGCGGGCGCTCGGAGCCGATGTGGTCGTGCGCGATCCCGGCGCGCACGACGAAGAGGTGGCCTGGGTCAGCCATGCGCCTCATATTCTGGCCTTTGCCTTCGCACGGGCTTTCAAGGAAGCTCCGTCGAGCGCCAGGGAACTGGTGGGAAGCGGCTTCCGAGATTTTACCCGAATTGCCCGGAGCGACCCGGGCATGTGGGCGGAGATCATGAACTCGAATCGCAAGGCTGTGGCGTCGCCGTTGCGGGCTTTCGGAGACTCGCTCGCCGAGGTGGCGCGGGCCATCGAAGCGGGTGATGTCGAAACTCTAGAAACATTTCTGACACAGGCGCAGGACATGCTCGTAGGGGAGTCGCGTCAAGCGTCACTCCAGGCGGCTCCTGGCAGGTGTGGGGACGTCCGATCCGGGGACGACAACCCGGAAATTCAGGCTGATCCAGAATCAGCCAACCCTAGGAGATCCAAAAAAGAAAATGAGTGAAACCAACACAACGACTGCCTCGGAGGAGATGTCCTTCGCCGAGCTTTTTACCAAAGGTCCTGAATCCGTCAAGGAAGGGGAGCTAGCGCGGGGCAAGGTCCTCGCCATGGACGACGACTACGTCACGGTAGACGTCGGCTTCAAATCCGAAGGAATGATCCCCGCGTGGGAGTTCATGGAAGAAGACGGAACCATGACCATCGCCGTCGGCGACGATGTGGAAGTTCTCGTCGAAGACGCTGAAGATGAGGATGGGCGAGTCGTCCTCTCCAAGGAGAAAGCCGAGCGTCTCAAGGTGTGGGACGAAATCAGCCAGGCCTATGAACGTGAGGAATCCGTCGAAGGCACGATTGTTGCCCGGGTCAAGGGAGGTCTCTCGGTGGATATTGGGGTCAAGGCGTTTTTGCCCGGATCCCAGGTCGATCTTCGGCCCGTTCGGAATCTGGACGGAATGATCGGCGATCGCGCCCAGTTCCGAATTATCAAGTTCAACAAACGACGCGGGAATATTGTACTCTCGCGGCGTGCGCTGCTCGAAACCGAACGCAGGCAGATGCGCGAGACCACGTTGGCGACCCTCTCGACCGATCAAATTCTGGATGGAGTCATCAAGAATCTGACCGATTACGGAGCGTTTATCGATCTGGGCGGAATCGACGGCCTGCTGCATATCACGGACATGTCATGGGGCCGGATCAATCATCCGGGTGAACTCTTCAGTGTCGGGGATGAGATCAAGGTCAAAATCCTTAAATTCGATCCCGAGACCGAGCGAGTTTCCCTGGGCCTCAAGCAGATTCAGCCCGACCCGTGGGTGGATGCCGCCCTTCGTTATCCCCTGGGTAAACGACTCGAGGGCAAGGTTGTCTCCCTGACGGATTACGGTGCGTTTGTCGAATTGGAAGCCGGCATCGAAGGCCTGGTTCACGTTTCCGAGATGTCCTGGACCAAGCGAATCAAACATCCCTCCAAGGTGGTCTCGACGGGAGATGATGTCGAAGCCGTTGTACTGGATGTCGATGAGCAGAATCGAAAAATTTCGTTGGGGATGAAGCAGACCGAAGAAAATCCCTGGACGCTGATCGAAGAACAGTATCCGGTGGGAACGAAGGTCAGCGGAACTGTCCGTAACATCACCAACTTCGGTGTGTTCATCGGACTCGACGAGGGAATCGATGGGTTGGTCCACGTCTCGGACATCTCTTGGACCGAGCAGGTCAAGCATCCCAGCGAAAAATTCGAGAAGGGCGATGAAGTCAACGCCGTAGTGCTCAAAATCGACAAAGACAACGAAAAGTTTTCCCTGGGGATTAAGCAACTGGAAGTCAATCCCTGGGAAAGCATCAGTAAAAAGTTCGGCGTGGGGAGCGAGGTGACGGGACCGGTGACGAGTGTCACCGATTTTGGCGTGTTCGTTCGGCTGGAAGATGGCATCGACGGACTGGTTTACAGCTCGGAATTGGCTGTGGAACGCATCGAAAATCCCTCCGAAGTCTTCAAGCCCGGACAGGAAGTGACGGCTCTGGTGGTCAAGGTCGAACCGGAAGAGCAGAAGGTTTCTCTTTCGATTCGAGCGTTGAGCGACAAGGAAGAGCGTCGCGCCCTTAAAACGTTGGCAGAGCAGGAATCTCAGACTCAGACGACCACACTCGGCGATCTTCTGGCCGAGAAGCTGGGTAAACAGTCCGATGAGTAGGCGTTCCGGGCTCAAGCTGTATTGAAGTGATTTATTGAGTAGTGGTTGAATGTTCCTATGAACAAGGCGTCTCGGCTCGATGATTTCGAGTCGGGACGCCCAAAAAACCGAGGATCATGAGATGACGAAGAGCGGGTTGATCGAGGAAGTCGCCAAGCGCACACCACATATTTCCAAAAAGGACATGGAGGTCGTAGTCAATACGATCTTCGATTCGATGATCGATGCCTTGCGGGAGGGCGAAAGGATCGAAATCCGGGGGTTTGGAAGCTTTCAGGTGAAGGTTCGAGAAGCACGCGAAGGCCGAAACCCCAAAACGGGGGAGCCCGTGCATATCAGTGCCAAGCGGACTCCGTTCTTCAAGGTAGGCAAGGAACTCAAAGAAAAAGTAGACGCATCGCCGGATGTCATCGAGGACCTGACGGCTTCGGCTGACTGATCGGTCACTCAGCCATTCGGGTACGCGGAAGCCCAGGAGAACTCAGGCGGTGAAATGGATGCGGCGAATCGTGAAGGTCTCCCTTTTTTTGGGACTGCTTGTGGGCGGCTGGGGGTTTGCGGGCAAGAATCTCGAGCCCGTCGAGATCGACTATGTCCTGGGAAAGCTTCCGGGACTGGCGCTTTGGAAGGTGCTTCTCGCAGCCGCGGCGATTGGTGCCTCGGCGGTCTGGGTACCCTTCGGTCTTTCCGCACTCCGAATGCGTCTCGTGGTTCGGCGCTACCGCAAGGAAATGATCGGATTGGAAAGCGAGCTGGAAAAACTTCGCCCTCTGCCGGTCCCAGATATGGCCGACGAGGCCGGCGTGAAGGCCTAAGGCGCACACTTTTTTGAGCCCTGAATTCGGCGATCCCAAAGGGGTATCCCTGACTCAGGCAAAGCGGTGCACGGGTGCAGGGGAGTGAAACCGAGAACTCGATGGGCGGGTGTGGGTGCGGCGGACTGCTCGGGGCCGAAGGGATTCTTGCGTCCTCGGGGAGGCCACCGATCGCCTGGAAGACCGGGGAATCCCGCCAGTGATCGACCCGGGCATTGTACCCAACTAGGCTTCGGCCCATGAAGAGTTCGGCCCTCGACACCCCCATGATGCGGCAATACCTGGGCATCAAAGCCGACCATCCCGATGCGATTGTCTTCTACCGCATGGGGGATTTCTACGAGATGTTCCTCGATGATGCCGAGCGCGCCGCACCGCTGCTCGATATCGCCTTGACGACGCGAGACAAGGGGAAAGAGAACGCCGTGCCCATGTGCGGAATTCCTGTGCACAGCGCTGAGCAATATATCAAGCGCTTGGCCGATCTTGGCCATCGGGTTGCGATCTGCGAGCAAGTCGAGGACCCGAAGGGACTCGGCGGCCGACGACTGGTGAAGCGGGCTGTCGTCGAAGTGATCACGCCCGGCCTTGTGGGTGACCCAGCGGGACTCGAGGGAAGCCAGGAGGTGTCTGTGGTGGCTCTGTCCCCAGCCACGGCCGCGGCGCCGGCCGGGTTGGCGGCGCTGGACGCATCGACGGGTGAATTTCGAGGGACATCCGAACCGGGTGATGCGTCGCCCGGTTCGGTCCCCCCATTGATTTTGGAGGAGTTGCAGCGAATCGCACCGCGAGAGCTGCTGATGGAGACGAGTGCGCTGGACTCGCTCGCCGAAAGCCTGGGCAAGATCCTTCCGGAATGCGTCCTGACCGCGATTCCAGCGGCGAGTTTCGATCCGAGTCGGGTCCCGGTTGAACCCGAGGGTCTTGCGAACTGCGCGAGCGAAGGGGTCAAGAGGGCGGCTTCGGCTCTTCTGGTCTATCTCGGAGAGAATCAGCCTTTTGCGCTGAGTCACGCACCACGGCTCACCCACTACGAACTCGGCGAGACGGTGATTCTGGACGCCTCCACGCGACAGCATCTGGAACTCTTCCGAAACACTGAAGATGGCGGGCGCAAGGGGAGCCTGCTCGAAGCACTCGATCGAACCTGCACGCCCCTGGGCGCGCGCCGGCTGGCGCGTTGGATCGGGTA
>DUCH01000353.1:11529-17537 GCA_012959865.1 Myxococcales bacterium | reverse complement strand
GGCTGACCGTCAACCAGTGCATTGATCAGTTGCTGGCGAACCCGGGTGGCAATGTCCTGCTGATCGAACCGTGCAAGATATTCCGCGACAGCCTGGTCGTTGATGCGGGCCAGTAGGGGGTTCGCCCCAGGCAGTGCCTCTGCCAGCAGCGCCTTGTCGAATTCGAGGCTGTAATTAGGCGCATTGAACGTCACTTCACAACCGTAGAAGGCTTGGTAGTGCGCTCGGCAAGTCTGCCGGTCATGCTGGACGCAGACGCTTACAGGGCGAACGGATTCGCTCAGGGTAAGCCGGCACAGCCGCATGACCACGGCGAGGGTGGCATCTGCCGCCGCTATCTCGAAATCAGGGCCCGCAATTCTGGGCTGGCCGGAGAGGCGATAGGAGTCACCCGACTCTTTCCACTTGAATTCCGCATTGGTGGAAAGAAGTCGCTGGTATCGGATCAGGCGATCGAAGGCCGTGCTGAGGGTGGTGCTGGCCAACCAGCCGAGCCCCAGACCATGAAGCGCTGCTGGCGGGAAGGCCTGCCCCACCCTCAGGCCCAGGCATGGATCCCCAGTGCGCTCGACCGCCAGACGCCAGAGGGTCTGGTGCTGTTTCAGGGTGATTCGGGTATCCGGATTGGCTGCGTCGTCATAGTCGATGCCCGCCTCATCGAGGACGGCTCGGCCATCGACGCCCCGCTCTTCCAACACCTGGTTGAGCACCACGGCAACATTGGACAGAACAGTGTGCGGTTCAGCGGCGGTGGCCATTCCGTTCCTCCCGCCTGGATGATAACCCTTTGGCGAAAAATGATTATCAGAAAAACCGCACGTGGTCGATCTTACCGAAAAGGGAAATGCGCGACGCAGCGCTTTCGTCGTCACCGTAAAGGAGGTCAGAACGCATGGGGAATAGGCCCGACACCTCTCGAATCATCTATCGGATCGAGAGCGGAAGCCGATTTGAATGGCATGTCACTTCGGGACCGCTTGTGCTGGGCCTTGCGCGAAATACCGCGTTGCAGCTAAAAAGCAATGGTATAGAGGTCTTGGTTTGCACGACAGAAGAATTCGAAGAAAAGGGCCTGCCCGAGACCTACGAGGCGGAGGAGTATTTCGTCGAGGGGATGGGCCTTCCCGCACATGAAGCTGCGCTCGATGAGCCGAACTCTGTGTCGAAGCTATGCGCCGAGGGGTGGGAGCCAAGGAGGCGGGCGCCCATTGAGACTGCAAAGGCCGATTCAGATAACGGTCCGCAGACATCTCGTACGAAGAAATGAGGAGCCCCAAACCTCAGAAACTCAATCCGGCCGAGTTCTGCAGCGACTCTTATTCTGAGTATGGGCGTGTTCTGAGTATGGGCGCGGCCTTTTTGATCGGCCCGTTGGCACCGGCCGATCGATAGCGGCTGGGAAGTCACTCCGGAAACATCGACGGGTATCTTCGCTCTGCCCTGGGCCTAGGCCTCAAGGATTTTTAGTCAAATCCGGGGACGGTCAGTACCGAAACCGCGAATACTGGAGGAGTCAAAGAAGTGGAAACATCGGCCAACCAAGACGAAGCCGAAATGCCCTTCTAAACATCACACATTCATCAACGAATTCATCAAGAAATAAGGGAGAGACTCATGGAAACAACAGCAACAAAAACAACGCAAGCCGAGGCGGCAGAGATCGCAGCGGAAGAGATCCAGAAGGACACGTTAACCGAGACAGTCGAGACAGTGGCGGCAGAGCTCGCAGCGGAAGAGCACCAGAAGAGGATTGCTACGACGGCGAAATTGAAGAGAGCGCTCGCGGCGAAGGATGTGGATTGGAGAGTGGCAACCCAGTCTGTGGGCGTCAATCCCGACTCGCTTCCTGACCGCGAGCAAACCCATAAGATTCTCGAGTGGGTGGCGAAGCAAGGGGCCGCGAAACAAGAAGCCGCGAAACACGACGAACGCACACTCGCCAAACGGATAGGAGCGGTGCAGGCTGCGCTCGGGCTCGCCGCGACAGAGCTCGCCGGGGCAGAGTTCGCCGCGACAGAGCTCCAGAGCACGATTGCGAAGCTGAAGCTGCTGACGTCCGACACCGAAGGTATGTCCTTCTAAAGGAGAAAGTTGCGGCCGCCCAAAAGACCGACAAGACAAACAACTCACTTCGCTTGTGGGAACGCGTGTAGGAACTTGAGATAACGGCCATACCCGGATGCTGTGACAGAACCCAGCTTGAATGTTCTATTCTCACCGACTCTCGGCGGGGGGAGATGCTTCGGAATGGCCCCTTCTTTAGGCCTCGCGTGGCCTCAGTAGAACGCGGAGCGCCCGAAGTGCGATTTTCCCTTCGAGGGCGGGGCAGTGGTTTCGGCAGATCGCCTGAATCGACGAAGGTTTCATGGGGGCCGGGTTGAACAATTCGGCAGGCAGGGGAGTGCCTGCGAGTTCGGCGGTGACATCGACTTCGCGCAGGCCCAGGGTCTGGACCCGAACCTCTTCGAGATGCTTCGAGATCGGCCGGATTTCGAGAACTTGGCTGATGGCGCCCACGCGCTCACCTGGAGCCACGGGGTTGATGTGGTGTGAACGAGTGAGCCGCTCGTCTAGGACCGGCCGAAACTCTCGCTCGGAGCAGGCGTGGGCGAGTGCTTGGACGAATCCGCCGCAGACGATCAGGCCATCCTCTCCGAAACGACGGGTATCGGAATGCAGGGGGTGGGTGTTCCTGAACAGGGTCGTCAGGAGCAGGTTCTCGCTTCGACCGATGGGCCGGACCGGCGGGTGCAGGATCAATTCGCCCGGCTCGAGCAGTGCCCTCGGCCCGGTTGGGGGCGACGAGCAGTTTTCGAGTCGAGCGCGATGTCCGGAAGGGCCCGATTGTGTGAAAAATTCGGTGTAGGGTGATTCGGCCGTAGCCTTGTCCTGATGGCTTCCATTGGGAATCGCGTCGTAGTACGAGTCCTTGCTCAGGCGGAAGACGCGCTCGTCCCGCTGGTTGACCAAGATATGCGTGGTTCGGATCACGCTGGCGTCGCCCCGGGAGGTATTGGACATCTTGTCGATCCGCACATAAGCGCGCAGGGTGTCGCCGAGGGTCGCGCAGGCCTCTTGTCGGGCGTCTTCGAGCCCGAGATGGAGTCGGCAGGATTCGCTGAACGGCTCGACGGCCAGGCAGAGGGTCAAATTCAAGAGCAACCCGAAGGGCAGGGCGGTGTCTTCGAGTCCCCAACTCCGGGCGTACTCGGCGCTCGAATGGATTCTCGAAGCGGTGGGAAAGGAGGCCTGCCAGAGCGTCCTCCAGCCAGCATCGACGGTGACTTCCGCCGGGCACTCCATGATCTGGCCGATCCGAGCGGTCGCCAAGTCGAGTCCGTAGCGGGGAACGCGGCCCTGGATCACCGCGATGGGTCCTGTACGCCGCCGGCCGGGCTCGCTCCGGCTCACGGTTTCCGCGGCCTTGGCCAGCATGGGCGGGCCCACCATCTTGCCCTTGTGCACCGCGATTCCGCCGTTTTTGGCAAACTCTTCGATCAGTTCCCGGGCGTCGTTCGCTTCCTGGGCGCTGGGGGAAAAAATCCTTCGGGCGGGTTCGTCTTGGCTTGGATGGATGGCAAAGATGCCCTGGAATCCCAAGCCCTTCATTTTCTCGCATTCCCGCTCGAACCCGCGTGGGTTCTTCAAATCGAGAAAGGGGGAGGCGACGGCTGGGACGCCGTGGGCCCGTGCGGCCATGACCACAGCGGAGCGGGCAGCCGAGAGGCTTTGATCGCTCGCTATGCCCCCCAGTTCGGCTAGGAAATCCGCGTGGCCGAAGCCCGCTGCTCTGACCCGCGGCGAGGCGCCTACGATGGATTCGGCCTTCAGGATCGCCGCCGGTCGTTCAAGCAGGCAGAGAAAGCCGATGGACCCAGGCTCGATTTCGAGCCGTTCCTCGTGGCGGGTCACCAGGCGATCGAAGCGAATGACATCCTCGGGGTCGACGAGCATGGGAAGGATCAAGAGATCGATGTCCGGGTGTAGGCAGGTTTGGAGATCCAGGATGGCCTCTTGGGAATGGTCGAAGCCGTTAACCCGCACCATCAGGTGGCGGTTGCGAAAGCAGCCGGATTCAAGGAGGGAACGCAGCCATTGGCGCATGACCGATTTCTTGTGGGCGGGCACCGAATCCTCGAGGTCGGCGATGCACCAGCGGGCGTCTAGTTGGGAGAGAGCGTCGGCCGATAGGCCGCTGCGGAGAAAGAGCGGACTCTTGATGGACCGGGGAAGCGATTGGCTTTGGGCGCGTGCGCTGGGTTCCGGGGAGAAATCGACGGCGGGGAGCGGGGAGGGCAACGCCTCGTAACGCGGGTATTTGCTCGGTGCCTCAAGGTCGTGCCTCGCTTCAAAGGCCATGGATCTCCTTCCTTTATTTCCGGTTCCTGGGAACTCCTCGAATTTTCGTGAAAACTCTCGAGAAATCCGAGTTCACGGCTTCGCGCCATCCCGGGGGTTCGCTCATGGCATGACGGGTGACTTTCCCATGCTCCCGGTAGGCTTCCAAGCGTTGGCTGTCTGTAGAGACAGTCGGGGAATTGCACGGAAATGGATCACGAGCGCGGTTTGCTCTTCGATGGGGGCTTCGGATGGGGGCTTCGGAAAGCCCCCCGGGCCTGCTGTCGGGACCGGGATTTCCGCTTTTGGCCGACATCATGCGTGTCCAAAGGGTAGAATGGGCTTTTGAAGTTCCGATCCGCATCATTATCGCTGCTGGGGCAACGCGCCAATCGGGCCCCGCTCAGGAGACCTTTCCCATGCTGCACTTGGACCTGCGGACGCGCACCTCGGTCATCGGCACGCTGTATACGGCAACGGACGTGGAGGGGGGCCAGACGAAAGAGCAGCGGGATTTGCTCGAAGCCCTGGCCCGGCACGTCATGCGGGTTCCGCCGTCTGCTGCCGCCATGACATCGCCCCGGGAAGCCGCGGCCGCCATCGAGAAGCCCCGGCTCCGCAGAGCGGTCGGTGAAATCCTCGTGATGCTCGAACTGGTGCGTCATCCCCCGAGCGCGGCCCTCACCTCGCGGGTGGCCGAGTACCTCACCGAATTGGGAATAGAGGACGGTTTTCAGCAGCTCGCCGCCGACTACTTGGCCAACGACCGCGAGCGGGTGTACAGGGATTGGGAACGGGTTCGGCAGCCCGACCTGGTGGAACCCTTTGTCGCAGGCATGGGCGACGCCGCCCTCACCCAGAAGATGGAGGCCCTGGGCGACCTTCCAGCGGGCTCTCTGGGCCGTGGGCTCTTCGACTTTTACCGCCGCAACGGTTTCCCGTGGATTCCCGACGACGACCAGGACAACCTGATCCCCCACGACCTCACCCACGTGCTGGCGGGATACGGGACGACGCCCGAAGCAGAAGTCGCGCTCCAGGGTTTCCTGGTGGGCGCCGCCCGGGGCGAGAGCCATTTCTCATCCCTGCTGGCCTCCCTTCTGCTCTTCGAGGTGGGCATGCTGCCCTTCCCCGGCATCGAGCCCGTTACGGCGGTGCTCGGCCGACCCGATGCCGCCGAACTCTTCGCCGCGGCCATTGAACGTGGGCTGGAATGCCACGGAGATATCGCCGGGGACCACCAAGCCTTGCTTTCCCGGCCGCTCGCGGAAGTCCGCGCCGAACTCGGCATCTCCGAGCCCGAACCCGGCCCCCATATGTTCGTCCTCTAGGCGTTGACGTTGGCGGCCGGTTCCCAGGGACGTTCAACCGGACGATCAACTTGACGAAGAACCGGGGGGCATTGAGCCTGCGTCGCTGCTATAAGCAAGGAGCCGACCGGATGCGCCGAGCATTGATGGATAAGTCGTTCGTCGGCGAGTTTCTGCAAGAACGCGATTCGGGACAAGCACTTCCGAACTGGATTGAAAAGGAAGAGCAGCAGGGCAGGGAGGTTGCCTGTGGGTCTCAGCCTGCATTCGATGCCCTCTATTTTCCTTTATTGGCCGCCGCTGTCATTTTTAAAGAGTGTTCCAGCCCGGGCAGGCGCTCTCCTCCAGCACCGGCGAAAT
>DUCH01000353.1:0-11471 GCA_012959865.1 Myxococcales bacterium | reverse complement strand
AACACGAACAACACGAACAACACGAACAACACGAACGGCATTAACGGCACTAATAACACCAACGGCACCCACAACACCAACGGCACCCACAACACCAACAACACGAACGCAGCGGGCAGTGCCCTCGCGCTCCTTGTAGAAGAAGTGAGTAAGCGAAGCGCGCTCCTGACCAGCAGAGAGCAGGGTGCCTTTGTGGGCAGCGAGCTCCCGATCGTGGACCGCGCGCTGTCTCGCATCCTGGCCGAAGGCCTGGCACGGGGACCTGTGTTCTGTGAGTGGGGCAGCGGCCTCGGCGGAGCCTGTGGCGTTGCCGCGCTCCACGGCTTCACGCCCCTCGGCATCGAGATCCAGAGAGAGCTCGTCGACTCCGCCCGGGTGCTCGCGGAGAGCCTGAGTCTTCCCCTGGTATTCGCCGAGGGCACGTTCCTGCTCCCGGGTGATGAGGATCTCGTCGGTACAGCGACGGACCAGACGGAGCTGACCTTCGACAGCCGCGCGTGGGACGAAATGGATCTGACTCCCGCAGACTGTGACGTCGTCTTCTCCTACCCATGGCCCGGAGAAGAGGACATGATGGATCGCATCTTCGCTCGGCACGCTTCTGCGAAGGCCCTGCTGGTGACGTTTCACGACTTTGGCCGAGTGCTCGTTCAGCGCAAACTCCACCATCAAAAGGATCTGCGGATCCTCGGCTGGATGTAGACCATCCCCACCACGCGCCTGGCTTGGTACGGGCTCGGTTTTGTCTGGATCGGCGACGGTCGTCCGGGAATGCTTGCCAGGCGAGCTGACCCGAGGGTTCAGAAGGGTTCAGATCCCCAGCGGAAAAGCCTAATCCCGCTCATGGGCGTGCCGCGACGCCGATCCGAATCACCGCCCGTATTGGCCATGGGGGTCCCCGCCTCCAGGCGCTCCTCTGGGTCGCTGGGGCAGAACGGGACTCGCACCCCGCTCTAGGCCGAGCCCCGCACCACCTGCCGCATCACTTACGCGTCACCACAACCGGTAAACGCGTGTAGCCCTTCACGAAGGACGAAAAGGTGCGGCTCGGTTCTTCCTGCACCTCGATCTTTTCGAAGCGTTGCAGGATCTCCTCCCACAGGACTCGGAGCTGCAGTTCGGCCAAGCGGCTCCCCATGCAGAAATGCGTGCCGTGGCCAAACGAGAGGTGCCGATTCGCGTTGGGACGTTCGATGTCCAGGGCCTCCCCATTCTCGAAGACATCTTCGTCGCGATTACCAGACACGTACCACATCAGTAGCTGGTCATGTTTCTGGATCCGTTTGTCCGCGAGTTCGCAGTCACGCGTCGCGGTCCGTCGCATGTAGGAGAGCGGGGTCTGCCAGCGAATAATCTCGGGCACAAAATTCTTGACAAGTCCGTGATCGGCCATGAGCAACGCATACTGCTCGGGGAATTTATTGAGTGCATAGACGCTCCCAGACATGGTGTTCCGCGTCGTGTCATTGCCGCCCACGATCAGAAGAAGCAGGTTGCCCAAGTGATCTGCTGCGGCCATATGTTTGGTCGCTTCTCCGTGGGCGAGCATCGAAACGAGGTCGTTCCCTAGTGGACGATTTCGCCGATCCTCCCAAAGTCGGGAGAAGTACGAAACGCACTCCATCATCTCTTCGCGCTTCTGGGTCTGGGATTCGACAATACCGCCGGGCTGGGGAATGGCGAAAACGATGTCGGACCAGCGCGTCAGCATTCGCCGATCCTCGTAGGGGAAGTCGAAGAGCGTCGCGAGCATCGCCGTCGTCAACTCGATTGACACGGTCTCCACCCAGTCGAAAGCCTCGTCTTCGGGAAGCGAATCGAGCAATTCGCAGGTCCGCTCACGGATCAGCGGCTCGAGGCGCGTGAGGTTGCGCGGCGCAACCGACGGTCGGACAGCCTTGCGCTGTTCCGTTTGCCCGGGCGGGTCCTGGGAGATGAAAGCTGGATTCCCAGGCCGAAAGAAAGTTGGAGCCGGCGAACCAACGGGAAAACCCAAGGTGATCCCTTGCGCGGATGAAAAGGTCTCCCAATCAGAACTCACCGTCTTGATATCGTCGTACTTCGTCACCGACCAATACCGTCCGGCCGATTCGATTTCGTTGAAGTGAACGGGATCCTCTTTCCGCAGCCGCTCGAAGTGGCCCTGCCAGCGGTTTTCGCTGAAGAGATTTGCGTTTAGGGGGTTGATGTCCTCGAGGGCGAGTTCCTGGGCGGCGGGCACATTGAGGCCCGCCTCCGCCTGTTCTTGCTCGGGGGTCCGGAACTCGCCGGACATGGGTTGTAACTGCTCGGTCCCTGTCTCGCTCATCTTCTCGGTTTCTCCATTTTTTCAGATCTCAATCTTAGGCCCTACCGTGCCCGGCGTCTTGGAATTCGTCCATACGGCAATCCGTGACATTTCGTGCCCGTGCCCGCCTGCCGCTACTGCTTTGAGATGGACTGGTACACGCCGCTCGTTGTCAGCTGCACCGTGATGGGTTGCTTGGTGCGGTTCTTCCAATACCAGCCGTGCTTGCCGTTGAAGGCCGCTTCGAAGATGCCTTCGGAGCGTTGCTTGGTGGCTTTCTCATAGCTGGTGAAATCCCTGGCGGGCTTGCCCGTCTCGTCGCCGTGAAACTCGAAGAACAGGGGCCCATTGTCGGCCACCCACAAGAACTCCATGGTGTCACCGAGGCGCATAGCCGCCTTGATCTCGGCTCCCTGCCCCGGCTGTAGGGTCAGACTGAGGGTGTCCGATCGTTCCGCAGACGTAGGGTCGATCTCGGGCGTCAGCTCCTCGGCCCGCTGCTTCATCAGACCCAGCTCGGTCAGCCCAAGCATATTGCCCACGCCGGTCGGGTCGACCCCCAGCTCGGCGGGCAACACGGCGGTGATCCCCAACACCACAGCAATGGCCACAGCGACAACGGACGCCACCGACAGCTGGCGGAGGGTGGGCAGATCGGCCGGATCAAGCGTCTGACGCTCACCCATTGAAGAACCCCGCGAGTTGGTAGATCACCAGGCCAATTCCGGCCACGATCAGCAACTGGTTGGCGGCCGTGGCGTGGCGCTGAAAGGATGCGCTCCTGCGCCAGAAACTCATGCCGATGAGCACAAAGCTCAGCGCCAGCAGCTGGCCGACCTCGACGCCCACATTGAAAGAGACGATGTTGGTAACCAGCCCCTCCTGGGACAGCTTGAAGTCCTGCAACTTAGTGGCCAGGCCAAAGCCGTGGAATAGGCCAAATGCCAGCACCGCCACCTTGGCGTTGGGCTGCACGCCAAACCAGGTCTGGAACAGACTCAGGTTGTCCAGCCCCTTGTAGACCACCGAAAACCCAATGATCGCATCGATGAGGTAGGGGTTGACGTGGGTGCCGCTGAGCACCCCCAACAGCAGGGTGATGCTGTGGCCCAATGAGAACAGAGTCACGTACAGGGCCACATCGGGTGCGCGGAACAGGAAGAAGATGACGCCGAAAATGAACAGCAGGTGGTCATAGCCAGTGACCATGTGCTTGGCGCCCAAGTAGATGAACGGCCCGACCTGGGTGCCCGAGCTTTGCTCGAGAAACAGCTGGTCGCCATCGGCGACCCCATGGGCCAGTGCCACAGCGGGTAGCAACAGGGCGAAGAGGGCCCACAGGGGCAACGTGTGTTTCATGGGGCCTCTCAGGTGCGCGACAGGTCATACCCGCACAGCGCTCTTCGGACTACTTCAGCAGCGCCCGCAAGCCGATGGTCACGTCGGGTTCGGCCAACGCTGCCAGAGCACCAACGACAGGGAAAATGCCGGCCCGTTAAGCCTATCAGTAGGGGCCCGCGGATTCAAACAGGATTCAGGCACAATGTTCGAATATTGGCGTTATGTCAATTTTCTACTGGCAGGCCCGTGACGGGCAGGCGCTGTGGGGCGATGATCTTACCGACGAGTTCGGCTATGTGAACGGAAACGGGAGTGAACGGAAACGGGAGTGAACGGAAACGAGATTGGACCACAACGGGACGCCGCCGCCGGGCTATGCTCCGCGAGTACGTGGCTCGCACATACGTTCGATCATGGGCCGAACGCAGTTGAATATTGAAAAGCAACGGGAGGCGGGTAGCGATGGCAGGGCGATTCGAAGGCAAGACGGTGATCATTACAGGTGCAGCTGGCGGTATTGGGTTGGCCGCGGTGACCCGGTTCGCAAGTGAAGGGGCGAGCATCGTCGCCGTTGATCTGAAGCGAAGCCCGCTGGACGAAGCCCTGGCAGCAGCGAAGGCCGCCGGTGGTGAGTCGATCGCCGTCGATGCCGACGTGTCAAACGAGTCCGATGTGCAACGCTATGTCGCCGAGGCTGTTTCGCGCTTTGGCGGAGTCGATGTCCTGTTTAACAACGCCGGGATCGAAGGTGCGGTGATCCCGCTTGAAGAGTATCCCCTGGATATGTTTCAGCAGGTTATGGCGGTCAACGTCAACGGAGTCTTCCTCGGCATGAAGCACGCGGTGCCGGCGCTTCGAGCCCGGGGCGGCGGTGCGATTGTGAATACGTCTTCTGTGGCGGGAATGACGGGGAACGCGTCGATTTCGGCCTATGTCGCAAGCAAGCACGCGGTCGTCGGGCTCACGCGGTCGGGTGCTCAGGCCTATGCTGGGGAGGGGATTCGGGTCAATGCCGTTTGTCCGTCTCCAATTGACACACGAATGATGCGCGCCCTTGAGGAAGGGCTCAATGAGGACAACCCCGCCGCGATCAAGGAACAGATGGAAGGTATAATTCCGGCGGGCCGCTACGGGACACCGGGAGAGGTGGCGTCCTTTGTCGCCTACCTGGCGAGCGACGAGGCCAAGTTCATCAACGGCGGAATTTTCCCGATCGACGGTGGCATGACGTCGGCTTAGTGCGCTGCGCCGACTCCGTGTGCCGTCCGAACCCGGTGGCTGGACGACGATTGCTGCCTGCCTAACGAAACTTCGGTGTTCGCTTCTCGATGAATGCGTTCACCGCTTCTTTGTGTTCAGGCGTTTTCCAGCACTCGCGCAGCAGTGCACTCTCGCGTTCTTGGATGGCGGTGAAGTCGGTGTCGGCGCCGTTCTGGCTGAGCAACTGCTTTGTCATGATCAGCTGCGGTGACGGGTTTGCGGCGATCTCCCGGGCCAGTTCGAGTGCCTGGGCGAGCACTTCGTTGGGGTGAGTAGCCGAAGTGTCTCTCTCTACTGCTCCGGCGTTTCCAGCCCAGGCAATTCGATTCCTGGTGGCATCAGCCCAACTGGGTCGCGTCCTTCGATCACATTCTGCATATGGTGCTCGATCATGTCTTGCCAAGGGTGGGTGAGTATATAGAAGCGCCGCGTCTTGATGGCATTGACGACAATGTTCCCCACCTCGCGTGGGTCGAGCCCATTCGCCAAGGCGGCTTCTGCTGCTTTGCGCATCAAGTCGCGGAGCGGTTGCGATTCGGTGGGTGCTTCGCGCGGTGCCTCGGGGCGATTGCGCTCGGACTCGGCGATGCGCGTCCTTACCCAGCCCGGACAGAGCACAGACACGCCAAGCTTGGGCGCAGCAAGCGCAAGTTCGCTGAACAATCCCTCGCTCAACGCAACGCATGCACTCTTGCTGACCCCATAAGTCCCGCCACCCGGAATAAGGCCGGCCATTGAAGCGGTATTGACGACGTGCGCGTCTTCACCTTGTTCGATCATGATCGGCACGAAAGCGCGGATACCATTTGCGACGCCGTTCAGGTTTACAC
The DNA here is from genome assembly GCA_012959865.1 of Myxococcales bacterium. Classification (GTDB taxonomy): domain Bacteria; phylum Myxococcota_A; class UBA9160; order UBA9160; family UBA4427; genus JAZXM01. The sequence goes on along the minus strand of DUCH01000353.1, from coordinate 5,753 downwards.
CCATCACCCAGTTCCAGTCTTCAACGGATCGCTCCCAACTCGTGCCGTCAGTGCTTCCAGCGACACCGGCGTTATTGCAGAGTACGTGCACCGCACCAAATGCATCGAGTGCAGCCTTCGCCATGGCGTTGACCGAGGTTTGGTTTGAAACATCGCAGACGACACCGACGACATCCGCGCCTTCTTTCTTCAACTCGGCCACCGTGTTGTCTAATGCCGGTTCCTCGATGTCGCCGATGACGACCTTCATGTCCTCGCCGATAAAGGCCTCGACCATTCCGCGGCCAATCCCGCTGGCCCCGCCGGTCACTACCGCTACCCGCCTGTTTAGATCTTTCATCGAATTTCCTCTTCCTCTTTTCCTTCTGGCCCAATCGCTGAGAAGGCAAAACGAGCTTCTTTGCAATTCACTTTTTGGGCGCTGGCCAACGTGACGCCTGAGTATGACCACTGAGCACGAGCAGCGTGTCTAGACCAAAGTCTCGTCCGCCCCTCAATTCGGTCTGAAGTGTGTCGCCGACTATTAATACGTCGCTTCGGCGAAGGCCCGGATGATCCAATCTGGTTTTTTCAAGAGCCTTAGAAAACATGACTTCTCCGGGTTTCCCGCAGTGAACAAAACTCGTGTCGAGAATTCTCTCAAGCAGGCCGGCCAGGCTGCCAACGGCCACGGCCTAGGCTGTTCACTAGAAACAGGAACTCCATGAATTTCCTTTTCGCGCCTCAATGCTTGCAGTCAGCCGGGGGGCGGGTCGTACCAGATTGGAGAGGAATAGGCGCGGTCTTGATTGACGAGCCGACTCGACTCATCGGAGAGGCTCGTCCCGAAGACAGCCGCATCGTAGTCGGTCCAACGAGGCGTCGGGACTTCGAGGACCCGGACGTAGTAGAAGGCTGCCTCGTTCGGTGAGAAGTCGGGATCTCGCCACACGGTTCGGAGTTCTGCCGCGCCGATCTCATTCGAGTAGGTGGCGTTGTCTCGATTCACGGTGTTGCCGACGGGAGTGAGGCGCCCCGCTCGGTTGATGCGGCGCTCATTACGATCGGACCAGGCGACGTCATAGACGCGCTCCAGTGTGTCGCCGTTCTCGTCGCGCCAACCCTTGACGACCTGGATACGGTCGAGATTGGCGCCAAGCGGGTCGCGCATCGCCGCGATCAGAAAAGACGGAATGCTTCCGCGCTTGCGTTTGGTGGCAAGGTCTCCGCCCATCGGAACGCCCTTGGTGTATCCGATCGGCACGAACTCGCTCGAATTCGCGTCCGCGTCCTCGAAGGTCCACCCGCCAAAGAATCGGAGAGTGATGCGCGGTCCGGTGGTCGCGTAGACTTCTTTTCTTGCCATCGCATCCCAGATCGATTCGCGAGTGTTGTCCCGGGCCCAGACAGCGGCATAGCCCGATGCTGCTTGTCGCCAGCCCATCGTGAGAATATCTCCCGCCTTTCCGACAAGCCTTCGTTCGCGACCGGGGGCGGGTTCCATGCCAGCACTGTGCTTGCCAAAGAAGTTGTCTTCATCGGCGGTCGATAAAGCCGTATGGGAATCAGTCGATCCGATCATCCCGAATTTGAACGGGTTGACGCCGAGTTCCCCGTAAATATCGATGCCGAGCTTGAGCGCCGAACGGCCGTATTCGTATTGAAGCATCTCATCGGTTTTCGGTGTGCCAATAAAATTCCCTTGGTCCCAGGTTTCGTAGTCGGCGAACTCGTCGTTCGGTGAGAGGAATGGATGTGTCTCGCCGTCGCCCTTGATTTGGGTGACTTCCGTGATCGGTTCCCAGCGCGCGCGGCGGGTTGCATAGTCGGCGTCGAAGGCGTCGCCTGCCCGTGTCCGCGTTTCAAACATCAGACCATTAGAAATATTCCCGTTATGCGGAATCGCCAGCACTCTGCCCTGGGAGTCTTTTTCGTACTTGGCGAGATATTCCCAGAGGTCCTCGGGATCGTCGCTATGAAAGCTCGAAAAGGGCATGATGTCGCGAACTTTGTCGGCCCCATCGCGGAAGATCACGACGCGATGAAGGTTGTCGCCCTTGGGCCACGAGGTCCACTCGTATCCAATGAGCGCGGTGAACTCACCCGGGCTGTTGTGTCGTTCGGCCACATCGACGACGTGCTGCCAGACCGGTGCGAGAATCTCAGGATCATTGAGCTCTTTCGGCCAGCCGCCGACGCGCCCGTCTTCCGAGATTTTCAAGCCTGCCGCCGTGCCCCCTTGGAGGAGCAGCGCCCGCCACTGCTGGAGTCGGGGATTCGAGACGAGCTTCGGGTTGCCCGCTTTGAGTTCCTGCATCGAACCCATACCGCTCGCGTGGTCGGCAATCACGAGAAAGTCCAGCGGGCGATCGAGGCGTGCTTTCTGCCCGTGGGTCGCGGTGATGGTCTCGCCCCGCGCAAATCGATACGCCTCGTCCGATCCAAGGGTGACGCCAAAGCTGTAGGCATCCTGAGAGAGACTCGAGTGAAGATGCGTGTCGCCCCACAACGGTTCACGTGGAAAATTCTCGCGCTCGCCGGGCGAATAGAGCACGACCGCAGCATCGGAATGCTCAGTGGGTTCGGCGCTGGCCAATGATCCGATCGCGAGGGCAAGCCCGATGGCCGACAGCGTTCGGCCGGCCGCGCAGATTGAGACTTGCTGGGAGGACGGAACTCGGTTTCCAGAACTGATCATAGACGGACTCCGGGCTCCCAAAACGGGAGCGCTATATTTCGCGTCAGCGAGCCGAAAAGTGGGGACCTAGCGAGTCCGAGTCTACGGCGCTGGGCCGGAGAGTGCGAGCATCGCGAGAAGGTCTTTGACACGCTTCGTCTCGATGACGGGATAGGCCACGCAAATTCCGATCGGCTGAAGTTCATTCCTGCGAAGATCGAGATCGTTCGTTGCGGGCGCCCAAAGTATGCGTGTCCGACGGGGAAGGAAGATGCGAGGATCGCACTGATGCAAAAGCTTCCGACTCCGAAGAGCCTGCAGATACCATCGCTGCTGGCTCAAGTGTCGGATTGAGAATATGCTGATGACCGGCCGCTCTACGGCTAAGAGTAGACTTCCCAGACGTTTGGCGTCGATGTCTTATGAGCGACTTTGGCGAGCTGGGTTGCGGATCTGGGTGGCCCGGATCTAGTTGCCAACGACGGCTGAGACACGTGTGCGGTCGCCGACTTTACCGTGAGGTTCCGCAGGGACCCCGTAGGCGACCGAGTGGGCCGGGATATCATGCGTCACCATCGAGTGCGCACCGATAATACTGTGTGAGCCGATGGCTACGCCCTTAAGCACCATCACCCGCGCCCCGACCCAGATGTGATCACCCATTCGCACAGGAGCACTCTGCTCGGGTGTCGTATCATCAAAGTCATGCTGGTCGGAGTCATAGACATGCGTGCCGGGGCCGATCCAAGTACGTACACCCGTAGTCACCTCCTGCTTTGAAGAGACCAGACAGCCGTTCAGCCAGCCTTCGGTGCCAATGTTCAGCCGCCCATTCGGATAGACGATCAAGTGCACGGGCTCGACTTCGGTACGGAGCCAGGTATCGCGACCGATCCGAAGTTCGCCACCATCTTCGACGTGGATGCGCAGGGCGTTGGGGGTCCGTTCAACGACCACACCCTCTTCAATAACAATACGCACGTTTTTTCCGAGCTCCCAGCGCGCCACCGCGAGGTTTGAGCTGGCGGCAGGGTCGATTCTGAGGCCTGGATGAGCACGTACGAGTCGAGCCAGACGTACACGATCCCACAATTGCACAAGCCGAACAAAGAGTCGAAGGGACAGCGGTACTGACTGCTCGGACCCTTCACCGGGCTTCCCGGACTTTTTTTCGGTGTTAGTTGATGTCATACACATCCATAACTTACTCAACGAGCCGAATTTCCAGGAAGAGGATAGGGCATTCAAGCTGGGTTTTGACACAACGCCCGGGTACGGGCGTAATGTCAAGTTGCTAGTGGGAGGTCCGCGGTGCCGAAGGGGGTATCGAACATGAATTACACCGTTCGAACGCTTCCCTGTCGAAGCCGACAGTTGAAGACGAAACCCATCGCCACCCATCGCCGATGGCTGTCTTGGATTCGGTCGGGCTCACCAGGGTGTGGATCGTCTCGACCCCGTTCCCGCTTTCGAGAAAGACCTGTCCGAAGAGCCTGTGGTCGATGGTGCAGACAGGGCGTGGGTGCCGGGGCGGAAGAACGTAGGGCAACGATTCGAGTCACGCCGGGCGAAGCCAGGCCCATTGATCCGTCACTACGACACGAATTCGAGGGACTCAGCTACGCGGAATAAGGTCTCTGCCTTGAGAGGCCTACCTTCCGCTTCGCAGTAGCCCCAAACCGTTATTTCTCGAGCGCGTTATAGAGTGCGAGCGGCGGTGCTTCGACGGGTTGAAGGCAGCCCTCATGGAGTCGACCTCGGACCAAATTGAAACCGAATTCACTGATGCTCGGCCCCTTGGAGCGGCAGCGGGCACTTGCAAGATGCAGGGTGATCACGCGGCGATGCCGGTTGGTGCGATTTCCGCCGCTGCGATGCAACAGCCTCGTGTTGAACAGCAAGCAATCTCCGGGAGACATTTCCATCGGTACTGCGTCATTGTGGAATTTCTCGTTGCCCTCGACGCCATCGGCTGCGACGGCACCAAAGTTGACCCCCTCCCGTGCGGCATGTGGCCGAACGTCGAGACGGTGAGAGCCAGGCACAACGCAAAGGGTACCGTTCTCCTCGGACACTTCATCGAGAGGGATCCAGACCCCTACGCAGGATTCCTGGGGTTCAAAGGGAAAGAAGACCGCATCCTGGTGAAACGGGTGAACGGAGTTTGGGACGCCGGGAGGCTTGTAGATGAACATCATGAGAAATGCCAAGATGTCTTCACCGATCAGGCTTTCAGCCGCGTCGAGAACGCACGGGAAGCGAAGACATTCCGCCATCACCGGATCAAAGCGGTCGGGGTTGAGGATCTTCCACATGGAAAGCTCCGGATCCTCCGGGGGTTGGGCGCCGCCACGCACATAGTGGACGTCACGAACCAGGCGCTTTTTCGCTTCCTCCGGCACATCACCCAGAGAGATCTCTCGTGCACGCCGTCGATAGCGTTCGATGGCGTCTTCCGCGATTACACCCGGAACAACCACGAAGCCCTGTTCACGGTATTGCTCGACCTTTGCGGCGCTCAATCCAGCCACCAATTGGCCTCCTCATCTCCTTGGCTGTGTCAAGCGAGCAAAGTTCGCCTCGTGCCCCGGTGAAAGTCCGCTGCTGCTTTGTTTACTTCAGGTGGAGATCGTTGTCTAGAAACAGTCGTACCGGACCGAGCCACCCTGAACTGCCTAGAGCCATCCTGAACTGCCTAGAGTCATCCTGAAATCCTAAGAGACGAGCCAACCTGGTTCTTGGTCGCGCCTCAATAATCCGATGGTTCGAGCAGCGCGAAATGGCCCGATCGACCGAAAGTTCGCAGTTTTGAAGGCCCGTGGCGGCCCGAGCCTCAGGTCGACCCCTCGATCTTTACGACGGTTTTGGCTCAACTCAACACGAATTTATTTGGGGGCCACAGCGACTGGCGGCTACCCACCGTGGGCGAAATGCAGAGCATCCTGTGGAGTCAATTTTGGTGCGAACGCAAGAATCCCCGCGTCCGTTCAGACCCCTCAATTATCGGAGGGACTCCCGCCCGGTATTCAATCGATCGCTAAGGAATCAGGAAAGCCCCAGCCACCCTCGAACAGAAGAGGAGTGGCCGTTTTTGCTC
>DUCH01000352.1 GCA_012959865.1 Myxococcales bacterium | reverse complement strand
CACCTTGGACGACCCCAGCGTCTTCGGGAGTTCCCAGATGGTGATCTTTACCGTCGACCAACAAAGCTTTCACCAAGTGCCCGAGGGCGTTCCCACCTTTGAGCGCGGACCCGGTTGATCCGAGTCGCCGAGAGCACGCTTGTTCCTCAGCGGGCGTGCCCGCAAAAGCGCGAACCCTGATCACCGAGGAGGGCAGGGTGACCCGCTACTCCACCGGAGAGGTCGAGGTTTTTGATCTGGCGGAGGATCCCCTGGAGATGAAGAACTTGGCGGGGAGGCCCGAGGGTCGGGAGAGGCGCGAGCACCTTTCCGATCGACTCGCTCACGCCATGCTGGAATACAGCGACTTGGCGCGACCCCGGGGCGCGAGCGCGGCCTGAGATTCTTCGAGGGAGACCGGCTTTTATTCGCTAGGCGCCGGCCTCAAACCGATAAATCTGATCGGCGTCGATGGGGCGCCGGTCGATCCCTTCGAAGCCCGCGCCGCCCCCCGAGTAGCTGTCCTCGCAGAGCACCCGCCCTTCTTCGTCGAATCCCCAGACGATCAGGAGCCGCTGCTGGTAGAGATAGCGGGCCGCCGGGTCGGGGACTTCGATCCCCATGGCGCCGAGCACGACGCCTGGGTAGGCCATCTTGAGTTCGCCTTCGGTGGTGAGGGTGTCGGAGCCAACCGCCATGCGGTCGACATCATGCTCGATGAAATGACAGCCCGATTCGACGCCAGGCGCCAGTTTTTCCGACAATCAATCAGGTAGTCCAATGCGTTGTCCTCTTGGTTTCAGACCGTACTGGGCGGCGGGTCTGGATGAACCCGCCCTACCCGACTCAGGAAACGATATTTGCGTCGCGCAGGGCAGCTCTTTCTTCGCTTGAGTAGCCCATCTCCTCGAGAATTTCGTCGCTCTGCTCCCCGTAGAGCGAAGGGGGCGAGGCGGGTTCAAGGACCGTACCCGAGAATTTCGCAGAGGGTGCGGCCCGGCGGTAGCGGCCGTAGACCGGATGATCGGCCTCGATCACACAGCCGTTGTGGATCACCTGGGGATCGAGAAAAACGTCCTCGTGAGTAAGGACCGGCGCGGCGGGAAGCTGGTGCTCGATGCAGCGGCGGTAGGATTCCTCGCTGGTCAATTTCGCAAAGCCCGCGTTGACGGCCTCGGTTCGGGCGAGTTGATTTTCTTCTTCGAGCATGAGCTTTCCCCGCTGGCCGGGGCTGTTGGCGAGTTCTTCTTCGCCGACCACCAGTAGGGAAGCCCGCATTTGCTCGGCGGTCCCTGCCCAGACGACAAGTTGGCCGTCGGCGGTGGCCATGAGTTGATAGCGCTCGCCGGGAACGACATAGTGGTCGACGCCTTCGCCCGCGAGAGTGTGGCGCAGCATTCCGTCGGGCCAGAAAAACGCCAACCCGGCATCGAGCATGGCCACCTTGACGTGCTGGCCTTCGGCGCCCCGTTCCCGGGCGTAGAGGGCGGCAGTGATTGCCTGGGCGAGGGAGTAGGAGGTCGCCTTGTCGACCACCGCGTTTCGGACCAGGTCGGGTATGGGGACTTCCGGATTTGTCTGGGCCGCCACGTAGCCGGTGAGGCACTGAAAAATCGGGTCATAGCCCCGCCGGTCCGCATAGGGGCCGTCGTCTCCGTAGCCCGTAATGGAGGCATAGATGATTTGGGGATTGAGGGTTCGCAGCGCGCTTTCGCCCAAACCAAGGCGTTCGGCCGCACCCGGGCGCCAATTCTGCACGAAGACATCGGCTTCGCGGATCATCTCCAGCGCGAGTTCGAGCCCGCGCTCGGTTTTGAGGTCGAGGCCGATGGAGCGTTTGCCGTGGTTGCAATTGGCATAGAGGCCCGCCATGCCGTTGCGATAGTTGGCCAGCTGTCGGCTCTCTTCCCCGTAACGCGGGGGCTCGATCTTCAGGACACCTGCCCCTTGATCGGCGAGGATCATGGTGGCCAGGGGACCCGAGATCACCTCGCTGACATCGACGACGCGAACACCTGCTAGAGGTCCAGCCATTGTTGATTCCTTTCACGTGGCCGAAGCCCGGGGGCCCCGCGCTCGATCTATCGAGAGTTCAATCCAAGCCCGCGCGGGCCTCGGCGATTTTCACAACGCGTACCGAGGGCTTGGGATGTGCATTGGTGCGGACCCAGCGCAGGGCCATGACGCCGTGGTGGTGGCCCGCCGTCTCGATCCAGTTTTCTGCATCGGGGTCTTCGTGGGCGACGACGATTCGGAAGGATCCATCGTCGCGGTAGATTGCCCCGCCGCTGTTCACGTGCACTTGGTGGTTTCGCGAGTCCAGGGATTCGGCCCAGATATTGGCCAGCTGAAAATTCCAGTAATCACATTTTGGCGGCATGGCGTCGATGACCAGAGCTTCGTCGGGGGCGAGCTTCCACATCCCCAGCCACATACGAATATTGGGATCGCCGCCCATCACGCGATGCTTCTCGATGTCGGGCAAATGAAAATCGTTGATGGGGGCTTTCTGAGGGAATTCCATCACCCAGTCGGCAAACCATTGGGCGCACCCCATGGCATAGAGGGCGGCACCCATCAATTGACCGGGAACCCGATCGGGCTCAAGGGGGCTGGGCGCGCCCTTGGCCTGGAGGCATTCGATCTCGACCTCCACGGGTTGCTCTTTTCCGCGGTGCAGAAAAGTCTGCCGGATCAGGATCTGCCGAGTCTGATCCGTGGTGCGCAGCCAGTTTCCGGGCTGCTCGTTTTGGCTCGCGAGGATTTCGAAACAGCCGTCGTCATCGAGTTCGAGTTCGGAGTCGTTCAGGTGGCCAGCGCCTCCGGTGATCTTGTCCTTGGCGGCGAAATTCTGGTTCTGGGCGGCAAAACTCAGATAGTGGATGGTGCCTCGCTTACCCCGGATGCGGTAGTCGAGGCGGGGATTGATGGACGCGCTCACATAGTAATTGTCCGGGTTGTCGAGTCCCATCTTGACGCCGTCGGGCATGGGGCGGAAGACGGGAAATTCCGGGCCGGGGTTTTCGCCGAAGGAGAAGAGGCCCGCCCTGAGAAGCCGCCCCAGGTAGCGAAGGCCTTCGCCGCGGTCGAAGAGCGAAGTTTCGAGATCCTCACGAAGAATGACATCGCCAGCCTTCTTGAGTTGGTCGCAGAAATCCGTCCAGGCTTCGGCCGATTGGACCTTGTCATTGGTGGAGGAGTGGGTGGAGGAATTGGTGGAGGAATGGGCGGGAGACATGGGGAGTCCTCGAAGGGGTTGACTGTGGGTGTTGAGGACTCCCGAGCATAACAGTGCTGCCGGCAACGGGGTAGAATGCGCCATCCCAAAACAACCGTCTGCAGCGAGGAAAGCCGATGAACGCCAGAAAAATATTGGAAGAACTGAGCCTCGAGGAGAAGGCCCTGCTCACCGCCGGGGCCGATATGTGGACGACACCGGCCATTGAACGCCTAGGTCTTCCGGCCATCCGAGTCACCGATGGCCCCAATGGCGCCCGGGGCTCGGCGCTTCTGGGACTGGGCGATGTCACCGCCGTCTGCATCCCTTGCGGGTCGGCCCTGGGCGCGACTTGGAACCCCGATCTGCTCGAGCGCGTCGGCGTGATGCTGGGCCGGGAAACCCGGACCAAGGGGGCGCGCGTGCTGTTGGCTCCAACGGTGAACCTTCATCGCTCACCGCTGGGGGGACGGAATTTCGAAAGCTTTTCCGAAGATCCACTTCTCTCGGGTCGGCTGGCGGCGGCCTATGTCCGTGGCGTGCAATCCCAGGGAGTCGCGACGACGGCAAAGCATTTCGTGGCCAACGATGCAGAGTTCGAGCGCAACACCATCGATTCGGTGGTAGACGCTCGGAGCCTTCGCGAGCTCTACCTCGTGCCCTTTGAGTTGATCGTCAAAGAAGGCGGCGGTCTCGGAATCATGACCGCCTACAACCGTGTCAATGGAACGTATTGTTCGGAGGACGCTCAACTTTTGACCCAGATCCTGCGCGAAGAGTGGGGCTTCGAAGGCTTTGTGTTGACCGACTGGTTCTCGGCGGGTTCCACCGAAGCCTCTTCGGCGGCCGGTCTGGATCTCCAGATGCCCGGGCCCGGCCGTTTCTACGGGCCGGCCCTGGGCGAGGCGGTGCGGGCGGAGCGGGTAGATGAGGCGGTGTTGGACGCGCAGGTGCGCCGCATGCTCGGTGTTTGGGAAAAAATTGGAGCCTTGGACGACGATGCACCCGGGGAGGAGCAGAGCATCGACCTGCCCGAGGACCGTATCCTGGCCCGGGAGGTGGCCGCCGATTCGATGGTTCTGCTCCGCAACGACGGCGCTCTTCCCTTCGCGCGCGAAAGCCTCGCAAAGCTGGCGGTGATTGGACCCAATGCCGGGAGTGCGCAGATCATGGGCGGCGGGTCCGCGGCCCTGAAACCCCACTACAAGGTGACGCCCCTGGATGCTCTGCGCTCAAAGATCGGAGAGGCCACGGAAATCGTGTACGAGCGGGGGTGTTGGACCGAAAAAACTACGCCCGCTCTGGCGACCCCCGATCTGCTCAGCTCCGGGGGCGACGGGGCAATGGTGGTGGAGTTCCATGCGGGCCTGGATTGGTCGGGTGATCCCGTTCTCACCAAAACGGTGGACACTTCCCAGCTTCTCTACTTTGGCTCGCCGGGAGAAGGCCTCGAGCCGGGCGGATTTTCTTTTCGCGCCACCGGGCGGCTGACTCCAAAGGAAAGCGGGCGTCACATCTTCACCTTGATCCAGGCGGGCCGGTCGCGTCTGCTAATCGACGGGCAGATCGTGATCGACGGCTTCGCGGATCCGCCGCCGCCGGGAGAAGCTTTCTTCTCTTTGGGCAGTTGCGAGGCCGAAGCCCGCTTCGAACTCGTGGCGGGCAAGTCCGTGGAAATCGAGATTCAATACGCGGCCGAGGGCGCGGTCATTCTCCAGGGTGCGAAGGTTGGTTTGCGGCCTCCCCTGGAGCGCGACCTGCTGGGCGACGCTGTGGCGGCCGCGAAGGCGGCCGATGCCGTGGTGCTGGTCGTGGGGACCAACGCGGATTGGGAATCCGAGGGGCACGATCGCGCGTCGATGGATTTGCCCGGGGATCAGGACGAACTGATTCGCCGGGTCTGCGAGGCGAATCCGCGGACAGTGGTCTGCGTGAACACGGGGTCGCCCACGAACATGGATTGGGCCGAGGCCCCAGCGGCCTTGTTGCAGATCTGGTTCGGCGGCCAGGAAATGGCCGGGGCGCTGGCCGACGTGCTCTTCGGCGACGCCGAGCCCGGTGGACGTCTTCCGACCAGCTTTCCCGAGCGGATCGAGCACAGCCCGTCCTTTGGGAATTTCCCCGGCGAAAATTCGGAGATTCGTTATGGGGAAGGCCTTCTGATGGGTTATCGCGGATACACGACGCGCCATCTCCCGGTTCGTTTTCCCTTTGGGTCCGGACTCTCCTATTCATCGTTTGAAATGGGTGTTCCGAGAACCTCGGCGACGACCTTCGAGGCGGGTGATGTGCTGGAGGTAGAAGTGGAGGTTACAAATACCGGCGAGCGCTGCGGGTCGGAAGTGGTGCAGTGCTATGTGGCCCCCGAATCCAGTCGGCTCTTTCGTCCATGCATGGAACTGCGCGCCTTCGCGAAGGTTCGGCTCGAGCCGGGAGGGTCCGCCACGGTGACTCTTCGTTTGGATGACCGGGCCTTCGCGTATTGGGACCCGGCAGATGCCGAGTACGAAAGTGTTCGAGCCAGAGGCGGCGCAGTCGCGGTCGTTCCGGCGGGTCGAGGGCATGCGCATCGCAGCGAGCCCGGCTGGTATTTGGACGCGGTTCGCTATGCGGTTCGAATCGGGCGTTCGTCCGAGGAAATCGCCCACGAAGTGTCGATCGAAGTGGGCAAGGAGGCCGGACCCCTCTCGCCTTGACGGGCCCGTCTATTGTCGCGGGAGGTTCGCGAGAAAGAAATCGACCGCATTTGCGCCCATGACTTTTCGAATCTCTTCCTCGCTGAAGTCTTCGTCCAGCATGGTCTGGGTCAGGATGGCGAGTTCGCTCGCGTCGAAGAGGACCCGGGTGGCCCCGTCGTAATCCGACCCCAGGGCGATGTGGTCCACTCCCAGCAGATCGATGCCGTACCGGATCGCCTTGACGACGCCCTTGGGGCTGTAATCGCAGGCCGCGCCGTTCCAAAAACCGACTCCGATCAGCGCGCCGTGCTCGGCCAATTCGATCATGAGGGAATCTTCGAGATTGCGCGGCGAATCGCAGATTCCTTTGAATCCGCCGTGGGAAAGAATGACCGGACGATCGATGAGATCGAGCACCTCAACGACCATACGCGGTGCGGCGTGGGCGACATCGATCACCATGGACCGCCGATCTGCCTCCAGGACGACTTGGCGCCCGAAGGCAGTCAGTCCTTCGCCCGTGATGCCGTGGAGCGATCCGCCCAATCGGTTGTCGAAGAAATGGGTGAGCCCGACCACCCGCAGGCCCAGGGCATCGAGGCGGTCGAGGTTGGCGAGATCGCCGTCCAGGGCGTGGGCCCCTTCTACTCCGAAGATCCCGCCCAGCGTCGGACGGCCTCGCCGGCGCTCCTCCATGAGTTCGAGCAAGTCGCTTTGATTTCGGATCACGCGAAAGGTCTCGCCTGCCCGGCGATCCCAATCCGCCAGCTTTTGGCCCTGGTAAACGGCTCGCTCGAATGGGCTGTTCCAGGTTGCCATGGGCCACAACTGCGCCATGGCGAGGTACGTGATGGTGTCGCTGTCCGAGGCATTGGATTCGTAATTTTGGCCCGAAGGGCTCTTGGTGACCGCGGTGAGAACTTGGAGGGTCACTCCACCTTCCTGCATCCGGGGCAGGTCGGTGTGCCCGCGAGTGCTCCGGGTCAGCCAGTCGCGTTTCCATAGCAGCGGGTCGGCGTGCAGGTCGGCCACCGCGAGTGTCGCGTGCAGAGCCGCGGCTTCGGACGAGATCGTCCAGGGGGGGTGGGGTTCGACGCGATTCAGTTGGCCTTCGACGAACCCGGGCAGCCAGAATTTGACACCGAGGAACAGGGCTAGGAGCACGAGCGCTTCGATCCAGAGAATCTTGCGCAGCATTGGCGTTCCTCCGATGGTCAGGCAGGGCTAGTGTCGGGCCATTCGCCGAACCGTCAAGGTCGCGCGCGTCGCGTCCGCCTTCGGGGCGCTCGGGGATGTGGGATGCCCGATACGGCGATGGCCGTTGGGCGATGGCGGATGGCTTTGAACCGGGCTCCGGGTGAATGGCCGAGCGAGGAGGTCTTGAATGCGCTGGATGCAGATTCGCAGGGTACTGGTGATCCAGTTGATCTACCTGGCGATGGCGGCGCTCTGGAATCTGGCGGGAGTCGCGCTAATCGCCCGGGGACTCCGAGCGCCGGGCCCCACGGCCTCGCTGGCGGTCGCCGCCTATCTTTTGGCCCTGGGCGCGGTTACCTACGTGGGCGCGCGGCGCATTCGCTGGATCTACCTGGGAGGGACACTTTTGGCGGGGGTTGGCGCGGCCTCGGCGATCGTCCAGGCGTTTCAACTCGATCCTTCGCTCTGGCCTTCGTCCTTTTGGCGCTACGCGGGGGTTCTGCTCAATGGTTTCGGACTCTTCGGCGCAGTTTGGGGCTGCCTTGTGGGGTTGAAAGCCGGCCCATCGCCAGCGCGAGACGCCGCCCGGTGACGGACTCGGCTCCTGCTAGAATATTCCCCAAACCAAAACATTGAACCGAAGGATACTGAGTATGTTTGACCTTATCGTTCGTGGTGGCTTGATTATCGACGGCAGTGGCGGGCCTCCCCGCCAGGGGGACGTGGCGGTGAGCGACGGCCGAATCGTCGCCCTGGGAAGTGTTGAGGGCGAGGCGCGCGAGGAGATCGACGCGCGTGGGCTGGCGGTCACGCCGGGCTTCGTCGATATCCATACCCACTACGACGGTCAGGTGACCTGGGACGCCCATCTGACTCCTTCGTGTTGGCACGGCGTGACGACTGTGGTTTTTGGCAATTGCGGAGTGGGCTTTGCCCCCGTTCGTCCGAATGAGCGTGATTACCTGATCTCGCTGATGGAAGCCGTCGAAGACATACCGGGTACAGCCCTCGCCGAGGGGATCGAATGGGAGTGGGAGACCTTCCCGGAATTCATGGACGCGGTGGGAAAGCGATCGTTGGGGATGGATGTGGCGGCCCAGGTTCCCCACGGCGCAGTGCGTACCTACGTAATGGGAAAACGCGGTGCCGAAAACGAACCCGCGACTCCGGAAGATATAGAGGGAATGGCGGCCATTGTTCGAGATGGCATGAAAGCCGGCGCACTGGGCTTTTCAACCTCGCGCACCCTCATGCACAAAGCGGCGAGTGGCGACCCCATGCCCGGGACCTTCGCAGCCGAGGACGAACTCTTCGGAATCGGCCGAGTTCTGGGCGATCTCGGCACGGGAATTTTTGAATTGGCCCCGCTCGGGGCGGCGGGCGAAGACGTCATTGGTGCGCGGAAGGAAATGGATTGGATGTGTCGTCTCTCGGCTGAAATTGGTCGACCGGTTTCGTTTGCGATGCTGCAGGTGGACGCAGAGCCGACGCTCTGGCGCGATCTCCTCGACGAGTCCCAGAAGGCGGTGGCCGAGGGCGCGCAGGTGTATCCGCAAACGGCGGGTCGACCCTTTGGCATGCTGGTGGGACACCAAACCGAATACCATCCGTTCCGGGATCGGCCGAGTTACGAGGGGCTGATGGATCTGCCCTTTGACGAACGAATCGCGCGCTTGGGTGAGCCGTCGGTTCGGGAAGCGATTCTTTCCGAGAAGGTCGACTACGAAGACCCCATGTCGGCCTATGTGATGGCGAGCTTTCACAAACTCTTTCCCCTGGGAGCCAAGCCCAACTACGAGCCTAGCCACGAGGAAAGCGTCGCGGGAATCGCCGAGCGCGAAGGTCGCAGTCCCGAGGAAGTTCTCTACGACTGCATGCTCGGTCAGGATGGTCGAGAACTCTTGCTCTTTCCCTTGCTCAATTACAGCGACGGAAATTGCGATCCCATCTATGAAATGATCCACCACCCCCGTGCGGTGCTGGGCCTCGGGGACGGGGGTGCGCATTGCGGAATAATCTGCGACGCCAGCATTCCCACCTTCATGCTGAGCCATTGGGTCAGGGATCGGGAGAGGGGGCCGAAGCTTCCCGTGGAATTGGTGGTGCAGCGAATGACTTCCGATGCGGCGAACCTGTACGGTCTCCGGGATCGGGGTCTCATCGCTCCGGGTTACAAGGCCGATTTGAACTTGATCGACCTGGCAACGGTCGGGTTGCAACTGCCCGAAATGGTTTTCGACTTGCCCGCGGGCGGTCGACGCCTAATTCAACGTGCCGACGGCTATCGCTATACCTTGGTCAGCGGTCAGGTGACCATGCGCGACGGTGAGCCCACCGGTGTGCTTCCCGGAAGACTCGTTCGGGGGGAGCAAACAGCCCCTGCCGCCTAGCGGAGCGGCTACGCCCTTCGATGCGGCGGACGAACGCTATGCCAACCAATCCCGGGGCTTGAGAAAATAGTCGAGCAGCCTTGCCTCGTCGGAGCCGGCTTCGGGTTTCCAGTCGTAGCGCCAGGCCACGAGGGGAGGCATTGAGGCGAGAACGGACTCGACTCGGGTGGCTGCCTGGAGTCCGAAGCGCGTCCCGCGGTCGTGGAGCAGGTTGAACTCCGCGTAACGGCCGCGCCTGAGAAGCTGGAAGCTGCGCTCGCGCTCGCCGTAAGGAGAATCTTTGCGGCGGGTCAGGATCGGCGGGTAGGCGAGCAAGAAGGCATCCCCGATGCTGCGGACGAATGCAAAAGCCGCGTCGAATCCACCCTCGGAAAAATCGTCGAAGAACACTCCCCCAATGCCTCGGGGTTCTTCGCGGTGAGGGAGGTAGAAATATTCGTCGCAGGCCTTCTTCAATCGCTCGTGAAGGTCGTCTCCAAATGGCGAGCAGGCCTCTTGGGCTACCCGGTGCCAGTGGACGGCGTCTTCTTCAAAACCGTAATAGGGGGTGAGATCGAAACCTCCGCCGAACCACCAGACGCTTTCGGAATTTGCACTGGCCGCCGGGGGCGTTGCGACGAAAAAGCGGTAGTTGGCATGGCACGTGGGCGCATAGGGGTTGCGGGGGTGAACGATCAAGGAAACCGAGACGGCTTCATACGACCCACCCGTGAGATCCGGGCGGCGTTCGGTGGCGGCTGGGGGCATTCGGTTTCCGGTGGTATGGGTGAAATTGACCGCTGCTTTCTCGCAGACAGCGCCTTCCTGAAGGACCCAGGGCCGGGACACGCCTCCCCCCTCTCGGGGCATTTCGCCTCTTTGGAACCGGGCCTCGCCATCGATGGCTTCGAGAGAAGAGCAGATCCGGTTCTGCAGATCCATCAAATATTCCCGCACCCCGGTCACATGGCTCATCGGTCAGTCTCCTTGGCGCCCGCACGCGGACCCCTCCTGGGTCGGGATGCTATTCCTTGTTCGTGCTGAGTGGATGAGTTCGCCGAGAATCCTCCTCGATCACGGCACGAGATTAGTTGAAATGGAGCATTGGGGCACGGCGGGCCGATTTTCTCCCGACAGCCGGCTGCCGGGGTTCGTCGCGAGTGCTGGAATGATTGCGGCGGGAAACCGGCATCGCCTAGAATTTGTGGCCGAGTGGGTCGGGTGCGAACCGGATTCGATTTCGGTTCGATTGTAGTTCGATGGAGAGGGTCCAGGGAGCGCATGGTGGGTGTCCAGTTGGGGGATTCGGAAGCGTCGGGCCGCGTCGAAAGGACGTTGACTGCGCTTGTGTTCGGCGTGAGCCGGCACCCGTGGCTGACCCTCGGGCTGGCGGCGTTGCTCACAGCGGTTTCGGCGATTTACGCCCAACAGACCGTGCGGATCAACTCGGACGACTCGGCACTGATCAGCCAAGACGAGCCATTTCGGCGGGAATACCAAGCATTTATCGACGCGTTTCCTCAATTCGACGAAACCACCGTCATTGTCATTACGTCGGATTCCATCGATCGTGCCGACGATGCCGCCAATGCGATGACCGAAGCTCTGGATCGCCGCCCTGATTTGATCGACAGCATCTACTCTCCCTCGGCGGATCCGTTCTTCGAGGACCACGCGCTTCTGTATTTGGATGCATCCGATCTGGAGGACGTGATCGACCGGTTGGCCGAAGCCCAGCCCGCCCTGGCCGCGCTCGCCGAAGATCCGAGTCTTCGCGGCTTGATGGGCGAGTTGCAGCTTTCCGTCGATCAGCTTCAGGAGGGTGAGGAGTTGCCTCCAGGATTCGCCCGCATGGCGAACCGGATCAGCGAGGTTGCCGAGTCGATGCTGGCCGGAAGGCCGCGGAGCATCAGTTGGGCCGACGAATTCCTCGACCAGGAGGGGGAAGTTTACCGAATCATCATTGTCCAGGGGCGCAAGGACTTCTCCGAGAGTATCTCTACCAGTCAGTTGATCGATGAAATCCGGTCGCTTGCCGAGCGCTTGGAGCTGACGCCCGAAAACGGCGTGCGATTGCGCCTCACGGGAATGGTGCCCCTGGCGCACGATGAACTCGAGACCTTGCAGAGCGGCCTTGCCCTTGCGGCCGTTATCTCGCTCAGTCTGCTCACCGTTATTCTCGGGTTTGGTGTCCGTTCGTTGCGGGTCGTTGCGTCGACGTTGGTGACTTTGTTGGCCAGTATCACCTGGACGACGGCTTGGGCGATGCTTTCCGTGGGCGAATTCAACCTGATCTCCGCTGCCTTTGCTGTACTGATGATCGGGATCGGAGTGGATTTCGCGATCCATATCGGACTGCGTTACGAAGAAGAGAGTCGCGGTTCGCTGCCGGTTCCCGAAGCCCTGGCTCGGGCTGGAGGGAAGGCGGGCCCTTCGGTAGCGCTCTGCGCTCTGACCTCGGCCATCGGCTTCCTTTCCTTTGTACCGACCCCCTACCCGGGGCTCGGTTCCCTCGGGATCATCGCGGGCGGTGGAATGTTTATTTCGCTGGTCGCCACGCTCACTCTCTTCCCCGCGCTGCTCGCTTTGATGCGAGCGCCCACAGCCCAACAGACAGGGCGAGTTCCGCTCTTGGCGCTTCTCTATCCCGCGATTGAGCGCCGTGCAGGCGCTGTGGTTACCGTGGCGGCGATCGTGGGCGTGGTGGCGACGCTGCTGTCGACCCAGATTCGTTTTGATTTCAGCACCCTTTCCATGCGTGACCCCGATTCGGAATCCGTGCGCACCCTGCGCGATCTGCAGGAAGAGGAAATCGTGACCGATTACTCGGCCACGGTGCTGGCGAAAAATCGGCAGGATGCGGAGCTTCTTGCCGTGGAGCTCGAAGCTCTTGATTCCGTTCTGGAAGCACGGCCACCGAGTTGGTATGTGGCCGGCGACCAGGAGAACAAGCTTTTCATGATCGAGGACGCCGCGTTTTTTCTGGAATCGATCTTGAATCCGCCTCCGCCGCTGGATCCGCCCAGTGCCCAGCAACGCATGGACGCCATCGACGGGCTGCTCAGTGAGATCACACAACTGCCGCCGGGCCACGATTCCGATCCCGCCTGGCAGAGCGCGAGGCGGCTGGGCGCTGTTTTGAGGAGTATCACGACCGGCCCCGATCCTTCCGCTGCGGCCTTGACGCTCGAAAAATTAGTAGTCAACGACCTCGAAGAGAGGATCGAGTGGATTGGTCGCGCGGTGACGGTAAACGAGGTTGAGTATGAGGATTTGCCCGCCGATCTCATTCGACGCAGCGTGGCTCCCGATGGGCGCGCTCGGATCGCGGTGCTCCCGGTCGAAGATGTCCGCGATGCCGAAGCGCTGGGGCGCTTCGTTGATGCGGTGGACGCGGTTGCCCCCCACGCTACGGGGAGACCCGCGGTCGAGGCCGGTATCGGTCAGGTTGTCGTGTTGACGTTTCGTATTGCCATCGGCATTTCGTTTCTACTCGTTTTCAGCGTACTGGTCGTCAGTCTACGAAGTGTTGCTGACGCCCTTCTGGTCCTTCTGCCGATCACCCTGGCGGCGCTGATGACCACGGCGACCGGGGTCGTTATCGACATGCCCTTTAACATGACCAACGTCGTGGTGATTCCGCTCATCATGGGTCTTGGAATTGACAACGGAATTCACGTCTTCGTACGCTTTCGCGGCGGTGAATCCCTGGAGGCGATGATGACCTCCAGCACGCCGAGAGCAGTTCTCTTGAGCGCACTCACCACTCTGGCCGCTTTCGGGTCCCTGGCGGTATCCGGTCATCCCGGGATGCACAGCATCGGGGTGCTGCTCGCGTTCGCGGTGATCTACCTGATTCTGTGCACCTTGGTCGTTTTGCCCGCAATGCTCGCCCTATCCGAGCGCCGCGCGCTGACCAGGGAGTCCTGAGTCAGCTCGGGGGCTGAGCTTCGCCGGGACTCGGGGCAACATCGGCCACAAGTGGCTCATCGCGCAAGGCCGCCGTTGTCGTGTACGCGTAGCGCGCGGTCAGCACGGCCATGAGGCCGGATACGGCCCACGCCAACCCAGGAGCGCCGGCGAACCCCGCAGCCGCGGCACACGTCGCTCCCCACACCACACCCACGACGAAGCGATCGGTGACTGCGGTCGAAATTCCGCGAAGACGGCCGAGAATGGGCCGACTGGTAAAAACCGGATTGCTGAAAAATCCCACGGCGAGCAAGGCGCCGCCGACCCCGGCCGTCGAACCCGACTCGGGAAGAAGCCCCCAGACGATGAGCGCGGCCAGGCATAGAGTCAGGGGGAGAGTATCCCCGCGACCGTCTTCTAGCCTCCAAAGGGCGCTGGCGAATGTCCACAACGCCTGGCCCATGACTCCCGAACCGAGCAGCACGGCGAGGCTGGGCCCGCCGCTCACCGGCGCGAGCTCGAAGAAACCCGGCCCCAGGGCGGCGACCAGTAGGTAGAGGCCGCTTACCGCTGTATTGCCCTCGATATCCGCGACTCGTCCCATGCGGAATACGCCGGTATGTCGCAGTTCGAGCTGGACGGCGAAGAAGGCCAGGGTCCCCGTCGAGAGAACCAAGAGGGTAAAGAAGGGCGAGAGTCCCACGGCCAAGCAGGCGCCCAGGATCACGAAGCCGTTGTTCAGGGTATCGAGCCAGTGATCGAGAAATTCGCCCAGGCGCGAACTCTGTCCGGTATTGCGCGCGTGGGCGCCGTCCATATTGTCCAGGGAGAGGTAGGCGAAAACGCCCACGCTGGCGGCGACCATGGCCGCGGGACTCGAATTGGCCGTGGCGGCCAGAACGAACGAGACCGCACAGCACAGCGTGGAGATGCTCGTGAGGAAATTGGGCGAGATCGTACTGGGGGTGACGCTGAGCATCGGATTCCAGACCCAACGCTGGTAGTAGGGGCGCAGGATCGATCCCTGTGCGCTCTGATAGACGTATCTCGAAGATTTCAATGGCGAGTCAATCCTGTTTTTGCGGTCGATCAGGGTCGATCAGGCGGGAGACGCGGGTTCTTCCCCGGTTGATTTCTTGGGCTCATTCGATCTCGGAATCGCCGCTTTCACCGCCGACATGGGCGGGGTGGAAATCGACATCGGGCAGGAAGGCGGCGAAGGTCTCGCCGTAAATTTCCCAGACGGTGACGAAAAGCCCAGCCAGGATTGGGCCGACGATCAGGCCTGGGGCACCAAAGAAGAGCAGGCCACCGAGGGTTGAAAGCATGATCATCAGATCCGACATCTGAGTATCACGGCCCACGACCCAAGGGCGAATAATATTGTCCACCATGCCCACCACCGCGATGCACCAGACCGCCAAGCCGGCGGCGGCCGGGACTTCACCGCTCAAGTAGAGCCAGCCCGCGGCGGGCACCCAGACCAGTGCCGTTCCCAGCCCCGGAATGATCGAAAGTATGGCCATTACGGTGCCCCAAAACGCGGCCCCAGGAATCCCTGCGACCAGGAAGGCCCCGCCCGCCAATGTTCCCTGGAGAACCCCAATGACCAGGGAGCCTTTGAGCGTCGCGCGCGTGACCGAGACGAATTTTCCCACCATGCGAAGCTCATCATCGGTGTGAAGCGGTATGTAGTAGAGGATCTGAGCCAGCAGGCCCTGGCCATCGCGCAGAAAGAAGAACATGGAGTAGAGCATGACGAAGAGCGCGAGTAGAAAACTCGCTGTCCCCTTGGTCGCCGCGGTGAGCGTCGTAAAGAAGAACTGCCCAATCAGGGAGGTCATCTCGCCGAGTTTCGCGTAGATCTGCGTCTGGTAAGGGGAAAGAAAATCGGGCAGGGGCAGTTGCCCGGCCAGGCCCCCGTTTCGCGTGGCGGCGATCCGCTCCTGGAGCCAGGGAGCGATGGATTGGGTGATCTCGCCGGCTTGGCTCGCCACGACGCCCAGGAAAGAGAGGAGGGGGCCAACGACGCCAAAGAGCAGAAAAAGGATCGTAATTGCTGCCGCCAGGGCACCGCGTCCGCCGAGAAGTTCGGTCAGGCGGCGTTGCACGGGATGGGCGAGCCCGGCGGCAATCGCCGCAAGGAGCAGGGGTGTCACAAAGGGGCGGATGACCAGCAGGAAGGTCAGGGAGATGACCGCGACCAGAGCGAGAAGGAACGTCTTGCGAAAGCGCTCTACGTGGAAATGGGGCTCACTCATGGTTGGGTCCCCGATACCAAGAAGGGCTCATCACGCCGCAATGTGTGGATCAAAAGTTCAAATGGTCGGACGCAGATTTTCCGCCCGGCCCAATTCAACTCTGGAGCGCTTCCTCGAGGTGGTCCACGAGGGAACTGAGTTCGCCGGGCATGCGATCGCCGAATTGCGCGTAGTACTCGCGAATCAGCGGAAGCTCCTGAAGCCAGCCGTTCCGGTCCACGGTGAGCAGCGAATCGAGATCCGCGGAATCGAGGTTCAGGCCCTCCAGATCCAGGGCGTCGTGGGTGGGGAGGCTGCCGATAGGCGTTTCCACGGCGTCGGCGGCGCCATTGCAGCGCTCGAAGATCCACTTGAGAACTCGACTGTTTTCGCCGAATCCGGGCCAGAGGAACTTGCCTTTATCGTTCTTGCGAAACCAATTGACGTAATAGACCAGGGGCAGTTGAGCGCCCTGCCGCTTCCCCACATCGAGCCAATGGTTCCAGTAATCGCCCATGTTGTATCCGCAGAAAGGCAGCATGGCCATTGGATCTCTGCGGAGTTCGCCGATTTTTCCGGCCGCGGCCGCTGTTTTCTCGCTACTGATGATGGACCCCATAAAGGTTCCGTGCGTCCAGTCTCGCGCCTCTGCGACCAGGGGAACCACAGTGGCCCGTCGCCCGCCGAAGAGGATCGCGCTGATCGGCACTCCTTTGGGATCCTGCCATTCTTCCGAAATCACCGGGCATTGGCTCGCGACAGCGGTGAATCGTGCGTTGGGATGGGCGGCGGGGGTCCCGCTCTCGGGCGTCCACTCGTTTCCCCGCCAGTCGATGAGCGAGGCCGGGGGTTCGGGAGACATGGCCTCCCACCAGACGTCGCCCTCGGGCGTTTTCCCGCAGTTGGTGAAGATGGCGTTCTCGGTCAGGGTCAACATCGCGTTGGGATTGGATGACATATTGGTTCCCGGGGCCACCCCGAAGAATCCGGCCTCGGGATTGATCGCGTACAGGCGCCCGTCGTCGCCGAATTTCATCCACGCGATATCGTCGCCGATGGTTTCGACCTTCCAGTCCTTCACAGTCGGATTCAGCATGGCGAGATTGGTCTTCCCACAGGCGCTGGGAAATGCGGCGCAGATGTATTTCGATTCGCCCTCGGGCGATGTGATTTTGAGGATCAGCATATGCTCGGCCAGCCAGCCCTCATCTCGCGCCATCGCGGAAGCGATGCGTAGGGCGAAACATTTCTTGCCCAGTAGGGCGTTACCCCCGTAGCCGGAACCGTAGGACCAAATTTCCCGAGCCTCGGGAAAATGGACGATGTACTTCTGTTCGCCGTCGCAGGGCCAGGGAACATCTTCGCGGCCGTCTGCCAGGGGGAAACCCACCGAGTGCATACAGGGTACGAAGTCTCCATCCGGACCCAAAGCCTCAAGAACCTCTGCCCCCATTCGCGTCATGGTTCGCATATTCGCCACGACGTAGGGAGAGTCCGAGAGCTGCACGCCGATATGAGCGATATGGGATCCGATGGGCCCCATGCTGAAAGGCAGGACGTAAAGAGTCCGTCCGCGCATGGAGCCGGCAAAGAGATGGTTCAGCTTTTCGCGCATCTCCGACGGATCGGCCCAGTTATTAGTCGGACCCGCATCCTCTTCCTTCTCGGAGCAAATGAAAGTGCGATCCTCGACCCGGGCGACATCGGCAGGGTCCGAGCGGACCAAGTAGGAATTCGGCCGGAGTTCTTCGTTGAGTCTTTCGGCGGTGCCCGAGGCCAGCATCAGCCGAAACATCGCGTCGTATTCTTCCTCGGAGCCGTCGCACCAGTGAATCTGGTCGGGCTGACAGAGAGCTGCCATCGCTTCGACCCAGTGGTTCAGCTTCAAGTTCGACGTCATCGTGCAGTACTCCCGGGGTTGCCCACAAGCCCAGCTCAGCGGCCCAATCAACGAGATAGATAAT
>DUCH01000351.1 GCA_012959865.1 Myxococcales bacterium | reverse complement strand
CTCAACGGCGAACCCATTTTTTTGCGAGGCATTTCCCTCCACGAGGAACGCCCTTCGGACGGCGGGCGGATC
The DNA here is from genome assembly GCA_012959865.1 of Myxococcales bacterium. GTDB lineage: Bacteria > Myxococcota_A > UBA9160 > UBA9160 > UBA4427 > JAZXM01. The sequence continues at coordinate 2,848 of DUCH01000351.1, read as the reverse complement.
TATTCCCAAGCCCAGGCCGAGACCCTCCTGGGTTGGGCGAAGGAACTCGATGCGAATTTCGTCCGTCTTGCCCACTACCCCCACGACGAATTCATGCCCCAGGTGGCCGATCGTTTGGGCCTGCTGGTTTGGGAAGAGATTCCGGTTTATTGGGCGGTAGATTTCGAGAGTGAAAAAACGCTGACTCGAGCCCGTCGTCAGATGAGCGAGTTGATCGAGCGCGATCGAAATCGCGCCAGCGTCATCCTTTGGAGTCTCGCCAATGAAACTCCCGAAGGCCCGGCGCGGAACGCCTTCTTGCAGAACCTTGCGGACCTCGTGCGCCAAGAGGACCCGACCCGCCTGGTGACGGCGGCGCTGCTCACGGGCGCCGACGCGCTCCAGGGTTTTCTGCTCGGCGGCTATTTGCCCGCAGTGGCGGGTTTTCCGGTGTCGAAGTGGGTTTTCGATGTGCGCGATCCCCTGGCGGAAATCGTCGATGTGCCGGCGCTGAACGAATATTTTGGATGGTACTACTCGGGTGGGTTGGCCTTGATGCTTCCCTGGTCGTCGCACCATATGCGGCGAGTCATGCTCGACGGCATGGCGGAGATCGAAATCCGCACGCCCGAGGGCAAGCCCTTGATCGTGAGCGAACTCGGCGCCGGCGCGAAGTTCGGGATGCACGCGGCAGCCGAAGATCTGGTGGCCTACAGCGAAGAGTACCAGGCCCTGGTCTACGAGAAGCAGCTCGCCATGCTGGCGAACCAGCCCCAGCTCCGGGGACTCAGCCCTTGGGTGCTGAAGGATTTTCGCGCGCCCCTTCGGCTCTACCAAGGCGTTCAGGATTACTGGAACCGCAAAGGGCTGATCTCCGAAAAAGGCGAGAGAAAAGAAGCCTTTTTCGTCTTGCGCGATCACTACGCCCGGGGCTGGCCCGAAACCGTGACCCCCTAGGCGAGAGCCGCTGGCCGTCTACTGGGCTTGGTAGCGTCCTTCGGCAAGCGCGCGCACTCGGCCGGCGGTGACGAGCCGGTCGATATGTTGCTGCATGGATCGCTTTTCAACCGCCTCCGCGAAGGAGACGTCGTCCCCCGGGCGATAGACGAAACGGTGATCAGCCACCTCTTGGAGCGTATGCGGCTCGGCGAGGAATTTGAGCAGGTTCGTTTCTCGGCGCGCGATGGCGCCCTCGAAAATGTCCATTCGCGCGAGAAAGGGCGCCCGCCCCTCGAGAACGCCGATGTGGTGGAAGGTCGCGTACCAATCGGCTTCGACGTCCCGCGCCCAGCTGAGGCTGCGCTCAAAATCCTCCAGGTCCGACCAGGCGTCGCCGTAATAGGGCCCGAAGCCGGTGAGTTCGATGTCGCCCAGATAGAGAAGACGCCGGTGGGCGCCGGCCTCGCTCCACTCCACCATCAGGCAGGAGTGTCCGCGCGTGTGGCCCGGGGCGTGAAGGGCTCGAACCGTGACACCGCCGGCATCGAAGACATCGCCGTCCGCGTAGGTTTGCGCATCGGGCCGGGGCGCATAGTGGAAGGTTTTCACCAGGATTTCGCGGAAGGCCGCCTCGATGGGTCCTCCATAACCGTAGATCGCCAGCATCTGGTCGAGGGATTCCAAGCCGGGGCGGTCGAGGGTGTGGACATGGACGGGGGTATCGGGGAAGAGGGACAGGCCGGCGATATGATCTTCGTGGCAGTGGGAGAGGATCACCCGGTCGATCTGGGGCAGGTTTTCGGCCCTTTCATGAAGGCCCACTGCGGGGTCGATGAGCAGGGTTTCGTTTTCGCCCCGTACCAGGATCGAATTGCCGTCGGGGTAGGCGCCGCCACGCTCGCCGAAAAGAACTTGGACCGGACCTTGCTCAAAATGAGGTTTCGAGTCTTCCGATGAGTGGTGACTCATGCGATGCTCCTCTCTGGAATTTTCAAGACAGTGCGTTCTGGCCCGGGAGATGAAGATGGCGCGTCACTACTGGTTGATCAAATCGGAGCCCTACAAATATGCCTGGTCGGAGTTGGTGGCCGATGGCTCGACATTTTGGGATGGGGTTCGCAACTACGAGGCGCGCAACAATTTGCGCGCCATGAAGTTGGGCGATCTCTGTCTCTACTATCACTCGAACAAAGGCAAAGAGGTGGTGGGGGTGGCCCGGGTCTGTGCCGAATCCTATCCGGATCCCACCACCGAAGATGAGCGCTGGCTGGTGGTGGATGTAGAGCCGGTGGTCGCCTTGAAGGAACCGGTCACTCTGGCGGCCATCAAGGCGGATCCCACCCTGAGCGAGATGGCGCTGATTCGCCGGGGACGGCTTTCGGTGGTGCCGGTGGAACGCCTCGAGTTCCAGCGCATACTCGGCATGGGGAAGACGAAATTGCCCAGGGCGGCGGCGAAGAAGGCGGCCCGCAAGCAGGCCCGAGGCCCGGCATGAGTGAACTCGACATCGACGGCCTGGGGGAAGATGTTCCTCTCCTTGAAGCAATGCGCACCGCCCGGGCGATTCGCCGACTGCGCGCAGACCCGGTTCCGCCCGCGCTGATTCGCAAGGTCTGCGAGGCCGGTACGTTCGCGCCGAGTGGCGGCAACCGGCAGCCGTGGATCTTCGTAGCGGTCACCGAGGCCGAACGCCGGGCCTGGATTGCTCAGCGCTACCGCGCGCGCTTTCGGCAATACATCCTTCCGGCGCTCGAGCGTGCCGAAGCCAATCCTGATTTCCCCGAAGCGAAGGTACGCAACATGCGGGCCGCGCTTCACCTGGCGGATCATATGCACGAAGCCCCGGTTCACCTTTTCGTGGCGGGCTGGAAGCGTCGGGGCGAAACCCAGAGCCAAGCGCTCTTTCCCGCGATCCAGAACATTCTGCTCG
>DUCH01000350.1:1515-2923 GCA_012959865.1 Myxococcales bacterium | reverse complement strand
GCAAGGCAGTAAGGGCCCGCCACGGGGCTCCCCTAGGGATTTAACATAGCGCCCATACCCGGACGTTGTGCCAGAAGACACCTTGTACGCCCAGTCCCCTAGATCGAGGCTGAGGAGGAGACCTGTGGGCCGAGTAGGGGGCCGGGCCCAGTAGCGGGGCTCTGCCAAGGCGAGCGGCAGGGAGATTGGCCTCATCGGGCCAGAACCTTTACGGCGCATCGCAACGAGCCGCCGTACGTAGCGCTCGTGGTCAACTCATCGATGGGATGCACGCGATACCCAAGGTTTCTCCAGACGGCATGGCCCTCGCGGTCGAGTGCATCCAAACTGTAGCGTGGCACGTAGGCGTGCTGTTCGCCTCCAGCCTCCTCTATTAGCACGTTGTTATACGTCAGCACCGGATAGTTGGGGCCTGCCGCGCGCGAGCCCACCACCCCGTTGGTCTCGGGATTGCTCGATCGAACGGAAAGGTAAGGCACGCGTTCGACACCGAAACCCTGGGACACGAGTTCTTGCGCGATGCTATCAAGCGCGCCTGCAAGTTCGCGGCTGTCGGCGACCGCCTCCCCAGTACGCCCCACCAACTCGGGGCGCTTGATCGTCTGCTCATCGGGTTGCTTCAACTCGTGTATTTCCGGGTGACCAAAAAACATTTCCTCGGCACGCAGTTCGAAGTCTTCTACTTGCCTGGGCGAATCAAGAAGTTCTCGCTCGGCAATTTCCGCGCCCCAATTCGGGTCAGCAAGCAGAATCTTTCCGCCGCCCAGGGGCGTCAGAATCATGTCGATATGGCCCACTGGCTGAGGGACGGGGCCGATTACGACAATTCTGCGTCCTAGCAGAAGAGCGAAATGCCGAGCGACCTCTTTTTCCGTGAGTTTCAGCTCAGCGGCGTTGATCCTAATCGTGTTGCCACCGATGAAGCTCGTCTCCTCATCCGAAACTAGGTTCCCACCTTCAAAACTCAACTGCGAATGCTCGTGGAGCCAGCCCATCTTGGCGGCGACAAAGCCTCCCATTTCGATATCTCGCGCTCGTGAAAATGCCCGACTGGTAATCAGGCTTTTTCCCTCCTCGGCGTTGTCGACGACCAGGAAGGGATCCTGCGGCCACGTTGTTAGATCCACATCTGATGGAACCTCTATGAACTCGATGCGATCGGGCCAGGGATTGCGAACGATCTCGAAGGCATCGAGATCGTTCACCAGCACCAGTATGCGAATGCGATCCGGAAGTGCGTTCACTATTTGATTGATGAGCTCGCTATTGCGAAGCGCCGAGCGTCGGGCGCTACTAAGGCTGGTTACAACCGTGGAAATGGGGGGACCGACATCGGCCAGGACGCGCCCGGAGGCGACTTGTTGGGTCGGGGCGGTAGACCAAAGGCGAAGCGCAATTGGATCCCTTG
>DUCH01000350.1:0-1465 GCA_012959865.1 Myxococcales bacterium | reverse complement strand
AGGAAGCAGAGAAGCGAGTCGACTCTTCACTGCTGAATCAGAAGGGCGGCCGGGTCAGAGAGCCGGCCGTCGGTTTCTTGTTGCGAAGGGGCGAGTATACGAAACCGCCGAGAGTATTCGGAATAGACGAGAGCTTCATGGTTTTCTCGAGCCAGTCGTCAGATTGCTCGGCGCAGCGATCTAATGCCGAGTAGCCCTATCCCGCTCCCCATCGCGATCAATAAGATCGAAGCCAACACAGGTACCTCTGCTGGAATCGCCCCACCTACTGCGTAGTCGCTATTCACATCCACCACCGCCCAGACATACCTCTTCTCGCTCAGAAAACCATGATGGCCTAGCTCGAAGTCTGGTCGGGTATCGCGCAGGTACCGTGTCGGCGAACCAGGGGGGCGGCGCGGCGGATGCCGAATCGCGTTGACGGCCCGGATCCATCGCGCACTCCGTACATGGCGACGCATCATGCGAGCGCTGCGCGGTCGAATGTCCGCACGGCGAAGAGCGGATGGACGATACTCCAAAAGGTAGCGCGCAAGCAGTTCTCCGGGAGGAATGTCGCTCTGTACTCTCAGGGTACCGTCTATCAGAGCGAAGCCATCTTGCACGAAAGGCTCGTTCGAATCCGAAGTCTGGGGCCCCGGAATGAAGTCGACTGTTACCTGGCCAGTGTTCTGCGAAAGATTCTTGAGTCTTAAAGCCGAATCGTTCATGTCATCTGGATCACCGCTGAGGTCGATCAATACTTCCTGACCAGGCCCAACGAATACAGGTCGTGATTGGGCATAAGCGCTGGCCGAAAGAAAGACCATAGCCGCCAGGGACAAGACGACTGTTCTCGCTCTATGGGTTTCGAGTCGCCATCGATCCATCACTTCTCCAACACCCGAATGGCGACAGTTGCAGCCAAGACGCGCTTCGAAGTTTTTCTCTCGCCCATTGAATTTTCTCCACCATATCAAGTTTGTCGAAAGATACCTTGAGGGCCCCGTCACGGGGCTCCCCTAGGGATTTAACATAACGCCCATACTCGGACGTTGTGCCAGAACCCAGCTTGTATGTCCTATCCCCTGCCAGAATGCAGCTTGAATGTCCTATCCCCGAGCCGTCGCCGGTCGCCTCCTGGCAGCGATCCCCTTGGTCTCAGACAGAAGAGTTAGGAGCGCCTACGGCCCTGCGCCGCAAGGCCGGTTAGACCGAGGCCGAGGAGGAGAGCGGTGGAGGGCTCGGGGATGAGCGCGATGTCTCCGTCGAGCACGGCCCATGCAAATTGACTACCAAAACCCGGCCCACCGAACTGATTTTGGATACCGCTCCCCCAATGAAAACCGTACAGGGCGGTATTCAAGGGGTTGCCCTGGTAGTACGTTGACGTCCAATAAATACTCGACTGGATGTTAGTGAAAGGGCCTGAATTGGTCACCGGTCCTTGGACATTGCCGAGAGTCGTATAGAATAGGCTCCCCAT
>DUCH01000349.1:1315-2925 GCA_012959865.1 Myxococcales bacterium | reverse complement strand
AGGGCGTCGCCGCGAACACAAATTTCGCCGGCTTTTTCCGGGGGCAAAGTCTGCCCCTCCGAGTCCACGACCTTGAGCTCCATGCCCGGGAGCCGACACAGGCGGGCATCGAAGGGCGGCGCGGTATCTTCGGGCAGTCGAGTGGCCACTTGGGAGGCCGCTTCGGTCAGCCCGTAAGTGGGGGCCAGGGGATAACCCAGGGCATGGGCGCGCTCCAGAAGCGCCGGCGGCGCGGGGCCACCGCCCAGAAGAACCCAGCGCAGTCCCTCCGGCGCCCGGCGTTCACCCCGCGCTTCGAGCAGCCGCGTGAGCATGGTGGCCACCAGAGAAACTCCAGTAATTCCCCGCCGGTCCAGCGCCTCGGCGACCCGAGCGGGATCGAAACCCGACTGGATCACCACCGTCGACCCCGCGAGACAAGCCCGCAAAAGAATCGACAAGCCGCCCACATGAAACAGGGGCATGCAGGCCAACCAGCGCGTATCGGGTCCGGTGCCCAGCAACGCGGCCGACGCCTGGGCGCTGGCGCGAAATCCTGCGGCGGAGAGCAACGCTCCCTTGGGCCTCCCGGTGGTGCCCGATGTGTAGACGAGCGCGAGGATCTCCTCGGGGTTTTCGCAGAGCGGAGCTTGGCGCGTGAGCCGCGCGGCGTTTCCCGGCGCGGCCCGCAGCTGCGCGCCGCGCATCACCGCCCGGGACATACCGCCCGCCGCCCGAGCCGCGTGCCGGGCGACGGAATCGTCCGAATCCACGAGTAGACAGGCCCCCGAGTCGCGCAGTATGTACGCGGCTTCCTGGGCGACCAGGCGCGGGTTCAGGGGCAAGAGCACCGCGCCCAATTCGCGCACACCAAAGAGCAATCGGGGGAACTCGGCGCCATTTCCCAGCAGGGTTGCGACCACATCGCCGGCCTCGACGCCCAGATCCGCCAGCGCCTCGGCCAGCGCCTCGGCCTCGGTCTGAAGTTCCGCGTAGCTGAGAATCGACGCTCCCCACTCCAGGGCGACGCGGTCCGGGGTCCGCGAAGCGCGCTCCCTCAACCACGGCTCCTTCCACTCCGCCGCCTCGAAGGTGCCGTTCATGGCAAGACCTCGATGTCTTCGCCCAGTCTCGCGCGAGCGAGTCCTTCGGGGTCGGTTTCGATCCCCCAGCCCGGGCCGGCGGGAACCACCAAACGACCCGAGCGGATTTCCGGTCCCGGGGCCAGATCGAAATCAAAGAGCGTCGATGTCCCGAGTCCGTGGGCGAACCCGCCGTCGGGGAGCGCCGCCGCCAAGTGGATCGCGGCGCCCAGCCCCAGCGCCGAATCCATCAAGCCCGTCACGAAGCAACCCATCCCCGCCGCCGCCGCCGCACGGGCGAAACGCAAGGCCGCACCCAACCCGCCCAGGACAGCGGGCTTGAGCACCACAACATCGGCGGCGTGGGTCGCGATCAACGCCCGGGCGACTGCCGGATCCGCGAGGGATTCATCCGCCGCGATGGGCACATGCCCCGCCAAGCGAAGCGCCAACAGGCCCTCGATGTCGTCGGCCGCCACCGGTTGCTCGATCAATTCGATTTCCAAGGGTTTGAGTTCACGAAGGAGCGAACTCGCCTGTTCTCGACTC
>DUCH01000349.1:0-1132 GCA_012959865.1 Myxococcales bacterium | reverse complement strand
TCAAAGCCAGCCTCCCGCAAGGCGAGGGCTTCGGCGGCAATCTCTCCGGGCCGGGAAGCCGAAATCAGGGCGTTCACCGCCAAGGAGGACCGGGGCCGGGGGCCCGCTGGGTCGGCCAGAAGATCGGCCACCGAGCTAGACCGATCCAGCGCCGCGAGTTCGTGGAACGCGCAGTCCACCGCGAAGCGAGCCGCGGGCGCATCGGGGGCCCGGGTCGCGCAGATCTCCCCAAGCGCGGCGCGATCGGCGATCGATCGGCCCACCAACGCACCGGCCAAGGCTTCGAGGCGTTGACCGCAACTCCGCCAAGATTCCATACCAAAGCCGGACCCGGCTGAATCCGATATCGGCAGCCCGGGAAACGGACACGCGTCGCCCCGGCCTCGCGCGCCGGAATCGGTCTCGAGTTCAAGCAGCCACCCTCGGCGTTCGTCCAGCCAGCCATGAGCCGTCTGGAGGCGCCGAGTCAAAGGCAGCCCGTAGGGGGTCAACCGTGCCCGGCAAATTTTCACAGCAACCAGCCGGCGGCCAACAAGAGACAAAAGAAGAAACCGAGCTGGGCGGTTCCCGCAAGGGCGCGATTCAGGGGCGGGCCCGAGACCTCATCGCGCAGGGTTCGGTAAAGGGACACCGCCCGGGGCAGAGTGAGTAGCGGAAGCAACACCCAGGCCGAACGCTGGGCCAGAAAAATGAAAAAGGGCAAGGCCCCGTAGGCCGCGGTCAAAAGCCACGCGTACTCGGCCACCCCGGCCCGGCGCCCCCAGCGCACCGCCAGGGTGCGCTTGCCCGCGCGCCCATCGCTTTCGATATCGCGCACGTTGTTCACCACCAGGATGGCCGTCGCCAGCGCGCCCACGGGAAGCGAAGCCAACGCCGCCTCGGAAGAAAGCCGCAGCGCCTGAACGAAATAGGTCCCCATGACGGCCACCACTCCGAAAAACAGGAAGACCGCCGGATCCCCCCATCCCTTGTAGCCGAAGGGCCAGGGACCTCCGGTGTAGGCCAGAGCGGCCAGTATGGACAATACGCCCACCACCCCCACGGACCATCCCGCCACTGAAATCAGATACACGCCCACAACGCTTGCGGCGACCAGCACCCCGGCGATCCCCACGCGCATCTGCCAAGGGGA
>DUCH01000348.1 GCA_012959865.1 Myxococcales bacterium | reverse complement strand
GATCGCGTAGAACCGCGGCATCGGCCTCCCGAGACAAGTCGGGATTCGACGGTTCCCAGGGGAGATCGGCCTCACTGGCCCAGGCCGCGCAGGCAACGGCGGTGGCCAATAGAACGCGGTGGGCGATGGCCAAGGCTCGCATATCTGGGCGTTCTCCTCATTCAGCCGATTCAGCGAAACCAACCGTCGGTGCCGAATCGTCCGGTCCGGAATTGTCTCACACCCCAGGACTACGTAAAGGTCGAATCCGTCGACGCGACGCGGCAGACAATCGCCCACGCTCACGAGCGATCGCCGATTGATCAAAAATGTGCCCCTGGGGGCCGATTGTAAAAATCTTGCGGCCCCCCGCAGGCATTTAAACGGATGTACACGCCTATTGATCGAGAAGAGGCTGGATTCGCTCAAGGTCTGAGTCTAATATGACGCAATGCAGCGTAAGTTCGGGTGAGCGGGCGAAAGCAGATGGGGGTTCCTACCACCGGTTCCCCGGATAGAGGTTGGAGAAGTCGAGTTTTAGAGGCTCCCTTGCGGGGGCACCCGGTGGACGGTGTATTCGATTGGATCGATCCCCGGTTCGCCCCTAAATCCGAACGCCACTGTGGGGGAGTATATCAATGGGCCTCACGCTGATTCGAAAGAGCGCCGGTCGGGCGCCCAAGAAAAACCCGAAGATTGCCCTGGTGCTGGCCGGTGGAGCCGTGACGGGAGGCGCCTTCAAGGTTGGGGGCGTTGCCGCCCTCGAAGACTACCTAGTCGATCGTGGACTCTGCGATCTCGACGTCTATGTAGGGCTCTCTGCTGGCGCTTTGCTCGCTGTTCCCCTGGCTGGCGGCATCCGTCCGGATGAGATGATGCGGGTACTCGAAGGAACAAGCGAAGAATTCGATCAACTGCGTCCTACCGATTTTTATTCGCCGAATGTCAGCGAGTTTGCGCGGCGCCCGTTTCAGTACGCGCAGGATGTTCTTTCGTATCTTCCCCGCATTGGTCAAGAGTTTCTGCGCGGCCTGCCGGGTTTGCCCGGTGCGGCCGGAGCATCGTTTCAACGCTTCCTCAGGGATTCGTCTTACGCGAACTTCGAGGCTCTTGTGACTCGATTGATCGAGCACACCGCGCCCACGCGAAGCTTGCCGGCGCCGACGGATTACATCCCGACGGGGATGTTCGACAACAGTTCCCTCGAACGTTGGCTTCGACAGAATCTTGACCGCTTGTCCATGCCCAACGACTTTGGCGCATTCCAACGCAAGCGGGGCATTGAGCTGTATTTAAGCGCCTGCAACCTCGACACGGCTGAGCGCGTTGTATTCGGAGGCGATGAAGTCAACGAGTTGACCATCGCCCAGGCTGTACAAGCCTCTACTGCGTTGCCGCTCTTCTACAAGCCAGCGCGTCTGAATGGTGTGGACTATGTGGACGGCGGCGTTCGTCATACGGCGAATATCGATGTCGCAATCGAGAAGGGGGCCGATCTGATTATCTGCTACAACCCCTTTCGCCCCTTTGTCAACGATGTTGATCGGGCGAGTGCTGCCTCGGGAAGTCGCAGCGGAAAACATCTTGCGGATCGGGGCGCCAAAATTGTGGCCAACCAAGTGTTCCGCACGCTTCTCCATTCACGCCTTGAATTGGGAATTCAGCGCTATCTAGCGGACGAGTCTTTCCAAGGGGACATCGTCCTGCTCGAGCCGCATGAGCAAGATCTAGATTTCTTCGCGATGAATCCCCTCGCCTTTTGGCGAAGATCGGAAGCCATGCAGCGCGGATTCGAATCGGTGCACGAAGCCATAGCGGGACGCTTCGATGAACTCGCCGAAGTTCTGGGCAAGTGTGGTCTCGAGATGAGCCGGGAGGCGGCCAATCGAAGGGCGAGCCGAAGAAGAGACGAGCACGGTTGGCCGAGTCCTGCCATCCCGCGGGGAGAGTCCCAGGGAACGGGAAATCTCCGGGCGGTCGCCAGCTGAGAGAATTGGGGTTGGCTCTCCTGGCGGATCAATGGCTCTCACACCCCGCAAAGGTTCTATCATCTCACATTCGCCTCGGATTATTTGCGAATGAGACAAAAAAGTGATAACTTGGTCTTTCTTGGGGGAGCTTTGCTCGCGGAAGGCTGTACGGAGCACACCTACGGCGGAATTGCGCGGGCGCTCGGCGCAAAGAGCCCGTTTGGGTCGGAATCAACGGGAAGTCCCCTGACAAGAAGGACAACGAACCCGAACCGTTGCCATGACGACAATTGGAGCAGCGGGATGTTGGGTGCTCGGAACGAGCGTATTCAGATTGGCCTGTCGCGCGCTAAGCGAGGCAGGCGCGCATTTGCTGGGGCGACTCGGCCGGGGACAAGTGTCTCCAGACACTTGGAATTTGGACTGTTGAAATTGGATAAGCGGGCTTCGTTCAGCAGGTTGAAGACGGGATATCGGGTAGGCGAGCCGGCGGGTTGGACGACTCATTGTGCACTTTGATTGTGCTCTATAAAAATGTGCCGGGACGCTGGTTGGTTGTGGCGGCGAATCGGGATGAATATCGGGACAGGCCCTCCGAAGAACCGGCGGTGCGAATCGGTCGTAAAATTCCGTGGCTGGCGCCGATGGATGTACGTGCGGGGGGTACGTGGCTCGGTCTGAGCCAGGAGGGAGTATTTGCGGCACTGACCAATTTGCGCGATCCGAATCCAGACCCCTCCCGCCAGTCAAGGGGGCAAGTGGTAACCAATTCCCTGCAGATGAAGAGCGCGGCGGAGGCGATGGACGGCTTGATGGCGATAGAGCCCGGCACCCATAACCCGTTCAATGCTTTCGTGGCCGATCGAGAGGGTGCGTATCTGGTGACGTATCGAGACGAGCCCAAGCTTCACTCGCTCAAAGAGGGGGTTCACGTTGTTGGCAATCTAGAACCGTGTGAACCCTGCGAGCAAGGTGCGGGGGG
>DUCH01000347.1:5695-17692 GCA_012959865.1 Myxococcales bacterium | reverse complement strand
GCACGAGCCGGATTCGATCGGCCACGTGGAGGCCGGCTTCCTTGCGCGCTTGCTGGACCACGCGCACGACATCGCGCGCCATGCCTTCCTCGATCAATTCCGGAGTCAATTGAAGGTCGAGTACCACGATGGCGTCGTTGCCGGGCAGGGCCTGACACGCGATGCCCTCCCGGGGCTCGACGGTCAGTGAAAACTCGCCGTCCTCGAGCACGGTTCCCGCGAGCTCGACCCGGCCATCGGCGAGGCGGGTCCACTCGCCCTTCTTGGCCGCGGCGATCACTGCCTTGGTCGCGCTGCCGAGCCGCGGGCCCAGGGCCCTCGCGTTGACCTTGAGGCCAAAGGTCGCATACGCGTCGATTTCTCCGCTGAGTTCAACCCGCTTCACATTGACCTCGTCGGCGATGAGGTCCAGATAAGCGCGAATTTCTTCGTTGTCCCCGCCGGCCACGATCAACTTGGCCAAGGGCTGACGCACTCGGGCGTTTTCCGCGGCGCGCAGCGCCAGAGCGGCGGAGCAGACCTCGCGTACGCGATCCATCTCGGCAACCAAACCCGGGTCTGCAGCGCTCTCGAGTTCAGAGGGCCAGTCGGTCAAGTGGACACTCTCTTCGCCGGTCAGCCCGCGGTAGATTTCTTCGCTGATCAGCGGCAGAAGCGGACTCGCGACGCGGCAGAATACGGCCAATGCGGTGTAGAGGGTGTCGTATGCGGCCTGCTTATCGAGATCGCGTTCGGATTTCCAGAAACGCGGGCGGCTACGCCGGATGTACCAATTGTTCAGGGCGTCGATGTGCGACACGATTCGCCCACAGGCGGCCACCAAGTCATAGCGGTCGAGGTCGGCTTCGAGGCCGCTCACCAATTCCTGGGTCTTGGCCAGGATATACCGATCCAGGAGATGGTCGGAACTGCTTTGCAGCGTGGCCTCGATGCCATCGGTGTTGGCGTAGAGGGCAAAGAAATACCATGCGTTCCAGATCGGATTGATGACGAGGCGGATCGAATCTTTGATGGACTTGCCGTCGCGGTCGATCTTGAGATCGCCACCCCGGACCACCGGGGATGAAACCAAAAACCAGCGCAGGGCATCGGATCCGATGCTGGCGAAGACCTCTTCGGGATCGGGGTAGTTACGCAGGCGTTTGCTGAGTTTCTTGCCCTCCTCGTCCAGAACAACGCCGTGGCACAGGCAATTCTTGAACGGAGGGCGATCGAAGAGGGCCGTAGACAGCACCATCATGAGGTAGAACCAGCCTCGGGTCTGCGCTTGATACTCGGTGATGAAATCTGCGGGGAAATGTTCTTCGAACCATTCCTTGTTCTCGAAGGGATAGTGGACCTGAGCAAAGGGCATGGACCCCGATTCGAACCAGCAGTCGAGGACTTCGGGAACCCTTCGCATCATGGCTTTGCCGCTGGGGTCATCGGGGTTGGGACGCACCAGGGCGTCGATAAAGGGGCGATGAAGGTCGTCGGGACGAACACCGAAATCCCGTTCGATCTCGTCGAGACTTCCGTAGACATCGACGCGCGGGTAGTTGGGATCGTCGCTCTTCCAGATGGGTATGGGGGTTCCCCAAAACCGATTGCGCGAGATCGCCCAATCACGGGCCCCCTCGAGCCATTTGCCAAACAGGCCGTCGCGGATGTTGTGGGGGATCCACTGGATCTCCTGGTTGAGTTCGACCATGCGATCCCGAATCGACACCACGTCGACGTACCAGGAGTCAAGCGCTTTGTAGATCAGCGGCGTGTCGGTTCGCCAGCAATGGGGATAGTTGTGGAGGTAGCTCTCCTCCTTGACGATGGCGTTGGCTTCACGCAGCGCTCGAACGATGGGGGTATTGGCTTCGAAGACCTGAAGGCCTTCCCAGTCGGGCACCTGGGCGGTGAAGCATCCCGCATCATCGACGGGACACACCACGGGAATCCCTGCACCCCGACAAACCGTCATGTCGTCTTCACCGAAGCCCGGCGCCATGTGGACGATCCCGGTGCCGTCTTCGGTATTGACGAAGTCTGCGGCGAGAACGCGAAACGCGCCCTCGGTGTCGGAAAAGAAGGGAAAGAGGGGCTGATAGTTTCGGCCCACGAGGTCGTCGCCGCTGATCGTTGCTATCCGTTCGGCGCCGGCCAGTTCTTTTTCGAGTTTGCCGACGGTTTCTTCGGCCAGGACGAGATGACGGTCTCCCTGGCGATAGATCGCGTAGGCGATACTCGGCCCTACGGCGAGGGCGAGGTTCGAAGGCAGGGTCCAGGGCGTGGTTGTCCAAGCCAGCAACTCCATGGCACCGGGATCACCGGCCTGGGGTTCGAGCTTGAAGCGCACCGTGACGGCTGGATCCTGACGCTCCCGGTAGGCATCGTCGAGTCGGGTCTCGTGGAGGGAAAGCGGAGTCTGTGCGGCCCATGAATAGGGCATGACCTTGTAGTCCTCGTAGAGCAACCCCTTTTCGTGCAGTTGTTTCACGGCCCAGATCAAACTCTCCATATAGGGAAGGTCGAGGGTCTTGTAGTCGTTGCCGAAATCGACCCAGCGTGCGGCCCGATCGATATAACGCTCCCATTCCTCGGTGTACTTCATGACGGATTTTCGGCAGTGATCGTTGAAGCGGTCGATGCCGAACTCCATGATCGCGGTGCGACCCGAAACTCCGAGTTCCTTTTCGGCCTCCATTTCCGCGGGAAGCCCGTGGCAATCCCAGCCGAATCGGCGTTCGACACGGCGTCCGCGCAGGGTCTGATAGCGCGGAATGATGTCCTTGATGTAGCTGGTAATGAGATGCCCATAGTGCGGCAAACCATTGGCGAAAGGAGGACCGTCATAAAAGACGTACTCGTTGCTGCCTTTCTCTCCGGCCTCGCGCCCCTCCACGGAACGTTCGAACGTAGAGGCCTCGCGCCAGCGCGCAAGAACGCGATCTTCGAGTTCCGAAAAGTTCGGCTGAGGGTCGACGTCGGGGTAGGGCTGGCTGGAAACGCGTTCAGTCAATGCGGGCTCTCGATTCTCGCTCGGGCTGGGGTCGGAAAATTTCGCTGGATTCAGCTGTCTCTATATTTCACCGAGCGACCGCTCGGTCTGGAAGGATTTTTCGCTCGGAGTGTCCGCCACATCACATTACCACAGCCCCTCGGTCTGCTGGCCCCGGGCTCCGCGTTTCCCAGTCAAGTCGCCGGCGCGCGTCATCCTTCATCGAGGGCACGGGAAGCGATGTCGAAGCCAAATCCCGCCCGGGCGAGGGCCCCGAGATCGCGTTGTCGTTGTGTGTTTTCGGCTTCGCGGTCGTTCTCGGTTTTTTCGATTTTCTCCGGTTCTTGGGAGCGCCCATGGCCAGCGAGCGGGCGATGAATCCCGAGTCTTCGGCGCCGCGCGTAGGTGCGCGCGGCCTCGAGTTCGGCCTGGGGTGCGCGGACCTCCTCGAGCAATTCGTCCCGCAGAGGGCTCGCGATTCCCTTTGCATAAAGTCGCGCGGCAACGCGCCGCAAGGAACCGCCCCGGGCGCGGAGGCTCCGCACAAGGGCCCTCCCGTAGCGGCGATCGTCGACAAACCCAAGCGCCGCCATCCGGACGACGGTGGCCTCGATAATGGATTCGGCCTCGGCGAGGTCACCTCCGTGGTGGGTATGGCTCCGTTTGGCCCTCCTCAGGAGCACCGCGCGCAAACCCTCCGCCGAGCACGGGAAACGCTGGAGATGCCGAAGGGCCGCGCGCTCGAAATCGGCCGGAGAAATTTTGGGCGGCGGGCGTCGGTTCCGCCGCCGTTTGCCCCCGGGAGCGGGGGCTGGGGTCGCTCCGTTGTTCATCGAATCTCGTGCAGACGCTCGGCGCCCGGCTCTCCAGAACGGGGGTGGACCCAAGATGCGGGCTAGACTGCCCGGTGTCCATGCCTGAATTGCCCGAAGTTGAGGTCACTCGGCGGCGAATCGCGCCGCTTTTGGTCGGCCGCCGCATCGCGGCCGTGGCGACCACTGCGCCCAGCTATGTTTTCGTGACCTCACCCTCCGAGTTGGGTGCTGTTTTGCCGGGCGCCGAAATCGAAGCCGTGGACCGCCTCGGTAAATATCTGCTGGTCCGCCTCGGAGATCAAAGCACCCTGGTGATCCATCTCGGGATGACGGGGCAACTCTTTTCCAGCCGGGCAATCAGTCCGCGCTTGCTTTCGGCGACGGCGCGTTCTTCGTTGGGCCCCGACGACCAAAGCGCGTTCGAGCCCGACGTGCATACCCACCTCACTTTGAAAATCGAGGGGGACGGGCCGGATATCTACTTCAGGGATGTGAGAAAATTCGGGAAATTGCTCTGGCTACCGCCTGGCCAGGGGCATGCCCGCCTCGACCGTCTGGGCCGTGATGCTCTGGAGATCGACGGCCCAGAGCTCTTCGCAGCGAGTCGAAAGCGCCGCACGCCCATCAAGGCGTTGCTCCTCGACCAGACGGTATTCGCCGGTGTCGGGAATATCTATGCCGATGAAGCGCTGTTCCTGGCGGGTGTTCGCCCGGGGCGCCGGGCGGCCCGGTTGACGCGGAGAGAAGCCGAGAAGCTTGCTGTGGCGGTGGTTCGCGTGCTCGAGCGCTCGATCGAAACCGGGGGGTCGAGTATCAGCGATTATGTGGCTCCCGACGGCAGCGACGGGGGCTATCAGGACGAGCGCAAGGTCTACGCACGGACCGGCGAGCCGTGCCTAACCTGCGCAGCAGCCATAATTCGTCGCGTAGTGGCTCAGCGCAGCGCCCACTACTGTCCGAATTGCCAGAGCTAGGGGGAATACTCGGGTGCTCAATCTCAGCGAAATGCGCCGGGTGGCCGAAATCCTTGATGGCCGCTTTGCGGGCCACCGCCTGGAACGCTGCGTTCAGCCCGGCAAGGACCGCGTCGTTCTCACCCTCTATGGGCGGCACCCCGGTGATGAAAAAGGGCGCAAACGTTTCCTTCTCATTTGCTGCCGCTCGGAGGTGGCGCGCGTGTCCGAGGTCGAGGGTCTCCCCAAGGCGCCCCAAAACCCGCCGGCCTTTGTGAGCTGGATTAGGGCGCATATGAGCAGCGCTCGGTTGAATGGGGCGCGGATCTGGGGGGAAGATCGGGTGTTGGGGCTCAAATTCGAGAGCGGAGAAGGGCGGTTTGAGTTGGTTCTCTCCCTCTTGGGCAAGCGCAGCAACGTTTATATTCTCGACGATCAGGGCCGGGTGATTCTCGCGCTGCGTGCTCCTGGGGACACCCGCCCGGAATTGGTTCCGGGGGCGACCTTCTCGCTTCCGGGTAGCGGCCCGCCCAAGGCCGGAGAGGATCGTTTCTCCGGCGCGACAGAGAAAAATTTCTTGCTGGCCATCGAGAGCCACTATTCAAAGAACGAAGGCCGAAACGACGCGACGGATTTGAGCCGAGAGATTCGCCAGGTTCTGAAGCGCGAGTTCAAGAACGCCGAGCGGCGTCTAGCGAAGATCGAGAAGGAACTCGCCGAGGCCGATCAGGCCAACGTTCTCCAGCGCCACGGGGAACTTCTCAAGGGTTCTTTGTCCAAAGTTCGGGCTGGCGACAGCGAAGTGACGTTGCGCGACTACGAGACCCAGGAAGAAGTTTCCGTTGCTCTCGATCCCACCCTGAGTCCTCGAAAGAATCTGGAAGCAATTTTCAAACGCTATCAAAAACTGCTTCGGCGGCTGACCAAGGCGGGCGGGCAGGTGGAAGAAGCGCGGGCGTGGTTTGAAAAAGTCGCCGATTTGAAGGCGCGGCTGGCGACCGCGACGAGCGAAAACGCGGAAAACGCGGAAGATGATGGAGACGAGGAAGCTCAGCGGGCGCATCGCGCCAACGGGCGCGCCGCTCTCGAAGAACTCGCCGCCGACCCCGATATTGCGCGGATGCTCGGGCGGCGACAAGCTGCGCGCACCTCGGGGCAGGGGCCCGCCGTCGGCGAGTCGCGCCTGCCCGCCCGCTTTCGGGAACTGCCTCGGAAGCTCCATCCCCGGCGGTATCTGAGTGGGGATGAGCTCGAAATTTGGGTCGGGCGCAGCGATGAGGGCAACGACTATCTCACCACGCGGCTGGCTCGGGGTAAGGATCTTTTTTTTCACCTCGACGGCGCGCCGGGAAGCCACGTGATTCTTCGCACCGAAGGTCGCGATGATCCGCCTCCCGAATCGGTCCTGGATGCGTGCGAGCTGGCGGTGCATTTTTCGAAGCAGAAGAATGCGGGCCACGCCGATGTTCACGTGGTGCCCATCAAACAGGTATCGAAGCCGCGCGGCGCCAAGAAGGGTCTCGTCTACGTGACGGGCGGGCGATCCATCCGGCTGCGCAGAGAAGAGGCGCGGCTGCGCCGAGTACTGGAAGCCCGCATAGAGCCTTGATCGAGCCGCGTTTCGGGGGCTCTTCGAATTTCAGCGGGGAGGGAAGCGGGTCAGCAATCCGGGCAGGACGATGAGATTGCCGATGACGGTGCATACCATTCCGATGGCGAGGACCACGCCCAGGCTCGCCATGCCGCGGTGGGACGAGAAGGCGAGGGTGCCGAAGCTAACCGTGGTGGTCAGGGCACTGTAGAAAACCGCCCGGGCCGTGGTGCTGTCCATCAAGTCTCGCGCTCGTCCCCCCGATTGCAGCGCGCGCTGGACCAGATGCACGCCGCTGTCGACCCCAATGCCGAGAAGCAGCGGGATCACGATGATGTTGCCGAAGTTGAAGGGAATCCCCAGGAGCACCATGGCGGCTACGGTGAGCAGGGAACTGAGTGCAAGTGGCGAGATCACCAGGAGTACCGGGCCGATCCGGCGCCAGAGCACGAAGAGAAGCCCGGTGATGATCGCCATGGCGGAGATCAAGGCCTGCTCGAAGGACGAGCGCGTGGCCCGGCCGAACCCCACGAGATTGATGGCCACCCCCGCAGCCCGGGGGTCGATGGATTGAACTTCTTCGGTAAAACGAACGAAGGCCTCTTGGTTGCCCAGGTCATCGCGAGGAAAGGTCTGTATCCGAACTTGTCCGTCCTTGGCGATCATGCGCTCGACCAGGTCGGTGGGCAGGTCATCCCGGCGGATACCGTCGGTGTTGATGGCCAACCTCAACCGGTCCACCTGGTCGGGCAGGCCCGAGAGCAGGAGTTCATCGAGTTTCTTCAGGGCTGGGAGGGGATCGTCTTCGCTACGGATCCGGAGCAAGAACAAGTCGAGCTTATCGCGCAGGATGCGGACACTGGCCACCAGTTCCGAGCGGGTATCGCGCTGAATCCAGTCGGCGCCTAGAAATCGGCGGAGATCCTCGAGCGCAGCGACCTGGGCCTCGAGGTTGCTTTCGGGCTTGTCGTTGTCGGCCAGGGGCGGCGTGTCCATCAAGTAACCGAGATCCGCGAGGATTTCGAGTTTTTCTTCCTGGCTCTCGGGAACGTAGTCGGTCAGGGTGAGAGTCGACGCCACGCTTTCCAAGCCTTGCATTCTCTCGGCGAGCGCCTGAGCGCTGGCAAGATCCGGAGCGACTGAGTTCACAAACCACGGCGACATGGCGCCCGATTGCGCGAGCAAGTCGTTGAAGGCCTGCACCGATTCGGTGGTGGCGTCGCGCATCTGAATCACATTGAGGTCGAAGCGCGCCTGGGGCGCCAGCGCGAGGCTGCCGACGAAGAGCACGAGTGCTGTGGCCAGCACGAGCCGGGGGAATTTCTCGGAAAAGCGCCACCAGGTCGATCGAAAATGGAGTTCACCCGCAATGCCCTCGGCGCTTTCGACTCGCAGCCAGCGACTGAGCAGCGCGGGAAACAGGGTGAGAGTGAGAAAAAGGATGATGAACATTCCGTAGCCAGCGATTAGCCCCAACTCGGCGACGCCCAGATAATCGGTTGGCGCAAAAACAAAAAATCCGACGGCGGTGGTCAACGTGCAGATCATCAAGGAGCCGCCCACACTCTCGCCCGCTTCGCGCAGCGCTCGGTCGTGTCCGAGGCCCTCCCGGATCCGCGCCGCATAGGCCATGCCAAGATGGATCGCGAAGTCCACGCCAAGGCCGATAAAGAGGACGCCGAAGGCGGCGGAGACCAGGTTGAGGTGACCCACCACCGCGGCGGCGGTAGCCGCCGACCAGATGAGCCCGACCAGCAGCGTCACCAGGGCGGCGACGACCAGGCGAAGAGAGCGCAGCGCGCGGCTGAGCACGCCGGCGACAAAGAAAAAGCAGACTACGCCCCCCAGCCCAAGATCCCACGCCAGGCCGAGCACCTCTTCGTAGTTGAGCGCTGGGTTTCCCGTGATCCGAATTTCGACGCCGCGGGCGGGGTCCAAGCCGAGTTCCGCCGCATGCTGGCGAATGCGATCCATAATGCGACCCGCGGTCAGGAAGCTATCGAAGTCGAGGACCGGGTGAACCACCAGCACCCGGCGACGGGATACCTCGACCTCGGATCCTTCGAGGAGGAGCTGCTCCCAGGACAACGCCAAGGGAAATTCGCTGTACACCGCGAGGGTCGCGTTGCCCACCGAATCGAGAATGGCCGACCAGTCTTCGGGGCCTACGGGGAGATCAGCTCCGGGCCGACCGGTCGCTTCAAGTCCTGCTTCGATGAGCGAGGCAAGGTTCGCGATGCTCGGATCTTGTTCAAGGCCGGCGAGGATCGGTTGCATGCGCGCCATCTGGTCGGCGAAAACGTCGAGATCGTCAGTGCTGCGGTAGAGAAGGCCGTGGGTCTCGAAAAATTTCCCGCCCCCGGGCACGTAAGCGTCTTCTACGTATTCGGGATCGGCCCGAAGGCGCGCCTCCAGAACGGTGGCTGCTTCCCGGGCCCGCTCAGGGGTTTGGGCATCGATGACCACGAGGAGCGCATTCTCGAGGTTGGGGAAGAGCCGGGCGAAGGCCTCATGGTTTCGGCGAGACGGCAGGTCCTCGGCCACCATCTGAACGTTGTCCGAATTGACCCCAAGTTCGGTGACCGCGTAGAACCCTGCGATGAGTGTGAAACCCGAGCATAGGGCGATTACCCATCCCGAGCGGCGACGAACTCCGTCCATCCACCGTCCGACCCAGTGGGCGAGAATTTTGCTGCGGTCTTGACTCATGGCGCCGGGAGTCGCTCATCGGCTTGGGGAGGCGTTTTCTCTTCGAGATAACCCAATGCCCGAAGGTGTTCGATGATGTCTTCTTCGTTGCCCGATTTCGCCGGCGCGTAGCGCTCGATGGGAATTTCGTCGTAGCTTGCGACCGACTCGAACTCTCCTTGACCGATGAAGGGGGCCGGGCCGGCTACCATATCGCGCGCCACGGGCAGGCCCGCGAAGGCCAAAATCGAAGGCGCGATTTCGTAGACGTTGACCGGACCCGCCGGCCAATCGGCTGGAATCCCGCGCCCTCGGGCGAAAAGAATTCCGTCCACGGCTTTCAAAGTATTGTGGCTTCCAGTCAGCACCGTCAGGCCGACGCCTGCCTCGAATCCGTGATCGGAGACGACGAGAATCAGGTCTTCGGGTCCGTACCCTTCTACGAGCCGTCCGATCAAGGCGTCGGTAAACGCATAGTAGTTGTGCAGAGCCTCCGCACCGGCCCGGCGTTCATCGTCGTTGGGTTGAACGTTCGGAGGATAGAGTTCGGCGGGCTCGATGTTGCCCCACAGCCAGTGGGAGACCCGGTCGATACCCGGCAGATAAACCATCAGAACATCGGGCCGATAATCGGCCTGGAGGCCCAGAGCAACCCGAACGATTTTCTCGTCGGTGACGAATTGCTGGCTGAGTGTGGGGCGGACTAGCCAGTGGGGCAGGGCCTCATTGTCGAGCAAGAAGTCCCTGAAATCCGTTGGGTGAGTGGGGTCCAAGAGCCGCTCTTCGGCACGAGGCGCCCAGGATACTGGGTGGAGGAGCGCGCCTTCCGAAGCTTTCCTGTCCTTGAAAAATTTCTTGAACGTGGTGATTTGCTCGGGGAAGAAGTGGTCCGACACCATTACGCCGTTGATCTCCTCCGGGGGGTAGGTGGTCCACCAGTTGACGACGCCCACGGTTCTGCCTGCGGCCGAGAGAATGTTCCAGAGCGCCGGGACTCGGCGGTCGCTGCTGAGGTAGAGCGTTCTCTCCCCATCGGGAGTCTCGTGGACAAACGCGGGGATGCCGTGTTCCGGGGCGGTCCGACCGGTCGCGATGGTATTCCAGATCCGCGGTGAGTAGAGGGGCAGGATCGAGCGCAAGGGTCCGGATACGCCTTGGGCGGCAAGCTTGGCCAGGTGCGGCAACTTGCCGGCCTTCATCATCGGGAAGGTGACCCGCGGGCTGGCGCCATCGATGCCAATGATAAGGATGCGGGGCTGGGCCTTGTCCGAGTTCGCACGATCCGGGCCGCAGCCCGGTACCGCGAGCAGCATGGCCACCGTAGCCGTCATGGCCAGCGCCCCGCGAATCGCTCGAGCTCGGGTGATTCGCGGAGTTGTCCGCGGAGACCAGGTTCGGGCCGCGCCGCGCCCGGGACGCTCCTCCATGTCTTTTTCCATCGAGATCATCCGGTTGCTGGAGCCCCTACAGGTAGCCCAGCCCCACGCCATGCCAACCCGGGACCCCATTCGCCCGGGGCCTCGAGAGAGTTGCGGTGGCCGAGCAAGGCGCCAAGGCGACGGCCCGTTGAGGGAAAGGGGATCGCCCCCTCGGTGAGTAAAATGCAGGCCCAGAGCGCGGCGCACGGTCGGGTTCGTGGGCGATGTTTTCCCCAATGCGTCGCGTGGGGGAGAGAAGGGCCAGGGCTCGCGAGTCGATCTGCCGAGCGGGCCGGGCCTCTGGGGCGTTTTTTCGGGCCGGACCCGGGGGCGATGCCGGATTCTTGATGCGATAATCTTAGGCAGAGCAGGGGTTTACGTCAGTTCTCAGCCGGGTCCTGATTTTGGCGCCAACTCCGCCCGATCCCACTCCGACTCGCACCCCACTCGTTACCCCCGACCCTCCTCCCCTCCCCCCTCCCCTCCCACCCCCAAGCGTTTCTTTTTGGCCGAGGCTTGTCACCATTGGATGAACCGCAGCGTATGCAACAGGGCCGATCCGGTATTCGCTCCGGGCTTGCGGTGATTCTGGTTTTCGTCCTTACGCTGCTGGTTCAACTTCCCTTCTTCGATCTCTGGTTCAGCTTCATGGACGAGGGGCATATGGTGGCGTTCGCCGACCTTCGGGCCCGCGGCGGTGAATTTTACCGGGACGCAACGTTCTATCCGCTGCCCGGAGCGTTTCACTTTCTGGCGATGATTTTCGAAATTTTCGGGGCTTCGATTCGCGCGTCGCGTTGGGTCGTAGTTTTCGAATTTGCACTCTTTTCCGCGCTGGTCTTTTTTCTGGTGCGCAAGGGCACTTCGGTCTCCTGGGCTTGGCTAGCGGTGGCTTGTCTCTGGATCTACCGCATCTGGTGTTTCCCGCACTGGCAGATCTACAGCTATTCGACCACGAGTCTTCTGGTTCTGCTCGCCAGTGCGACTGCTCTGGTGGTGTACTTTGAACGCGGCGGACGACGACTCCTGATGTTTTCCGGTTTTCTCTTCGGGTTGGGAGTTCTCTGCAAGCAGGATTACGGAGCGGCTGCACTGTTGGCTCTCGTCACCTGTCTTTTGGTCTCGGTCTTTTCCCAGCCCAGGAAGAGTCGGCCCGCCCTCGTTCGGGTACTCGCCGATTTCATTCTGCCCGCTGCGTTGGTTGGCGCGCTTACGGGTCTGTACTACTGGCGAGTGGGCGTTCTGGGCGATCTTCTCCAGTTCACCGTTTTCAACCATTTCATTGGCATGGGGGCCTATTCGTATTCGGAGTTTCCCTCTTTGTTCCCAATCTTTACCCAGGATCTCGCTTTGAGAACACAGTTGGCGAGGGCAGATGTCATGCCGGGCATCGTGATGGCCGCGGACTGGGCCGCCTTGCGCACCCACCCCATCTACACGGAAACCGCGACCTACGATTTTCTCATCAAGGCCTTCTTCTTTGGTCCCCAGCTTCTCTTGGCCGTCGAAGGATTCCGGCTCTGGACCCTGCGTGATGGGCTCCGCGCGCCCCAGGGTTCCG
>DUCH01000347.1:0-5632 GCA_012959865.1 Myxococcales bacterium | reverse complement strand
TGCTGGTTTGGCTCAACAAGCCCCAGGACTACGTTCATCTCGCGGTACTCTATTGGCCCCTGATCGTCTCGACGATCTTCATCGCTCACGGAACTCTGTCGGGTCGGCGCTTTCGTCTTGTGGCGGCGACGGCGGTGATTCTCCTGCCCGCCCTGATCCTGGTTGGGTATTCGGGTCGCTTGCTCGTTAATTTCAAAGCCGAGCACTCGGTGCTGGCCCCCGGCCCCCGGGCGGGTGTCTATGTCAAACCCGGTGAAGCAGCGATGCTCGAAGCGGTGATCGAATACGTGGAGGCGAATAGCGAGCCCGGCGATCGGATCGCAGCGCTGCCCTATTTCACCGTGGCCTATTTTTTGACCGAGCGCATGGCGCCGCATCGGTCGGCGTACATTGTCTGGCCCTTCGCCGAGATTCCGAATCGCGATCAAGCCATCGTCGATGCCATGGAGGCGACTCAGACCGATCTGGTTCTTTACCACTTCAGCCAGTTCTTCAGTTTTGCGCCCGTCTGGGAACACGCACCGATCCTATTCGCCTATCTCGTGGAGAACTTCGAGATCGATCGCGTATTCAGCTACGACTTCTTGGGCTACAAGCCGGCGGCCCTGAGGCGCCGCAGCCCGGCGGAGCAAACCCCCGGCCAACCCGTTGTCGAGCCTGGGGCCGAAAACGCGACGGTGTGGGTCGAGGCGGCCAGTGGTCCACCTCGGGTGGTTCCGCCCGAGTCTCGCGATCATTTCCTTCGGTCGATGCTCTGGCCCTTTCGACCGGTCATCGCGCTTCGCCCCTCGAGCGGGGATCGGCGCAGTGTCATGGATCTCCCGTTTCGAGTGCCCCCGGAAGGCGGACGCTTGCTGACCGCGGTGGCGGTTCATCCCCAGCGTTGGTCCAATATGCCGACGTCATGGGTCGAATTTCGGTTGGCGATCCGCACCACAGAGAGCCTTGAGGTCCTCTACGAGCGGCGTTTAAGTCCGGCGAGCCGAATCGAAGACCGGTCCTGGTTCGAGATCGATGTCGATCTGGGGGCTTGGCGGGGGCAGGAGGTGACCTTGGAACTCAGCACCGTGGCTGAAAATATTCACGGTGAAGAACTGTTCTTTGGCGGCTGGGCGGAGCCGAGGCTGGTCGCCCCGGATGGGCGAAGCGATGAGGCGACCCGAGAGTCGCTCTAGAATCCGCTCAAAAACGGGCCCGGCGCGGCTGAAAGCGGCTCCCCGATTGTTCGTAGTCGCCACGTTGTGGCAGACTCGGCAGGGTGTCCGAATGCTCTCCGCCCCAGTGCTTGATCTGCGGATCCGACGAAGTTGGTCAGCGCTATCGCATAACCCGATTCGAAGTCGTTCAGTGCAAGCCTTGCGGACAAATTTTCTTGCATCCCCTTCCGACTCCGGTGGAGATCCAGCGGCTCTTTGCCTCGCTCTATACGAGCGGTGAAGGCTCGCTGCCCGAGCTGAAGGACTACTACCGATTTTGTTTTGAGGATGATCCAGAGAATCCCCTGGTCGAACAATACGAGGCATGGCTCGACACCATCGAACGCATCAAGCCGCCCGGTCGGGTGCTCGATGTAGGCTGCGGCACCGGACTATTTCTGTCCGTTGCTCGCCGCAGGGGCTGGGAGCCCTTCGGGATCGACGAAAGTCTTGAGGCGACGAAGCACGCGCGCGATCACTTTGGTCTGGATCCCAGGGTAGGCGAGTTCGAGACCTTGGCCGATTTGGGCGAGACCTTCGACCTAGTGACTGGCTGGGACGTGATCGAGCACTCGAGGCGACCGGTGGATCTTATCCGGGCGGCCCGGCGCTGTTTAGCTCCGGACGGGCTGGTGAGTTTCTCCACGCCCAACCAGCGCAGCATTCTCGATCTGGTGGGTGGGCTCCTTTACCGTGCGAGCGGGGGGCGACTGATTGCCCCTCTGGAGAAGTTTTATATCGACCAGCATTTTCTCTATTTCACTCCCGACAGCCTTCGAAATTGCCTGGGTCTGGGCGGTCTGCGTATCTTTCAGATGGAGCGCGAGCTGACCGATCTTCGCCGGCTGAGCCTCTCGCCCGGGGTTCGTATCGGACTCCAGTCGTTGTTTTTGGCCGCGCGTTTGCTCCGACGCGAGAATCGGCTTTTTGTGCTCGCTCGGCCGGCCTGACGGCCGAGCGCTTCGGCCAGCGGATCTTGTTCGCTTTCCGCCCCTTTCCACCTCCTCCCGCCCAAATTGGTATTCTGTTGCTGCGTCTCCCGCTTTCGGGGATGCCACTTTCCCGTCGCTTCGAGGTTGTTCGCCATGTCCCGAAAGAGCGCCTCGGCGGAACGCATCCTCGTTATTTTGCCCACCTACAACGAGGCCGAGAACGTCGCGAGTCTTTCCAGGCAGGTGCTCGACCAAGACCGTCGGATCGAGGTTCTGGTGGTGGACGATCAGAGTCCCGACGGGACCGGGGATATTGTGGAGACTGTTCAGGAGACAGAGCCGAGGCTGCACCTTCTGCGTCGCTCCGGGAAACTTGGGCTCGGGACCGCCTACCTAAGCGGCTTTCGCTTCGGGCTCGACCGTGATTTTGACTACGTCTTCACTATGGACTGCGACTTCAGCCACAACCCCAGCTACCTCCCCAAGTTGATCGCGCTGCTCGATCGGCGCGATATGGTGGTGGGGTCGCGTTACGTGCCGGGAGGGGGAATCGCGAACTGGCACTGGACGCGTCGTTTGCTCTCCAAATTCGCCAATTTCTACGCGCGGACGCTTTTGCGGGTCGATGTTCGCGACTGTACGGCCGGCTACCGCGGCTACCGGCGGAAGGTCCTTGAGACCGTCCGGCCTTTTGAGATCCGTTCCTCGGGGTATTCGTTTCTCGAAGAGATGACCTGGCGGGTGACGCGCTATGGCTTTTCGATTGGTGAACTGCCCATCGTTTTCGAGCAGCGCAACGCGGGTGTCTCGAAGATCGAGTCCTCGGAAATTTACCTTGCCGCCTGGTACGTGCTTCTCACCGCGATCCGCCCGCCCAAAATTCGATTGCCCGTCGAAACGGATCGCCCCGCCGCGCAGGGCGACGATGCCGAGCCCCATTGAATTTTTGTGCGCAGGCGGGCTCCGATTTTTAAACCCGTAGGGTCGACGACGGCGTGCTCTCAGCTTCCTGGATGGTCGAGAACGATCTTGATGCAGTCGGGGCTACGCGCGAGATCCAGCGCTTGAGAGAGCTGCCCGGCGGGCATTCGATGGGTGACGAGGCTGGGCAGACGCGAAGCCAGTTCGGAGTCGCATTCGAGCAGGGTAAGTGCGCGGCGGAAATCTCCGCAACGCGAGGCGCTCAACTCCAGCCCCCGGTTTCGGATGGCGCCGAGCAGTGGGCCATCATCGCCGGAGCGGCCGTAGAGACAAATTCGACCGCGCGGGCGGACCAAGGCGATTTCTTCTCCGGCGCGGGGACGGAGCGCGGCGTCGACTCCGGCGGCGTCTTCGACCACCGCGATATCGGCTCTTGGCAGGCGCCCTGGAGTGGTCTCAAGCTTGCTGAGCAGGGCCGCGGCATCGCGCCCGACGTGAAGTTCGGCTCTCTCCGCCAGTCCGGGGGGCGGCTCATCGCCCACCAGCCAAGCGACGCGAGGCAAATCGCCTGCTTGGCAGGGCGCTTCGGCGAGCAAGGTCGCGGTATCGGTTTCTCGGTCGGGCCAAGCCCCCAGTGTAATCTCGTCCACCACGAGTTCGGTTGTGTGGGCAAGGCCGGCGGCGGGTTGGCCATGGGTGGATTTGAGGTGGACCTCTCGCCGCGCAAGCCGAATGGATAGCTCCAGGCCGGTGGGGCTACCGGTGGTGTCGATCACGATATCCGCCATGGGAGAGAAATCGGAAACGCGGGCAGGGGGGGGAGCCGCTTGGTCAGCGCCAAAAGTCAGCGCGAGTTCGCGCAGCCCAGGGCGACGCGATAGAGCAAGAATCCGGTAGGTGTTCCCGTCGCGCCGTCGACGCGCCGCCAATGCGGCCACGACGAGCAGGCCCAGCCGACGGGGTCCGAGTACCGCGACGGTTTCTCCGGGCATGGGGGTCACCTGTTCGGCGGCGTGGAGCGCTGCGGCGAAGGGTTCGACCAGGACAGCGACATCGTCGGGGAGGGCATTGGGCACGGGAATCGTCCCATGCTCGGGTGCGAGCACCCAGGGTCCGAAGCCGCCGGGAAGATCATGGATTCCCAGGACTCGGCGCTCGGGACAGTGCGTGGTGAGTCCGGAACGGCAAAAAGGACATTCGTCGTCGAGCCCTCGGGCGGCATGGGACGCGTTGATTTCCACCACGTGTCGCTTTCCGTCGGTATCCAGGGCGATCAATTCGTGCCCGATGATCTGCGGCAGGGGAAAGGGCAGGAAACGACGGTCGAGATCGGTCGAGCAGACTCCACAGCGATGGGTACGCAGCAGTCGGTAGCCGGGTCCAAGAGTGAGATGCTCCGACCCGTTGCGCGAAATTTTCCATCCCTGTTGGGCGGATCCCGCCATGACGTAGCTTGCAGGGTGAACTTCGTCGTTGGCGTGATACTCGAGGCCTCGAAATTCGATATGGCCGGGCGCAGAATCCGTGCCGTAGTTGTTCGTCACACGTTTGATCCCTCCGAGCGGAAGCCTTTCGCCGGGTTCATGGGCGTGCCCCACCGGGTTTGCTTTGCAGGCGTGGATCGCGATACACCATGGCAAAGCCTTTCAAGTCCAGATGCGAATCGAGAGTCGAGCCTTCGAGCTGGGTGGCGAATTCGAGGGTGATCGCTTGCCCCGCCCAGGGTCCTAGATCGATCTCAAACCGTTTGAAGGCTTGTTGGCGCGGGGCGTCTCGCCAGCGGACCACGGGGAGCCGCTCGCTCAAGATCGAAGTCCGCTCGCCTTGGGCCAAAACGTCGATGGAGGCTTTGAGCCGGGTGCCCGGCGAAGAGCGATGGGGCTTCCGATACCCGATTTCCAGCGCGAGGAAGCCACCGGATCGAGGAATCTGCAGGGGGCAGCGGGTCGTGATGCCGTCCTCGGGAATCGGTCGACCGAATGCCGCCTTGTGGTAGAGGGCTGAAAACAGCAGATGCTTTTTGACTTCACCCCCGTGAGTTTCGAATTCGCAATCGGCAAGCGGGTCCAGGTGGGGATGCTCGGTACTCGGTTGTTCGCGGCGCCGGTAGACGATGTAGTTTTCCCGCCCGCCGACAAATATTCGCTCAAAATTTGAAATCAGGTAGCTCGAGAGTTCGGGCGCATAGTCGAGCAGGCCGACGCGGTCGGAAAAAAAATTATTGTACCGGGCCACCGCGTACTGGACCCCTTGAGCCTCCACGGCATCGGCGACGCCCCGGCCGCTGTCCTGTGCAATATGGTGCTCGTACAGGTTATACCAGGCGCTGGGGACCGAGCGTTCGGCCAGAAAGTTGAGCATGGTGAGGTCGGGCAGCGTGAAAAGCGCGCCGCTTTCGGGAATGTTTTTGTGAATATGTCGGACCTGGTAGTTGATTTCCATTGCCTCCAAGGGAGTGACCAATACGCCTCCCCGGGGCTGCTCAAGCGGTGTATTGAGCTTTTTCAGGAGCGATCCGTACCAGAAGAGGGCGACCAACCCGTAGGTCAGCGCAACTGCGCCCGCGACCCCTCGAAAACTCCA
>DUCH01000346.1:4713-17704 GCA_012959865.1 Myxococcales bacterium | reverse complement strand
CCTGCAACAGAAGAGCTCCGGGGATAGGACATTCAAGCTGGGTTCTGGCACAACGTCCGAGTGTATCCCGTCAGCAGCTTCCGGACTTCTGATAGGCGTTGAAATCGTGCAGGAGTACACCCCGGCTTCCTGCTTTCGACTGTGGGAAATTCGACCGATTCGATGGTCTTGCTACCTGGCCGCTTTCTACGGGATCGTATTTTTCGGCGTCTTTGGGCACTTGGAATTCATCTATTTTCAGTTCTAGGGGCAGGCCGTTCGCGTTGCCGCGACGACTTTTTGATCGGGTGAACCGCGCCCCGGGTCAATGAGGCGTTGGGCTTGGCGTCAGCTTCCGACTTCATGCGGACAAGTGGGGTGACGACGATGGCTGCTAGAAAAAGACAGCAGCGGGTGCAGTGCCCGGAATAGGTCATCAATTGGCCGGCGGCGGGCAGGGGACAAGTTGCTGCCGTGGTTCGAGCGGATGCCCCGGTTCGTTTTGCGGGATGGTGGAAAGGCCAGGAGCGAGGAAGTTCTAGCGGAGGTAACCGAGGTACTCGGGCTGCAGGGCCATCATCTGATAGATCAGTTTCTCTGCCGCGCTGACCTTGTCCACGATGGGGTCAACGAGCAGGGCCAAACCCTGGCCGGCCGATCAGATTTGGAAATGGAGGTACGTCTAGGGGGTTGACTCTTGCCAACCGAGTCCTTCGGACTGATTCGATTCGAGTAGATCTTGAAATGCTCGCGCCATCATAGAGGCCACGATATCGGCGGCATAATGTTCGGAAACCAGACGCGGGCCGGACTGGCCCATGACCGCAAGTGCATCACGGTCTTCCAGAAGCGATGCCAGGGCTGCGGATACCGCCTGGCGTTCAGGAGAGACAACGAGGCCTGCTCGAAATTCCTCGACGTGCTCGCCCGCTCCGGTCTGGTCACTCAGAAGTACGGGGAGCCCTGCAGCCAAGGCTTCGGCCGCTGCGTTCCCAAAGTTCTCTCCGCCATAAGGGGTCAGGGCGCAGAGATCCGAGGCGGCGAAGAGCGCTGCCCGACCCTCGGGATCGACCAGGCCCGTGAAACGGACCCGGCTTTCGAGACCGGCCCGCTTCACCTGGGCCCGGAGTGTCTTTTCGGCATCGAAGTCAGGGCCGGCCAGCACGAGGATGGCGCCCGGCTGGCTACCCGCAGTATCCGAGAGCGCATCGATGAGTAGATCGATGCCTTTTCGTCGATCGAGGCGCCCCAGGTAAAGAATGACGGGGACATCCTCAGGCAATGCAAAGCGGGCGCGTCCTTCCCTTTGAGTCGGCATCGCGGCGTATTTTTCGGTCACGAAGGGGTTGGGAACCTTGAACGACGGAACGCCGAGGTCGATGGCCTCGAGGTCGGCACGCTCCACATCGGCTGTTATGTGAATCGCGGAGGCCCGCTTCATTATCCTTGAGATCACGAGCCAAAAGAGCAGGCGCTGCGGCCACCTGCCCGGCGACTTCTCGAGCACTCGGTAGAGGCTGCCCCGAGGCGATATCACGACGGGAATGCACGCGCGTGTGGCCGCGAGTTGAAAGGGGAGGTGCATGAGTTGCCAGAACGACGCGATGAGTATGACGTCGAATCGGGAAATTTTTCTGGCTTCGCGGATCGTTTGGCAACCGAAGCCGTACCCCCGCAGTACGGGGTCGAGATGAATAACTTCGACTCCGTGGTAGTCGTAGTCGGGAGGAATCGGCTGAGAAGCGATGTCTTCGGCGGTTCGGGTCGTATAAACGGTGACACTATGTCCCTGGTCGACCAATGTCCGGGCCAGGACGCTGGTTGAGTGGACAATGCCGCCGTGATGAGAATCTGGTTCGTAGTGGACGGTGACGAAGAGAACTTTCATCGATGCAGGGCCTCGCGAATAGGAATTTGACAGACATATTCTACACGTTGCGACAGTCAGGTACAGACTAAAGAGGGGTGCAGGGGCTCTTTAGAGAGGGCTGGGTCCCGTCGTCGCACCCACCCCGACACTGCCCGTAGGACTCGGGATTTTCGGTCTTTTGATGAAGCGGCGAGGCTAATGCACGCTTACGGATCGCTCCTGGCCGTTTGCTCCCTATGGGCCTCGTTTCATTGGGCTTGCCACGAGAGCTCAAGGAGGCGGTGGCGGAGCTCAGGCTTCACAATCGCATCCTCAAAAAAAACTGACGGGTCATGGTGAGGCAGACTGCATCGGAGAAGATAGGGATCATCCGCCTGGTCGAGGGTTCCGATCTCCCGGTCAAGATGACCCTGCGGCAGCTGGGCGTGCCCCGCAGCACGTTCTACGTAACCGATCAATCTCCCGCGCCCTTGTTCTTATTATCCCGTGGAGTTCAAGCAGGGGATCGAAGAAGAAGAGAAGGCGGCCTGATGCTCAGGTCGAATCCCTAACCATGGGACTGGTTCCGTATTCTTGGGCTTGCCACCCGGCAGCCTTATCTCTGAGCCCTGTCACCGCCCAAGGATGCGGGCTCAGCCTGCCCCATCAGCTGTTCGTAAATGGCCGCGGCGGCGGCTGCGTGACCTCGCTTGTTCCAGTGCGCATCACAACGGTATTCGAAGTTTTCTTGCGTGGCGCGGTACTCATCCGCGAAGACGTCGTGCAGATCAACGAACGGTATATCGAGGGCTTCCGCCTTTTCCGAAACAATGCGGTTGAGCAAGAGGGCACCGCTGTCGCGGTCGAACGGGCCATCGGGGTTGTCGTAGATGAGTTGTCTGACACCATCCATGACGACGGCAAACGTGCAGCCCTGTCGTTCGCAGAGCTTCTTCGCCTCGTCCAAGACATAGGCAATCGCCACCCGATTGGAGCCTTCCTTTTCAGCCAGAGAATTCACGTCGATGTTCGCCTCAAACTGCTGGGGATAGGACATACAAGCTGTCTTCTGGCACAACGTCCGAGTATGGGCGTTATGTTGAATCCCTAGGGGATCCAGTGGCGGGCGTCTCTCCTGTCCATCTCTGAATGCGCACGAAAGACCTCTTCAGCCACAGCCTGAATCGTAGCGAGGGCAACCTGGGGAGATCTCGACGAGCTATCTTCGAGACGAGGAACGCGGGTCCTCGAGAGACCGCGTACAATTCTTCGACTCAACCTCGGTAGTGGAAATCGAACGAAATGAACTCACGCATGGCACGCATGTTCCTGTTGGCGATTCTTCTCGTTACTTTGAGCGAAAGCCTGATTCTGCATTGGACGGGCCTCGCGTTTGGAGAAGGCGGATTTGACTGGGCAGTCGGATCGCTTGTCATCATCGCCATCGGCGCGCTCAACATGGCGCTCTTTCCAGTCGCCCGCAGTCGGATTCACGCAAAGGGCCTCGGCCTCCTGCTCAGCCGAGTCTGGATACTCGGAAGCGTCTCCACTCTGTTGACCGGTCTGATGCTCGGGACGGTATTCGCCCTGCTCTACAGCGGAGGCTGGATCTTTGACGCCGAGGACGCGCGCGATATCGGGATTCTGTGGCTCGGGGGATCCGTGGTCACGCTTGGACTCGGCTCCGGCTTGTGGGGCGCCACGGTCGGGAATCACCGTGTGCGCGTCGATTCGCTTTCATTTTCGCTGCCCAATTTTCCAAGCGAGTTCGCACATATCAAGCTGGTCCACATCACCGACCTGCATATCGGCCCGCTTCTCCGCGCCGATCGCTTGGCGCGCTTCGTTGCACGGATCAATGAACTCGAGGCGGATCTGATCGTCATCACGGGAGATCTCTTCGACTTCAGCCCCGACTATATTGAAGTCGGCTGTCTTGAGCTCGCGAAGCTCGAAGCACTCAGCGGGATCTACGCAGTGCTCGGAAATCACGATCACTATACGGGTACGGAAGAAGTCGCCAAGGGGATCGATGAGTTCACGTCTATTCGATTGCTACGCGATGAATGGGAGAGGATCGACGTCGACGGTCGGTCGCTGGTGATAGCCGGACTCGAAGACCCCAAATCGATCAACTGGATGGAAAGGAATTCCGAGAGTCCGGTACTCGAACGCCTGTCGCGGGAGATCCCTCGTGACCATCCGTGTGTCTTGTTGGCGCATCGGCCGAGTTTCTTTCAGCAGGCGGAGCGACTCGGCTTCCCCCTCGTCCTTTCGGGACATACCCACGGTGGCCAGATTGCCCTTCCCTTCGCCACGAACCACAATGCTTCTCGAATGATCTCCGATCAGACTCGCGGCATCTACAAGCGCGGCGAATCGACGATGTACGTGAATCGCGGGTTGGGAATGGCCGGGCTGCCACTGCGGCTCAATTGTCCGCGCGAGATCGCGCTCATCCGGTTGACCGCCTAGCAAACCGGCCTAGGCGCGCTGGCTGCCGCGGCCCCTGCGCTTGTATACCTGATAGGCCCCGATTCCGATTACGATTCCGATTACGAGCACGACTGTCGCTGGAACCTAGTAGATGCGGATGAGGGGGATAGGACATTCTCCGCCTGTCCGGTTGGCTCCGCTACCGGTGTGCGGAACCCCTACAGCGCTCGCCACGAGCACGGCCCTCGCGAGAGCCCGCTACAGGCCGGTAGCCCCTGGGTCAGTGGTTCAGGCGGAGCGAACCGGATAGGCAGAGGACATTCAAGCTGCCTTCCCGCACAACGTCCGAGTATGGGCGTTATGTTAAATCCCTAGGGGAGCCCTGTCGCGGGGAAGGATGAGCAGACAAAGAGTGGCCGCCCATTTCAATCGTTTGCTCATAATCTGTTTCCTTTCTCTATATCTAGCTAGCGCGAGAATAGTACGCGGAGATCAAATAACAAAGAAACTTGACGCGGACGAGAGCCGACATGAAGACCCTTTTTGCCTAGGGGTTCTGTAGCCATCAACCCAGAAACACCCCCCCGCCTACGGGCCTCGGTCCCCTCTCGATGTCCCCTTTCAGATGCTTCGCTTCAATACGCCTATCGACATCGAATAGAAATTCTCCAGAAACGGATATTTCCGAATACATTGAATGGCTCGCAGCCGTGGGCGAATCGAGCCGGACATCCTGGGAGGCAAAGGTCCCCGATTTGCGGGGCCGCACCTTTCCGCTCGACGAGGATACGCTCGTCGGATTCGAGGATTTACCGGTTCCCTGGCACGTGAGGCTCAGAGTGCGCATCACAAGCAACCGGGACGACGGGTCGGGTCCGATCGAGCTTCTCAGTTCCAAGCTCGACCAGCCGAAGCCGTCTCAATACGCAGCCGGCGCACTCGCACTCCCCACCACAGGTTTCGTCAATGGAGTAGCCCACTGCGCGGGAGTCTTTAGCCCTGTCGGTCAGGTGAATTTCGAAGCAGACAGCATGGGGGCGCAAAATGGTGCGCGCTGGTAGACCCTGGAATTCCACGGAACCCGCGAGGGTATTGAAATGCGCAGGGGAGGGCGGCTGCTCGGGAACGATTCTCGCGTGATGAATCTACCGATGGCGCAAATTGGTAGCTCCGACAATCCGCAGGGATGGATCCAGATCCTGAAATCTCGGCAGGAGGACTCTAGCAATAGGCTGCGCCCGTAGGCGACTTGATTGCAGCAGGATAGGGGGCCGCTGACCTATTCGATGACATACTGATCATGTGATCGATGTGCTCGGCGTCGACTAGGATGTACGCGACCCTCGACGTCTAGCTGGCTGGCGCGGGCGTCTGCCGGGCGGCGAGCGCGACCGCGAGTCGCGTTGGAGCATCGGGCATTGCAGCTCGGCTGACCACCGAAGGTGCGAGCCCGCTCGAGAGCTCTGCTCGGTCAGCTCCCTCTGCCCAGCTCTGCATGCGCCTCGATGCCGTTGCCGCCTCGATGCCCCTTCTCGCACCAGATGTTCACGAAACCGAGCCTCTCGAGGGTTGCGTGAATCTGTTCCGGCTTGCGCTTGTGCTGGTACCAGTCGGTGAGCGAGTCGTGGGTGTCGAGCTCGTTCCACTCGCGGCATATCTCGGGCGGCAGCTCGGGAATCGTCTCGTAGTAACAGGATGTCGCGAAGATGCGGGCCACCAGCCGGTCGAGCTGCTTGTAGCGACAGGTCCGGCGCCGAATCGGGTCGGAGATCCTGTGGTACGCCGAAGTCAGCCGCAGGCCGGCGACCGGAGAGAGCCGTTTTGCGATCCAGCGGAGCGGTGTATGCACGCTGAAGAATGCGAGCAACGCACCGAAACGATCGGCGCGATAGGCATAGTGGTCGATCACGAGACGACCGCCGGGCCGAAGCTCCGCGGCCAGCGTGGCAATGGTCTGCTCGGGGTCGGGAGTGTGCTGGATCACGCCGAGGCAGATCACGACGTCGAACGTGTTCGCCCGAAAGGGTGGCTTGCGGAGATCGGCCTGGACCAGCAGGTAGGGGCTGATGTCCATGCAGTTCTCGAGATTCGCGTCGACGGCGTCGGAGAGATCCGCGGATACGACGCTGTCGCAATGGGCGACCAGGAGTTCCGTGAACCTGCCCGCCCCGGACCCGACTTCGAGCACTTTCTTGCCGCGGAGTTCGTCCAGCGTCATGCCCAGACAGCGCTCGAGCCTGCGTTGGGAGAGGGGAACCCCGGTATGGGAGTCGAGCTGGGTACGGCGGAAGCGGCGCCACTGCAGACCGAAGGCAGCCGCGTAGTTGTCGCGCTCCACGAAGCGGGGGATGCCCTGCTCGACGGGGAAGACACAGCCCTCGCTGCAGCGGATCTCTCCATCAGGCCAGGGCATGCCGGATGCGGGGTCGTGGCCCGAGGGTGGCTCCAGGGGCGATGCGTGGTCGGGGCAGACGAGGCAGTCGCGCAGAAACCCGCTGCCCGACGAGGGTCCTCCAGATCGCGCGGACGGTGCTGTGGACATCGGACTCCTCGCGCCGGGTCGGAAAACCGGCTCCGAATCATATCACCCTAGCACCTCTGCGCCTCGCATGGACTTCGGCATGTCTCCTGTGCGCCATGAACGGCCAATTCGCGGCCGTTGAACTTCCTATTCGCCCCTGAAAGGAGATTGAAGCTCCAAAGCAAAGAATCTTCAGGACTTCCCGCACCACATGTGAGCCGCCCCAATGGTTCCAATGGCGAGAGGAACGCGCTGGTAAAGCGGAAGCTGCATCGGCATCCAACCCGTATCCCGAACCTCGAGCCCCACCGCCTCGAGTTCCTGCTTCCACAGCTCGCGAGAAAGGAAGCAAACGCCCACGCCCGCAGTATTCGCACCGAGCTTGCGGGCCGCCTTGGCCGCCAGGCTGAGGGAGAATAAAGCGAGCGAGCAGAAAATCGCGCACGCCTTGGTTGTGGACAGGACCGAACTGACTGCTGCCATCGCCCTTCTCCTCCCTGCATCCGCTCAAACAACCTTCGCCCACCATCGATTCGACCACTCTACACACCGGTACGGCCAAAAGGCAGGTGCCGAACTGGAGCCGCGAAAGCGTCGGCGGATGGGGAATCCGAGACGCCTTTCTCGAGTCCGAGAAGACACAATATGCCAGCGAGATGCCAGCGAGCGCGAAGACCTGGCGAACAGGCCGGAAAAATGATTCCTCAATCCTCGCGCCGGGCCAGATAGAGATGAGCGCGGTAGAAAATCTCGATTCCGCCTCCAGACGCCTCGAGCGCGTCGCCAATCGCCTCGTAGAGTCCCTCGCGCTGCTCAGCAGGAAGCAGGCGATGATCGGAATGGGTTCCGAGCAGGCCAAGGTACTCGTCAGTCGAGTAGCGGCGGCTCCACGGATATCGGCGAACGACCACGGGTTCGAAAAGACCCGAGTCTGCGAAAAGTTCGGGAATGGGCCCCTCTTCGGCGTACCACCCCGTCGGGAGAGGGCCCAGAAGCGCCGGCGCCCATTGCGCATAGGCCGCGTCCAATCGATCGCTGAGCGGCCCGCCGGCGTCTCCATGGGGTGATCGGTCGACGGAAACCGAGTTGCCAAGAATCGCAAGGCTTCCCCCCGAATGAAGCGCCTCGGCACATTTCGCGAATCGGGTTTCCGGCGAAAGCCAATGGAATGCCTGAGCAGAGATAACAAGGCCGAAGGCCGCCGCTTCGCAGGGCCAGTCCTCGAAGGTTTGGCAATGAACCTCGATGCCAGGAAACGCTTCGAGGTTCTCTCGCGTCAGTTCGGCCAGCCGGGGGCCGGGCTCAATGCAGAGCATCTCGAAGCCGCGTTGGGCCAACGCCCGCGTGGCTTGACCGGTACCACAACCCAACTCGAGCAAGCGGTCAGAGACGGAAACTCCAGAGCTGGACAAAAGATCTTCGAAAAGCGCTTCGGGATAGCCCGGGCGATACCGGTGATAGAGATCGCCAATTTCGTTGAACGTAAATCGCTGCTCTACCGTCATGGAAAATCCACCGAGTCAACGCATCGGCGCGCAAAGAGCAAAGCGAAAGCCGAAGCCGGCTGTCGCAAGCCTCCGTCCGCCGAAGGGTACGGGAAGCCATAGTCTACCATGCAGCCTGCGGACCCCAGCGTGCTCTACTACACGTGCGTCTTGCGGAATGTGCTCCGCAGTTCACTGATGACGGCATAGATCAAGCCGAAGCCTGCGATGTCGATGAGCACCGCCCAGGGCGAGGATAAGGCATTCAAGCCGAATTCTGGCGGGGTGTCCTCCGGCTGTGGGGGTTGTTCCAAGTCTCTATGTGCTTATTGACCCAGACCGTGCCCAGCGGCTATGGAGGCGTGCTGAGGGGGAGTTCTGTCCAGTTCCTGTCGGGACGTCCGTGATGCGAGAGGACATTTCGCGCCTTCCTATTCGATCCCATTTTCAGAGTTGCATATCCTATCCGCAACGCGGCGCTAGGGATTTAGTTCCGCCCTGAACGCTTTACGAGTGGTCTGCGAAGGCGTACTCCTTCGCGCTCTGTGTGGGACTGATCTTGGGCGATCCAGAGTCCCCGCTTGTCCCTAGCTGTTGATAGGGCCCAGGAAGTTCATCCAACGATCGCGTAAGTGCCGGATCAGGAGCGTGTTCGTTTCGATCTGGGATTTAATTCCGGCGTCGCGCCGTCCGAGGCTCGTGCGGTCATAGAGTCCGACGCGTCGCCAGGAGACGAAACAGAAACGGCGGGCGGGAAATACGACCTTGGGCACCTTGCAGTGCCCGCTCATCCAGATGTCGTCGTTGTAGAATGCCTCTTTGGGACCGTCGGCATAGCTGGCCACGAACTGGTCTACGTCAAAGAAAGCCGGGCGTATCAGAAAAGCGGAATGGCCCTGAAGGATATCCACCGCTTCGGGGGCGCGGACATGGGTCGCTTTGCGCCGGCCGGGGGGAACGCCCTGGAGGGTTCCCCAGGCAGTGACTTGTCGGTCCCTCAGGTCGTCGGGAACGCACCACCCGCTCGAGCCCATCGCGGTCTTCGGGTGTTCGCTCGATAGGGCGTCGAAGTGAGCGACGAGGTCCGGCGGATAGAGTTTGTCATCATCCAGCACCAAAATGCGCTGGTCTGCGGGCAGATCTTGAAGGGCCGGAATGAACTTCGTGGCCGGCCCGTGATCCTGCTCGCAGGCCACGACTTCGATGGACTTCAGAGCGAGGATCCAATCGGGCACCCGGTAGCCGACTCGTTCGCGCCGAGAGAGACGGGGCAAGTGGAGGCGAATACGGGCGGGCGCAGTGGACTGGTAGAGAAGGCTCTTGAGAGTGGCCTCAATCTCGGGCAGTCGGCTGGGTAGGGTGGTGAGGCAGATCACGAGATCGCTGCGGCGGGGATTGGCTTGAGCGCGGCGATCCCAGGCCGCCACATCTCGCAGGCCCATTCGCGCCTTGTCGCGTAGGTCGAGGAGGAGGCGTCGGCCGGAGAACAGGTCGTAGAGGCGAACCGGGAGCCAGACCAGGAGAAGCAGGGCGCCCCCGATAATCCATGGACTGCTCACGGGGAGGTCTCCGAAGCGCCGAAGAGAACCCAGTAGGCCAGGCCGCTCGGGACGTGGGGGCTAGTTGGTGCGGCGCCACCGTCGGTGAGGTGCGAGAGTGCCGGGTGATCGGAAGCCCGCGGGATCAAGATTGATCCTTCACGGGCTGAGCCCGGACGGATGATGACGCCCCTGGGAGTACTCGCTCGTAGATCGCTTCAAAGCGAGCCGCGGCGGCGTCCCACGTAAAATCCTTGCGGACCCGTTCGGCCGCGGCGGTTCCCAGGGCCGCCGCCTCTGCAGGGTTGTCGAGGATACGCCGCAGCGCGGTTTCGAGAGCGTCGATACTACCGGGCGGACAGACCAGTGCGTTGACGCTGTCCTCCGCGACCTCCAGGGTGCCACCCACGTTGGTGGTGATGAGTGGCGCGCCGACGGCCATGGCCGAAAGAACCGCGAGGCTAAAATTCTCTCGATGCGAGGGCAGGATTACCGCCCTTGAGTCCTCGATCAGGCGTCCCAGGGTCTGTTGGTCCGCCCAGGGTCGCCACTCTACCCGCGCCTCGATGCCGAGACGCCGGACCTGCCTACGAAGTTTGGCGGCGTCGGGCCCCTTGCCCACTAGGCGGAGCCTCGGAGCCACTTGGCCGAGGCGTGCGAAGGCATTCAGGAGATCGCTCAGCCCCTTGACTTTTAAGAAGCGGCCGAAGAAGAGCAGGGGCCTCTCATGGGCTCCCTCGGCCACCCAGTGGTAATCGAGGAATGCATCGGGGACCCCGTTGTGAACAGGCTCGATGTTGCGGTCTGGAATCGAGTACGTCCGGCCAAGTAGTTCGCCCCCAAACCGGCTCGGTGGAGCGCAGATTCTCGCTCCTCGGGCGGCGATGCCCAGGGCCGCATATTTGGGGAGAGACAGCCCCGAGAAGATTCTCCGCCCTCGATGAGGGGAGGCCTGGGGCAGGGCGCCGTAGCGCGAGGTGAGGACGAAGCCGATGGGCAGGCGTTCCGCCAGGCGAGGTATGGCCGCGGATTCTTCGCCCTGGCCATGCACGATGATGGGTTTTCCGTTTGCACAGAGGGCCTCGACCTGGCGCGCCACGGTCAGGGCTGTCAGCGGGCGAAGGGGAGCCTGGCTCTGGCTCCAGAAATGGTAGAGAGCGGCCCAGTGGAGGCGGTAGAGAGTCGTCTCGGGGGGGGCGACGTGCTCCCAGGGAGCTTTGGTGAAGATCACGTTCACGTCGTGGCCTCTCCTCGAGAGCGCAGACGCAAGATGGTGGGTCGAAACCGGCCCCCCGCCCGCGTAGGCGGACCAGGGTGAAAAGTTGGAGGTCAAGATGACACGCATCAGACGAAGTTCTCCATGGCCAAGGGGCTGATAATGTCGAGTCGACCCCCCAGGATGCCCTCGTCCACAATGATTCGAATGAGTTGCGGGTAGCTGAGGGTCGTCCCGATGCTCAGGAGCACGAAGAGTCCACCCGTGAGGTAGAGCCTTCGTTCCTGTTTCATGACGGGAGTCAGTCGTTGGTAGAGTGCTCTAAGTCCCGCTCGGGTACCGTCTTTTTCCATTTGGGCTCGCCTTGTGATCCTGCATTGGGCGTCTGGTAGATCAGGATACGTGTACACAGAGAGCGTGCAGGCCCGCCGCGCGTAGGCAGTCCATGTGTGACGGGTCCCGGGCGTCGACCCTCGCGGTTCCAGCGCCTGGGCAAGCGGGCAGCATAGCGGTTTTCTGCGCCTTGCCCTTCTTCTCTGACTTCCGACCACAAGGGTTTCGTGCTGCTGAGAAGTACCAACCTTGGGACAGACGAAGGCTGTTTTTAGCACGCACGCACGCGTTTCTGTGGTCGCTCAACCGGTTATTCGGGTTTCCCTTTCTTGCCAGATTGACCATGCTAACTGTACCGCATAGCTGACGTGCGGCGCTGGCATATTATCAACAGGCTGATTCGCCAGTTGGGCTACTCGAATTATTTGGAAATCGGAGTTCGCGATCCTCGGGACAACTTCAGGCGTGTGATTGCGCCGCACAAGGACGGCGTTGACCCGGATCCCCTGCGTCCTTGTCGGTTCCAGATGACATCATGACATCGGATTCGTTCTTTGAGAATATTCAGCCGGGGCGCAACTTTTTTTACGACATCGTCTTGATCGATGGCCTTCATCTGGACGAACAGGTTATTCGAGACGTCGAGAACAGCCTCAAATGGCTCGCTCCGGGTGGAACCATCGTGCTACACGACTGCAACCCGTTGACGCAGGCTGCTCAGGACGAAGAGTATCGGCACAATACCCTATGGAATGGGACGGTCTGGAGGGCCTGGGCGAAGCTCAGGGCTTCCAGGACAGATTTGTTCATGCTGACTGTCGATGCTGACCATGGTGTCGGTGTGATTCAGCGGGGTAGGCAGGATGTATTCGGCATCGGTAGCAACCAAGTGCTCGATTTCGATTTTCTTGATCGAAACCGCTCGGAGCTCCTGCACCTGGTATCGCCCGTTGAGTTTTTCAAAGGTCTGGACGAACTGCCAGCAGCTCGGGCTGCCGGACGAGCGAGAAGAGCCATCGTAAACAGAGTATTCCACCGGATACTCGGCCTGCCGAGACTACTACGACTCCGACACGCCCCGCCTCCCGGCGAGGATGGTGGCTAGAGAGCCGCGAGTTCGTCGGCTTCTCGTACCCATTTCTGCGTCAGTTCCTCGGGGTACCCTCGTTGGAATCGGTGCCGCCATGGGTACGCGGGAGAGGCACCGTCCTCGAGCTTGATTCGTGTGACCGGACCGATTTCCCTCGAAGGGTTCCCCACCGCGATCGTTAGGTCCGGCAAGTCTCTGCTCAAAAAGCACCCGCTTCCGACGAGTGCATCGAAGCCAACTCTGACTCCGGGATAGATGACGCTGTGCGCTCCAATGACGGCAAAATCAGCGATAGTGGGACCATCAATTTCAAGGGAAGGCGGATATTTGTCGTTTATTAACGTTGTATTGAGAAAAATCCAAACGAAACTTCCAACGTTTGACTTCTGGCCGATCTCGACTCTCGACCCGGTCTTCACGTGGTCGCCGATCTCCAATTCGCCCATGACTATAGATCCGGAGCCGAGTTGAAACCCTTCGCCGATCGTACTGTTCTCCCGGATTACAACGTGATGTCCCGTTACTAGGTCAGCGCCGATTCGTGC
>DUCH01000346.1:0-4703 GCA_012959865.1 Myxococcales bacterium | reverse complement strand
TCTCCAAAAGAAAAAGTCGAGGACCATCCAAATTAGCCGTCGCCCTGGACAGCAGATTGAATGTGACCTGATGTGGGCATTTTTCCCAACAACAAGCTCGCCCTTTTCTCTCCCGTTCGAGTAGCCGAGGTGGCAATACGATTCAATTATGCTGTTGTCGCCAATTTCAACGTCGTCCGAGATCGTTACGTAGTCGCCCAGCGACACGTTACTTCCGATCCTTGCTTTGCTCGAAATGGAATTCGTGCTCATATTTTCCTCTCGGGTGGGTGATTTTTCTTTGACCACTCACCCGGAGAATACCGGGCAATCCTGGAATCGGCAGATTTAGGAGTCCCTAGATTCTGGCCGATAAGAGGGCACATTGAGTTGCGAATCAGACTGTTTTTTTGCTCCGCAGCCATTTCTTGGCCTAGGATATCAATCGCCGGAACCAATGGGTCTGGTTGTTCTGCCTGACTCAATTCGACCATATTCTGGGGCATATTTCGCGGGTGCCAACTGCCTCCGGCGAAGTCTTCCTGAAGAGACTAACTCAAGCTACCGACTGACCGTGACGGACTGCCCTCATGCTTC
This sequence comes from Myxococcales bacterium, assembly GCA_012959865.1. Lineage (GTDB taxonomy): Bacteria > Myxococcota_A > UBA9160 > UBA9160 > UBA4427 > JAZXM01. The sequence goes on along the minus strand of DUCH01000346.1, from coordinate 4,127 downwards.
TTGATGAATGCAAGCTCATAGATTTTCCGATCATCCACGATGAGCGCGGAAATCTGACCTTCGTGGAAGGTGGAGTTCATATCCCATTCGAGATGAAGCGTGTCTACTATCTCTACGACGTACCCGGCGGTGCTGAGAGAGGCGGGCATGCGCATCGGGAACTCCAACAGGTAATCATCGCGATGTCCGGTAGCTTCGATGTGGTGCTGAATGACGGTGAAGAAGAGAGGCGGGTGCATCTCAATCGGTCCTACAGGGGGCTCTATATACCGACGATGATCTGGCGAGAGTTGGACAACTTTTCGTCGGGGTCAGTCTGTATGGCGCTTGCGTCAAATCGGTTCACCGAGGATGACTATCTGAGGGACTACCAGGAGTACCTGGACTTGAAACGGGACTGAGGTTCGACAGGGCTGTTGTTTTGAAAAATATCGCCTGTCCCAGTTTTCATGACCTGACCGGGAAAGCCTGATGTCAGGGCCGACGCGGTGCAGCGGATCAACGGAGCGAAAATACCCAATGCCTCTTCAAGGTCCTCTTGTCAGTGTGTTGATTCCATCGTACAACCATGAAATTTATCTGGAAGAGGCTATCAGGAGTGTTTGGCGGCAGAGTTACACCAATGTGGAAATCGTGGTTGTTGATGACTGTTCCACGGATCTCTCGTGGACGTTGATTGAGAAGCTTTCGGAGCAATCCCCCTTGCCCATGGCGATCCACAGGAACGCCGCGAATATCGGAATCCCTGGGACGCTCGATCGAATTCTTTCCTTGGCCGGGGGAGAGCTTTCCACCTTCCTCGCGTCGGATGACCTCCTAACCGACGATCGATTTTCTCGCTCGGTTGATCTTTTTCTCGGCGACCCGCAGTTGCAAGCGGTCTACGCGAATGGACGGACACTTTGCGAAGGGCGCGTTGGGCAGCGTATCCATCGGGCGCACGCGTTGAAGATGTTGAGGAGTACCCCCGAAAGGGTGGTTCATGCGCTTCACACGGATTCGAGTCCGCTGTTCATTCAAGCTGCCCTCTTCAGAACGGCTCGTCTGAAGGCACTTGGGTGTTTCGATAGCGGGGGCCTCGCCGACGATTGGCTTCTCAATGCCCGCTTCTTTGAATCAGTGAGGTCGTCGCGCGAGTACGTCTATTTGGATCAGGACGTTGTCCTCTACCGGCAACACGGTTCTAACGTGCACAAGGACTTTGAGCGTCATGAGAAGCTCAAGCTCGAGTTCGTAGAAAGGCACACGCCGGAAGAAATGAAGCCCGAAGGGTTCTCGAATATCTTCTACTGGATAGCCGTCCAGCGCCTCAAACGGGGCGACTTCGATTCCGCACTGACCTTTTACAGAAGAGGCCAGGCAAGCCGGTTTCGTTTGAAAAGGCTTGTTTTTGTGGCTCGTTGGATATGGGCTTGGCTGTTCGCAAGGATTGTCCGGGCTGAATCGGATTCAGGGAGCTGACCGTATGAATTTTCTACGGGCAGTCAAGGATCGTTATCTACAGCTGGCGCTTCGCACGTTCATGGATGAAAAGGCTCCCAAGGGTCAGATATGACGAAAGTTCTGTTCGTGGTCCGGGGTGATGCAACGGTTCCGAGTTGTCGGTTTCGTGCCTACCAGTTTGAGGGGCCCCTGGGTAAGTTGGGCGTGGAGGCCCGGTATTTTGTCGAGGGACGACGGGAATCGCCCGTGGATTGGGTGCGGACGAGTTTCAGGCTGATGCGCGAAGTTGGGCTGGGGGGGTACGACGCGGTCGTCTATCAGAAACGCCTGCAGCGCGAGCGAGTGTCCTTGATACGCGCATTCCACTCGAACGTCTGGTACGACTTCGACGATGCCGTCTACCTCGGGCACGAGAGGCGTTTCCGGCAGACACTCAAGGTCTCCGCCGGTGTGATCGCCGGGAACGAAGAATTGGCGTCGCATGCGCGTCGGCATCACTCCCGCGTGGCAATCATTCCAACTGCGGTCGAAGTGCCTGAAATCTATACACCCCCCCCGAAGGATGGCCCCTTGAAGATTTCGTGGGTGGGCACGGCGGGCAATCTTAAATATTTGGAGCCCGTCTTCGCCGCGCTGGATTCGATCCGGGGTGCGGGTACTGACGCTGTTCTCCACGTATTGACCGACGAGCCGGGAAGTGTCTCAGGCCGACCGGGAGTGGTCATTGAAGTCTGGTCCAAGCATGCCGAGGAGAAGGCTCTGGTCGACTGCCATGTGGGCGTGATGCCGCTGCCCGACGATGACTGGGCGCGGGGCAAGTGCGCGTGCAAAGCGCTTCAATATCTCTCGTATGGCAGGCCCGTGGTCTCTTCGCCGGTGGGCGTCAACGTTTCCCTGTTCGAAAACGAGGCTTTTGGGAGCCTTGCTACGAGCGCGGGTGACTGGGCTAGTGCCCTGACACGGTGGAATGGCTCGCGCGAGGAAATCGCGAAGGCTGGGCGGTTAGGAAGAGAGTTCGTTATCGAAAATTATGATGTTTGTTCCTGGGCGTTGACGTTGAAGACGCTCCTAGTCGGCTGATCCGCAGGCCGGAGAGTTTTTCTGGGCTGGCCGGGGTTGGCTTCTTAGGAGGCTCCGGGTACTACCATCGTATCGGTCTATCCCAAGCGCTCCCGCCCCCGCACCTGGATCCAGAAATCGAGCCCCTGGGCAAAGTCCTCGGTCAGGCCGAACCAGTCGCGCTCGCGGTCTGCCGCCGAAACCCTTCGCCGGCCGAAGCGTCTCCCCTCCTTGAGGCCCGGGGTAGGGGCGAGATTCTTCCATTGCGACCAGGCCCGGGCGCGGTGCGGCCCCCAAACGAGAAACGGATTCTTCTTGACCCGGGCCATTTCGACCTCTTGAGCGCCATGGAGGCCAATGACGCCGTACAGGTCCGTCCTAGGGATTTCAGACTCGGCGCAAAGTTCGGCGATTTCATCTGGGTGGTACTCGAGCACGTGGTAGGGATTCCACGGGCGCTGGCCCGGAAGAAGGCGCCAGCGCGCGTTGGGTGTGGTCACGAACCCCACACCGCCGGGTTTGAGTACCCGGCGAATCTCTATCAACATCTTGGCGGCGAGTTCGCGGTCGACGTGCTCTAAGACTTGGAAGCACATCACGTGGTCGATTGATGCATCATCTAGGGGAAGTGCTGTGGCATCCGCCCGTGACTTGCCGAGCTTCGCATGGGTGGGTAAGCCGCGAAGGGGTGTCCACGCGAGATCTACGGCGAGAACCCGATCGGCTCTTTGGGCAATTTTTTCGAGCGCGTACCCCATACCGCAGCCGATATCGAGCCAGCTGCCACCCGGCTTGGAGAGTCGGGATGCGTTGTCATAGGCATAGAGGTGGCGGCGATAGAGTAGGTAGGCCTTAAGCTTTTTGCCTTGGGCGTCGTCGACCCGCGCCGTAGTCTCGACATCCACATCCACCGGGCTCATCGTGGCTCCTGGGCCTGATCGCGTCCCGGTGCGGTCGGTCTGTTCCACTCTTCCATCGCCGAAGAATCGCTCGTTTTCCAACACCGGGCTAGTCCACCAGAAAGATTTCACTCGATGACCCGAATGATTTCGGCTGGGGCTACCCCGAACTCGCCAGTGGATTTGGCGAATATCGGGATCGATACAGCGTTGAGGCGGAGTGTGAGCAATGTACCGGATTGGACGCAGGGCGGACGATACGTCCGTCAACTGCCTCCGGATCCATGCTTCCACCGGTCGGGTCTCGCGAGTACCTAGCAACGTCGCAACAATCGGCGATCGTTGGGATTGATTTCATCCCGCCGATGCAACACACGGCGGTTGTCCCAGATGATCAGGTCATCCACGCGCCAGTACTGCTTAACCACATTCTTTTCGAGGGTTGCGTACTGCCAATTTTCGTCCAACAGCGCCTCGCTCTCAGCCACTTCAAGCCCGACTAGATAAGCCCATTCGCGCCGGCCGAGGTATAGACATTTTCTGCCAGTCTCGGAGTGTTCACCAACAATGGGATGTACTGCACCCGGTGCATCCCGAGGGCTATCCATGGGCTCAAAGCCAGGCCGCAGTTCGCCAACACTATTGTGTGTGTTTCCCGTCTTAACGATTCGGACAAATGGGTGATCTAAACTAAGAGACACATCGCGGGGATTTTATTCCCGAGGA
>DUCH01000345.1 GCA_012959865.1 Myxococcales bacterium | reverse complement strand
TTCCCGGTATACGTCAACGACCGTCCGATTCGACCCACCCGGGGCTTGCCATAACGAGGATTCGAGTCCGATTTGACAACGTCCCCAGAGGTCTCAGCGGCAGCCACGGACTTGAGAGAGTCGGCGTTACCGGCCAAACCCGTGAAGGGACACGGCTGGTGGCCTTATCTCGGTCCGTATCTCGTTTTCATGCTGACCGTGGAGGTAGCGGGGCGCCTTCCGGCGGGCGCAGAGGGCTTCGCGTTGTTCCTCAAGCCCTTGGCCCCGCTGTTGACGATTCTTTACCACTGGCAGAAGGGGGCCTATCCCGAACTTCGATCCGGCGGGCTGACCCTCGCCGGGGCGAGCCAAGATATTCTCGTAGGCATCGCGCTTACGGGTCTATGGCTCGGGCCCTACGTCTTCTTCGACAGTCTGCGCCTTGACGACCCCGCGAGTGTCAGCTGGCTACCCGATTTCCTTCGAGCGGACACCGCGAACCCTTTCGATCCCGGGATGCTGGGCTCCGGGGCGATTGTCTGGGTTCTTGCTGCGCGAATGTTTGGTTACGCGCTGGTGACTCCCCTATTTGAAGAGCTCTTCATCCGGAGCTTCGTGATGCGCTACTCCGAAGTTTACTGGCAGAAGGGCGATTTTCGTGACGTCCCGCTGGCTCACTACACGCTCAGGAGCTTCGTGTCGACCACAATCATTTTCACCATTGGCCACGTTCCCTGGGAGTGGTGGGTCGCTGTTCCCTGGGTGGCCCTTTCGAATCTGTGGTTTTACCGCCGTAGGAATCTCTGGGCCCTGATTCTGGTCCACGGAGTCACCAACGCCGCGCTGCTTCTGCTGGCTATTTTTGGCGGGAACCTCTTCAACGATGGCCTGGGCCGCGCACTTTCGCTTTGGTTTTTCGTCTGAACTGCGGAAGGCGGGAGTTCAGGCGGATCCGCGGTGACCCAAACGGATGCATCGAGCAATTTCGGTGACCTGTACAAGTCCCTTTTGAACCGCGCCCTTCATCTCCTCTGAGCACGAATCGGCGACCTTCTGGACGACTCGAGCCAGGTCGGGATAGCCCATACGGTCGGCGTGGCCAGCCAGCACTGCGGCGCGTTCTTCGAGTCCCTCAAAGTCTGAATTCTGCTCGTCGTCTTGGAGCAAATCCACCTGCTCGGCAAGGCCAATCACGAACAGGTGAATGGATTCATCGAGATCCGATTCGGTACTGAGGAGCGAGTAGACGGGAGTTCGGCGTAGTTTGCTCATGCCGTACGTATCGGCGACCAAGGGCGCGGACTGTAACCTCGGGTGAACTCACCGAGAGCAGGTCAGGCCGAAAACTATTGGGGCGGACTGGACGGGTCGAAGAGAGGCAGAATGATTTCTCGGTCGTCGCGGGATTCCAATGTGAGTAAAAGTTTTCGACCGCTTCGGAATTCTGCCAGAGCCCGGGCGGCATCGGTTGCTGGATAAACGAGGGATAGGGTCAGGGTGCCCCCTTGGAAATCTCGCAGTTGCGGCTTTGCGGGCGGTGATTCAACCGCTTGAACTGCAAGCACGCCGCTACGGATTTGGTACGTAAAGCCTTTTTCCTGCCGGAGAGCGCGTTTGAAGTCGCGCTTGGCAGTCTCGGGGTGTCGGTGGCCTCCTGGGCGTATCAACTCCAATTTCCCGCTGAGATTCGGGACCTGAGCCCCGGTCGCGTCGAGGCAGCGCGTCGCCTCGCCGGCTTGAACATCAACGAACTCGATGCTGGTTTCGGGAGCATTGCCCGGCATCGCGCGAGACCGGATGATCACCCGCCGGACTCCTCGGACGAGTTCTCCGTCGAGTTCGCACATGAGAGGCGAACGAAAGCTACCCGCAGACCACTGGGCGACCAGGCCATCAAGAGAGGGGCCCGTCTGGGCGATTGACGCTGCCGTCCAGACGGAGGATGCGAGGAGAACGAGAGCAGGGGCGAAGAAAGGCCAGTTGCGCATGGTCTCCTTTGGGGGTTCGCCTGTCTGTTGCCGGCTCGGGAGGCGGCGACTAGTCGTCGCTCAATAGATCGTCGAAGTAGTTGATGGTTTGGCTGAGTCCTTCGCGCAGGGCGACTTTGGGTTCCCACTCGAGGTCCTCCTTGGCCCGGGTGATATCGGGCCGGCGGCGCATTGGGTCGTCGACTGGGAGTTCCCTGAACTCGATCGAGGAGTCTGTGCCGGTCAACTCGATGACCAGTTCGGCCAACTCGAGCATGGTGAACTCCGATGGATTTCCGAGGTTGATCGGTCCTGTGACTTCAGGCGGACTGTTCATGAGTCGGATCAGGCCATCAACCAGGTCGTCCACGAAACAGAAACTTCGCGTCTGCGAACCGTCGCCAAAAATAGTGAGTGGTCTTTTCTGCAGCGCCTGGACGACGAAATTTGAGACCACGCGGCCGTCATTGGCGTCCATCCGCGGCCCATAGGTGTTGAAAATTCGAGCCACCTTGATCTCCAGCGAGAGTTGGCGGTGGTAATCAAAAAACAGAGTTTCGGCGCAGCGCTTGCCCTCGTCGTAGCATGAACGAGGGCCGATAGGATTCACATGACCCCAATAGTCCTCGGTTTGGGGGTGAACGGCGGGGTCGCCATAGACCTCGCTTGTCGAAGCCTGGAGAATTGGAATCCCCAGCCGTTTGGCCAGCCCCAGCATGTTGATGGCGCCATGCACACTGGTTTTGGTCGTTTGGATAGGGTCATTCTGATACTTGGGCGGTGATGCGGGACAGGCGAGGTTGAATATCCGGTCGGTTTCCAGGTAGATGGGAAAAGTGACGTCGTGCCGTATGGCTTCAAAATTCGGGTTGTCGAGAACCTGATGGAGATTGCGTTTATTCCCGGTGTAGTAGTTGTCCACACAAATGACCTCGTGCCCTTGGGCAAGCAGCCGATCGCAAAGGTGTGAGCCGAGAAAACCAGCGCCTCCGGTAACCAGGCTTCGCGGGCGGTCGATCGCATCAACGGGCATGAGGACTCCATG
>DUCH01000344.1:987-3033 GCA_012959865.1 Myxococcales bacterium | reverse complement strand
CTCGCGGGCAGGGCAAGGCGGATCGCCAGGGCCTGCCCGGGCACGAGAGAGCCAAGGTCGATTTGGGCTTCTCGGCCCGGATCGAGTTCGATTTCGCCGGGGCGGTCGTCGGCAGCCAGGGGAGCGGCGTCTCCGGGCCCGGACGCCGGCGTCAATTGGCCAGGCCGGGGTTCGGGCGTTGTCCCAGGACTCGGTGTCTGGGACTCGCTGGAGAGGAACCACCAAGCACCCAGCGCCGCGAAACCGATGAGGGCCAGGCGGAGCCCGTAGCGGGGTTTTTGCTCCTGATGCCGGTCGTGCCGGTTCGCCACGGGTCCTCTCCTTGTTTTCCCTCGCCCGGTCCGCGGCGAAGTGATCGTCCGGTCGAGGCGCGAAATTGAAGCTGCCAGAGGCAACGGCTTGATGCACCCCAGGGTCCGATGCGGCCCATTCCGGTTGCGCTAGCCTAGCCCGCCACCCGGCGAACCCCAGTCGCGTTGCCCTGTCGGCGCCGTGATTCCCCCAATCGGGGCGGGGTTACGAGCCGAGCCGCGAGACCGGACACACGGTGATCGGTTCTTCTTTCGGGACCCGATGGCCGCACGCCCAGACTCGGTGGGACCCAGCCCTTATGAAAAAAAACCTCAGTCCGGACAGTGCCGCGACCCAGAATCTCGCGCTGGCCGGGGGCTTTGCGGGACTTGCGGCGTTGACTTTCTGTCTGATCGTCGTCGGGGCCTTGGTTCGGGCCAACGGCGCGGGGTTGGCGTGCCCCGATTGGCCCCTCTGTCACGGAGAAATCGTTCCGGCCTTCGACTTGAAGGTGGCCTTCGAGTGGGGGCACCGAGTATTCGCCTTCTCGATTTCCCTGGGTCTGCTGATCCTTTCCTGGCGCGCGAGGCGCGAGCCAAGGCTTCGCAGGCGCTTGTTCCTGGTCTGGGCTGTGCTGGCGACTCAAATCGTTTTTGGCGGGTTGACGGTACTCCTCGCCTTGGCGCCGTGGACGGTGGGGGTTCACCTGGTGCTCGGAAATTTTTTCTGCCTGATTCTGCTCTGGACTTCTCGCGATTTGGCCGAAAATTTTGCACAGGATCGGGTTCCTGCCGAACTGCGCCGGGGTACGGTCGCCGGTTTGGTGGCCGTTTGCGCCCTACTTTTCCTTCAGATGATCCTCGGGGGCTGGGTCTCGAGCCACTACGCTGGACTCGCCTGTCTGGACTTCCCCACCTGCGACGGTCAGAGTATCGCGCCGACTTTTCAGGGATTGGTGGGGATCCATGTGATTCATCGGTTGAATGCGTTCGTACTGCTCGGCGCTTACGCGATCCTGGCCTTTCGGGTCCGGCACCGGGGGCGAATGGGCGCGCTGGCCAGTTGGGGCTGCGCGCTGATCCTGGTGCAGATTGGGGTGGGGGTTGCGAACGTCCTGTTCTTGCTGCCCATCCCCGTGACCGCGCTGCATAGCGGTCTTGCAGCGGCTATCGTCCTCGTCACCGCGATGCTGGTCCGAGAAGCCCTGGAGGCGCGGAGCGCGCTGGTTGAATTCAGCCCAAAGGCACGGATGGTCGAAGCTCGATGAGTAACGCAGCCAGCTATATCGCGCTGACCAAGCCGCGAATTCTCCCGTTGGTCCTTTTTTCGGGCTTGCCCGCGTTGGTGCTTGCCGCTGGAGGTTGGCCGCCGCCCGCGCTGATTCTCGCCACGTTGTTGGGAACCGCGTTTTCTGCGGCGGCCGCAAATTCACTCAACAGCTACCTCGAGCGCGAGCAGGATGCCTTGATGGAGCGCACCCAGCTTCGGCCCCTGCCCGCCGGCGAGATTCGTCCCGGCTCGGCGCTTTTCTTTGGGCTGGCCCTGGCCCTTCTGGGGGTTGGGGTGCTGTGGGCCACCGTGGGTCAGGTGCCGGCGCTGATTTCCCTGGCCGCCCTGGGCATCTATATCTTCGTTTATACGCTCTGGCTCAAACCGCGCACCTCCTTCGCGGTGATCGTCGGCGGCATCGCGGGTGCAATCGCGCCCCTGATCGCCGACGCCGCGGTCGATGGTCACGTGGGCGCGGCGGGCTGG
>DUCH01000344.1:0-924 GCA_012959865.1 Myxococcales bacterium | reverse complement strand
TGCACTCTTCCGCCGGGAAGACTACGCGCGCGCGGGTTTTCCCATGCTCCCCGACGCCATCGGAGAGGATGCGACCTACGATCGAATCATTGTCTGGTCACTGGCACTGATTCCCTTCACCCTCGCTCCCTATGTTTTTCTCGATTTGGGGTACTTCTATTTGGCAGCGGCTGTGGTCCTGGACGGCTTCTTTCTTCAGCGCGCCTGGCAGCTCCGGGTGCGCCGGGATACCGACGCCGCGCGCGGACTCTTCTTGATGTCTCTGGTGCAATTGCTCGGGCTCTTTGCCGCAATGATCGTCGACTTGGCCGCTCGGGCTTGGTTGGGTGCCTGATCAGTCTCCGCCGTTCCTTTTCTGTCGTCGCCAATCGGCCGCCCGGATGCGGTACAAGATGTGCCGAGCGAGGGGATGCCCCGAAGCCACGGCGGGGTGATCGAAGTCCTCGGATTCGCTTCGTTGCATTCCAATCCGTTCCATCACTCGCCATGAGCGGTTGTTGTCCGGCACGGTGAAGGAAACGATCTCTGGCAGGTCAAGGTCTTCGAAACCGTAGGCAAGGGCGGCTTTCGCGGCTTCGCTCGCGTAACCCTGGCCCCAGAATTTCCGGGCGAGACGCCAGCCGAGTTCGACCGCAGGGGTGAAGTGGGATTCGAAACGGACCCGGGTCAGCCCGACGAAACCGATGAAGTCCGGTCCCGCCGGGCATTCGACGGCCCAAAATCCCCAGCCGTTCTTGCTGAAGTGTTGGCGTATCCCGGCGACGAATTCGGCAGATTGCTCCGGGGTCAATGTCGATGGAAAGTGCTCCATGACCATCGGGTCGGCGCAAAGGGCGGCGAAGGGTTCGAGGTCGGCTTCGCGCCAGTCGCGCAGGCGCAAGCGATGGGTTTCCAGCATGGCGATCCTTTCGTTTTCCACGTCGG
>DUCH01000343.1 GCA_012959865.1 Myxococcales bacterium | reverse complement strand
TCGCGAAGGCGACACCGTACTGGTCTCGGGGGCAGCCGGAGCGACTGGAAGCGTTGCGGCACAGATCGCTCGTCTTCGTGGCGCAGCCAAAGTCGTCGGCATCGCGGGCGGTCCGGAAAAATGCGCATGGCTCGTGGAGAAGGCGGGACTCGATGCCGCCATCGACTACAAGTCCGAAAAAGTTTTGGCGCGAATCAAGGAAGAGTTCCCCAAGGGCGTCAGCCTTTTTTACGACAACGTCGGCGGCGACATTCTCAACCAGACTCTTCTGGCGATGACATCGTTCGGGCGAGTCGTTTTGTGCGGCGGCATATCGGCCTACAACGAAGAGGAATTGCCCCCTGGGCCAGCGAACTACATGCAAATCGTTATCCGTCGCCTGACCGTGAAAGGTTTCATCCTCATCGACCACTTCGCCAAGGCGGGGGAGGCCATCGGGGCGTTGTCGGATTGGATCCGCCAAGGGGAGCTCGTTCACGCCGAAGATATTCAGGTAGGATTCGAAAACGCGCCTAAAACTTTTTTGCGGCTCTTTGAAGGCAAAAACCTCGGCAAGCAATTGCTCAAGATTGCTGGCCCCTAGATGGGCGAATAGGTAGGCGAATCGCGCCTTCACGAATCAGCAGGACCGAGAAGATCAGCGTCGTTATGGATACCACGCCGCCCATTGTGGTGAGGGCAAGACGCTCGCCGATCGAATCTGCCAGGATTCCGTAGGGGAGCGCCATCAGGCCAAATCCCGCGAAGGCGAGCAGGGCAAGCGACATCACCCGGCCGATGTAGTGTGGCTCGGTTTCCCGAGCGATCACCGCGGCATTGAGTGCTTGGAAGCCGCCGCTTCCCAGTCCCACGCCGAACATGCCGCACAGGACCCAAGCATAGGTGGGCGCGAAACTCACCCCGATTAGGCTCACGCCAAAAATCGCGGCCATGCAGGCGTAGACCAGGTCTGCGTGCTCCGAATCGCCAAAGCGAACAACCCAGACGCTTCCCACCAACGCTCCCGCCGCGGAAGCCAGAAACAACTCGCTCACCTCGGCCGCGGTACGCTGGAGAACGTTTTCCGCCAATCCCGGAAGAACCGTCACGTGGGGAAAGCCCGCGAAGATAACCAGGGCAAAAAAGAGAACCAGCAGTCGAAGCCGCGGATTGTTCCAGACGTAGCCAAGTCCATCGGCAACATCGGCCAGAAGACGGCTCGCACGCGCACCGGGGCGAACCTGAGAAGGAGGCAGAAGCAAAAGCGAAGCGGCCGAACCGGCGTATAAGATGGCCATGACGAGGTATGCGCCCACGGGGCCGAAAAGCTCGGATCCGAGTAGGAAACCCGCCACCACAGGACCGAAAACACGGGAGCCCGTATTGGCCACGCTGTTGATCGCCATGGCGTTACCCCGGACTTCGGTGGGCACCAGGTCAACCACGAGCCCCTGACGCGCGGGGCCCAGAAACGCCAAGGTGACGCCGATCAGAAACGAACCGAGGGCGAGCAGCGGGATGGTGATGGTTTCTGTGTAGATCAACGCCGCGACGGTGACAAAGACCCCTGCCGCCGTGACCTGCCCGATGGCCACCACTCGCCGCTTGGGCCAACGATCGGCGAAGGCACCGCCGAAAGGCCCCAAGACGCCCATTCCGAGGCCCTGAGCAAATACAACCGTCCCCACCGCGCTGTTGCTGCCCGCGATCTGAAAGGCCACCACGCCCTGCACGATCATCGCCATGAAGAACGCGACAAACGACAACAGGGTCCCCAGCCAGAGAACGCGAAAATCGCGGATCCGAAGCGCCGAGAACATAAATGCGCGATCTCCCCTTGCTCGATAGAGGCCCGAACATACCCGACCCGGCTCCGCTGCGTGGGCTAGATTCTCGGACCTAATGAACGGAATCAGGAGAAAGCAATGAATATTGGACTCATCAGCGGAGTCGCTGAAAACCCCAACGCCGGGCTGCAAGATGTCATCGACGAATTGAAGAAAACCGATGCGGAGAATTTTTCTTTCGTCTCCCTCCCCAATATCTTCGGCCTCGATGCCATCACGGCCATCGCTTTGGCGGGCAAGGAAACGAAGCAACTCGAAATGGCCACGGGCGTGGTCCCCACGCCACCCCGGCATCCAGCGGCGCTGGCCCAGCAGGCGCTGACCGCCCAGGCGGCGTGCGGCGGACGTTTCACCTTGGGGATTGGCCTGTCGCACAAGATTGTCATTGAAGACATGTTCGGCCTCTCGTATGCGAAGCCCGCCGCGCAAATGCGCGAGTACTTGGAAGTCCTGATGCCCCTGCTCGAAGGCAAACCCGCAGCCTTCCAGGGCGACCACTACCGCGTCAATGCGGGTCTGCAGATTCCGGAAGGCGTTCCGGTTCCGGTTATCGTCGCAGCTCTCGGCCCGCGCATGCTCGAGATCGCCGGCCAGCTCACCCAGGGAACGACGACTTGGATGACCGGGCTCAAAACCCTGGGCAACCATGTTGTACCGACCATCAACGCCGCCGCCAGCGCAGCGGGCCGCCCCCAGCCTCGGGTTCTCGCGGCGATTCCGGTTGCGCTCACCGAGGACGCCGAAGGTGCACGGGAGTCCTGCAACAAGGCCTTTGCCATCTACCCGACTCTGCCTTCCTACAAGGCCATGCTCGACCGCGAAGGCGTGGACCAACCCTCAGAAATCGCGCTTCTGGGCGATGAAAATACGATCCTCAAGGGCATCGAGCAGTTCCGCGATGCCGGGGTGACCGATTTCGCGGCCAGCATTGTTCCCACCGGACCTGGAAGCACCGAGCGCACCCGGGAACTGCTCCTGAGCGCGCAATAGGGCCAGTCAATCGCGATGGAAATTCGATCCGGGCGCTTCGACTTTGTTTCACGAAGCGCCCGGATTGTGATTGCGCCCCGGACTCTGCGCGCCTTTGCCCACGGTTTTGTTTCCTTCGGACGGGAGATCTTCCTGGCCCGCAAAAAGACCTCGGACCCGGAGCCGTGGGGCTCCTCGTGAATGCCGCTGCCGTGGCCGGGTGGCCTAGGCCGAATTCGGCGCCGGCTGCGCCCCCCGAATGAGCTTGCCCGGCATGGCCCCGGTGGGCTTTCCATTCGCGTAAGTGATCTGACCGCTGCAGATGGTGTACTCGTAGCCCTCGACGCTCTGCAACAGTCGGCCAGCGCCGGTTGGCAGATCTTTGACCATCTCGGGCAGACCGATCCGAAGCCCTTCGAAGTCGATCACGTTGACATCGGCCTTCATGCCCGGCGCAAGAACACCACGGTCGTTCAATTCGTAAAGCGCCGCCGTATCGCGGGTCTGGGAAGCCACCAATTTTTCGATGGGAATCTTTTCGCCCCGCTCGCGATCCCGCGCCCAGTGGGTCAGAAGATAAGTGGGAATACTCGCGTCACAGATCGTCGCACAATGCGCGCCGCCGTCGGAAAGCCCAAAGACCGACTGCGGGTGCAACATCATCTCGCGCATGTCGTCGAGGTTGCCCTCCGCGTAGCCCAGGACGGGAAAATAAAGTAGTTCGCGTCCCTCCTGCCGAAGAAGCATGTCGTAGGCGACCTCGACGGGCCTGCGACCCTCCCGCTGGGCGATGGCCGCAACGCTCGCTTCCGGACCGGGTTCGTAATCGGGCGGATCACCGAGGGGAAAGAGCTTGTGGAAGGCGCTGGTCATGAAGCGAACCATGGGACTCGCCACCGGAGTCTCGTCGTCGACGATGGATGCTCGGACCTCGGGATCGCGCATCCGCGCAACCCGCTCTTCCAGGGGCAGGTGGGCCAGAGCCCGGTAAGCCTTCTTGACCACAAAGGGGTGAATGCTCGATTCGAGCCCCATCAAGATACCGGCCGGCCGAGCCGCAACCTGAGGCGTGACCCGGCCACCGTCGGCAGCCGATTGCTCGCACGCCGCTAGCAATCGTTGCCACTGTTTCGGATCGTGGTCACCCTGTAGACACGCGAAGGTGACCGGTCGACCGGTTTCTTTCGAGATCGCGTGCATCCATGCAATCTCGGCGTTCTCGTCGGCGAGGTCGCTCGCGCACTCAAAGACTCCGCTGCCCGCCTCGCCCAGGGCACGGCCAATTCCCATCAACTCGTCTTCGCTCGCGAATGTGCCCGGAACGGGCTCGCCGTCCTTGGCCCGATGAAGAAACGTACGCGAAGTCGAGAAGCCCAATGCACCGGCCTCGATAGCTTCCTTGACGATGGCAGACATCTGCTCGATATCCTCGGGGGTCGCCTTCTCGTTCCGGGCACCTCGCTCGTCCATCACATAGGCACGCACCGCACCGTGGGGGACCTGCGCCCCGATATCCACCGAGCGCGGAGTCGCCTCGAGGGCATCGAGGTACTCGGGGAAGGTTTCCCATTGCCACTGAATCCCTTCGGCAAGCGCCGAGCCCGGGATGTCCTCGACGCCTTCCATTAACTGGATCAACCACTCGCGCCGCTTGGGTTGGGCAGGCGCAAAGCCCACCCCGCAATTTCCCATCACGACACTTGTCACGCCGTGCCAGCCCGAAGGCGTGAGGTGGGGATCCCAAGTCGCCTGACCATCGTAGTGGGTATGAATATCCACCCATCCCGGAGTCACGAGCCTCCCCTCGGCGTCGATTTCTTGCTCCCCCGCAGCCAGGTTTACACCGACAGCCACAATTCGATCGCCCTCGATGGCAATGTCGGCCGATCGAGGTGCAGAGCCGGTGCCGTCGACAACGGTGCCGTTCCGAATCACGAGATCGTACATGAGAGTTTTCTCCAGACCGCAGGGGAAATCGCCCGCGTGGTTCGGTGTTCTCGCTGGCCCCGGGCAGCAGCGAGCAACATCCGGATCGAAGCCCGAATCCTAGCAGAGCGATCCGCGGCTGAATGGGTACCCGTCCCGCGCCGAGGACCACCCGAACCCCAAAGCTTGTTCCCCCGGCGCTTTCGGGCATTCTTGCGTCCATGGTCCAACTCAATTTCTATGTCGATATCGACGATGTGCTTTCGGAGACCACCCGGGCCCTGGCCCTTCTCGCCCAGACACGGTTCGGCAAAGCGGTGACCTTCGAAAATATGCGCGTCTTCGACCTCTCGGTTTCCCTGGGCCTGAATGCCGAGGAGTTGCCCGCATTCATGGCTGCCGCCCACGCGCCCGATTTCCTGCTCGGACTTGAGCCCATGCCCGGAGCGGCCGAGGCCCTTACCGACTGGCAGAGCGACGGCGCAAGGATCAGTGTGGTAACCGGGCGACCCCCGGAAAGCCGCGAAGCCACGCTTCGATGGCTCGAGGAACGCGGCATTCCCTTTGACGACTTGGAGTTCGTCGACAAGTACCGCCGCTTCAATGACCCCAGCGCCCTCACCCCGGGCGACTTGCTCACACGCGACTACGACGCGGTGATCGAGGACGCGGATTCCATGGCCGACTACCTGGTGCTTCATACCGACGCCCGGGTCCTGCTCTACGACCGCCCGTGGAATCAGGACTCCATCGCCGAAGCACACGGCGCCCAAAGAGTTCGTGGATGGGCGGAGATTCGGCGGTCGATGGCCACGGTGAGAGGAAGCCCGACCGCCTGACCGCCGACGCCTGTCGTGTTAGGCTGGGTGCCATGGACCATCCCCAAGCGATTCGCCCCGAGGACCACGCGGTGTATGCCCAAGAGAAGATGGGCAAGAGCACCCTCTTCTCCTCCGACCGCATCATGGTCGGACTCAACGCCTTCGAGCCGGGCCAGGAGCATAAACTTCATGCCCACGAGGGTATGGACAAGGTCTATCACGTCCTCGAGGGCTCGGGGCTCTTCGTCCTGGCAGACCGCAGCCTCCCCATGGAGGCGGGCGTCATGCTGATCGCGCCCGAAGGCGTGCCGCACGGCATCCGGAACACCGGCAACGCAAGACTACTGGTCCTCGCAATTCTCGCGCCCGCGCCCTGAGAGCGCCCTCTCCGCGTTGCGGCGGACGCATCGGGTCATGCCTGAAAGTAGGGGTTTGCCCCGGAAGCGTGATCGGTGGTATCGAGGATCTCGGTAATCTCGGGAATTTCTGTGCGAAGGGTCGTTTCCACACCGTGCTTCAACGTTGCCGCGGACATCGAGCAACCCTGACAGCCGCCGCCCATATGGATGAAGACCCGGCTTCCCTGAACGTCGAGCAGATCGATATAGCCTCCGTGAGAAGCCACGGCGGGATTGATCTGTTCCTCGATGACAGTATTCACCCGATTGCGAAGCGCCGCTTCGTCTTCTGAATCCTCCGATGCCAGTACGGCAGGAGAAGGGGCTGGAGCCGCGGGGGGCGCGGTCGGCTGGACGACATGCACGCTTCCCTGGGAGTCGAAGGCAGCACCCAGGGCAGACTCGATCTGCGTCAGGATCTGCGGCCATTCGGCCCCTGAGTGACGCGCCACCACGAGCACATCCCCCTTCCCGATGATCGAGTGGACTCCGGGAATTCCCAGCAGAGCCCGAGCCGCCGGCCAGGCCTCGGCTTCTTCGGGCGTCTCGAAAAGCGATGTACCGCCCGGGGAAACCGCGCGGTCAAAACGGATGGGACACGTCACCGCTTCCGCGGCCGGGGGATCGAAACGAACCTCCATCCCGCTGCCCGCCTCCGCCCGCTCGGGTCGTGAACCCGAGGCATCGCCGACCTCGGGGGTGCGTGCCGCGCTTTCGGGCTTCTCGGAGCCTACCCGTTCCTTGATTCGATTCATCCAACCCATACTCTTCTCTTCCATTTCTCTTTTCAAGCGAGTTCGGGGCAATTTCGACCTGGCGATCCGGCGATCCGGCGATCTCCAACCGGCACCGAACTCTTCGGGCCCACCGGTCGACCCGTTCTACTCCGAGGCCGGGTCGCTGTCGCTTCCCGCCGGCCGGGAGGCCAAGAGTAGCACTCGATGCTCCATCTCCTTCAAGGGCATGAGATCTCCCTTGCGCGAGGCCACCTCCATGCCGGCCCGGTACACCGCTTCGGCTCGCCCGCCCAGGCCGATCTGCTCGAGCGCCTTGCCGTGGGCGAGATAGGTCGCCGAATTGTCGGCCTCCGCTCCGGTCGCCCGCGCATAGGCGGCCACCGCGGACTCCCATTCCCCCAACGCGGCGGCGGCATTGCCCAGTCCGAAGAGCGCGATGGGATCGTCGGGGTCTATTTCGAGAATTTGGCCAAACATTTCCTTCTTGCGCCGCGCATCCGCCTGTTGCTGCTCGGCCATTACGCGATCCAGCGCTTCCGAATCGACAGCGCGACCGCTCTGCTGGGCCATCTCTTTTTGCATCGCCCGAGCAGCTTCGGCCTCCGCACTGTCTTTGTCCCCGATTTTCATGAAGTAGAGGGAAAGGTTGGTGTTCACCATGGGTTCATTGGGAGCGATCTCCTCGAGGCGCTTGAAGATATCGATGGCTTCGTGGAACCGCTCGGAACGCCCCAGCATCACTCCCATCGCCTCATAACCATCCGAGAAGGAGGGATCGAGACGCAGGGCCTCCTCGAGCATCTCGAGGGCGGCGTCCTCGCGGCTTGCCGCAAAATGACGAACCGCTCGATCGTAGAGCCAGGCCACCCGTTCGGCGAGATCCGGAGCACTGTAAAAAGGCAACAGTTCGACCTTTGCGCCGATGCTTTCCTCGCCCAACCGAATACGCAGTTCGGTTCCAGGGGTTCGATGCGCTTTGTCGAGATACGCGAAGGCGACCGCGGCATCCATCATGGGAGAAAGGGTTCGTGAACCGATTTGACCGACCTTGCTTCCGTCTTCAAGGATCAGGGGTTCGCCCTCCTCAGGAAGCCGTTCGAGGATCTTCGCCTCCCGGGCGGCTTCGATTCCCTGCCCCGTTGACTCAAAGACCAGACCGCGCAACCCGAAGCGAAGCGCGCCGTAGGTCCGAATCCGGGCGATCACCTCCTGGCCGAGATAGCAGCCCTTGGTGTAGCTCACGGCGTATTGCTCAAGCCCCGTTTCGGGCAGGACCCGCTTACGACCCTGGGTATCCGGTCCGATTCGCACCACCCCCGCCTCGATCCGTAGTATCTCCAGGACTTTGGACCGCGCGGGTTCCTCCAGGAACTGAAAATTCGCCGCACCGGCGGCCACCCGAACCCGCTCTTCCAGGGCGACGGATTCGTCGGCGTTCCTGGGGAGCGCAATGAGAAATCCGCGATCCCCGCCCAGAGATCGACTGATGACTCGGGTTCCCGGAGGCGTTCCCTCACCCCCAGGCGCTCGGATCGAATAGTTTTTCGAATGGGACCACGGCGCCTCGGCGTCGGGCCAAATTCCATCGAGAAGTTCCGCGCAGCCGGGACCTTGGAGTGTCGACCAGAGATAGTCATCGCTGGCGTCGACCAATTGGACATCGTCGGCGAACAGCACCGCCTCGAATTCGGCCATCAGCGCCGCAATACGATCGCGCTCAAGGATCAGCCAGAGTTCCGACCCCCGAGCGTCGTCCACGCGATGGACACTAAAGAGTTCGACAAGCTGACCTTGCAGTGTCACCCGGGCCGAGTAGTTGCCAGTTCCAGGCCCCAGTCCCTCGACCTCGTTGGTCACCTGGGAATGAAGAAAGGGAAGCGCGTCACCCCCGCTCACCCGGATCACACCCGGGCACGCCATCCCGACGCCCTCGCCCCCGAGCCGGGCAAAGAAACCAACCTCGCGCACGGTTCGCCCGCGTTCCAGGATTTCGGGGTCCTGTGTTCTGCCACCCTCCATCATCGCTCTACGCCATGGCCCTAGATGGAAAAGCTCTCCCCACACCCGCAGGTATTGCTCGCCTGGGGGTTGTGGAAAACAAAGCCGCGACCGTCGAGTCCGCCCTGGTGATCCAGGGTGATATCGCGCAGATAGATCGTGGATTTACGATCGAGAAACACGCTAAATCCTTCGAAGTCGATGATCGTGTCGCCTTCCCGCGACTCGGTGAACTCCATCTGATAGCTGAGCCCCGAGCAGCCGCCGCCTTTGATCCCAAGCCGGAGACCCGGCTTGCCCTCCAACGCGATCAGCCGCCTAACTTCATCCCGGGCGGAATCCGTCAGCACGATGACGGGATCCGGGGAAGGCGCATCCGCAGTGGGGTCGGCGAGGGTCCAGTCGGCTGGCATCGAAACCAGATTGGCTCCATTCGCGTCGGATCCGGTCGCCATGATGATTCCTCTCCCAAGCCCAACGGGGGCATTCGCCGCAGGTCGTTTCGAGCGAGCCCTGCTCGGAGAAGCGTCAGACAACTCCGAAGGGCCAGTAGGGGCTCTCACTCGCGACCTTACATTGTACTCTTCGGCCGTCTCGCTCACAAGCGGGAGCGTTCAATCCCATTCCCCCTTGGGCAAGAATCCTGGCCCGGTTTGGCGAAGGACCGGCGGCGGTGCGATGGTGAGCGCCAAGGAGGCTCCACCCGTGACCCCAGGCCCCGAATCCGCTCCGGCGACTCAGACCGCTGTGAGCGGCCGGACCGATTCCGAAAGCGACTATCAGGCCTTCATCCAGCGGAATCTCATGCGCAACTACGTGGCCCATGTACTGCACGGCCTGCTGGGCCAGACCGGCTTCCGCCTGGTCAATGCGCCCACCTTCCTGCCCGCCTATGTGCTCCTGCTCTCGGGATCCGAATTCGTCGTAGGGCTCGCCCGCTCGATTCAATACCTCGGAATGTTTCTCTCGCCCCTGATTGCCGCCAGCCTCATCGAGCACCGCCGGAGAGTCCTTCCCATCGGATTCATCATGGGTTCGCTGATGCGCGTTCAAGTCCTCGGCCTCGCCCTGGCGGGACTCTTTCTCGCACCCGACCGTGCCGTCCAGGCGATCTGTGTATTTCTCTTCTTCCTCGGATTTTTCATGGGGATGCAGGGCGTAATTTTCAACTACCTCATGTCCAAGGTGATCCCGGTCAAGCGCCGAGGGCGACTGCTTGGGCTTCGCAATGCGCTTGCGGGAATCACTGCAGCGACCGTCGCGTATCTCGGTGGTGAGTTTCTCGTGGGAGAGAATTTCCTCGGTGACGGCTACGCGGCCACTTTCCTGCTGGCCTTCGCGCTGACCACCCTGGGCCTCGCTATGTTGCTCCTCGTTCGCGAGCCCCAGCCCCCCGAGGTTCGCCCGCCCAGCCCGCTCCGCGAGCGACTGCGAGATCTCCCGGCCTTGTTTCGCGAGGACCGCGCCTACACGTATTATTTTCTCTGCCGGGCGCTGGCCACCATGGGCCGGATGGCCACGCCCTTCTACATCGTTTATGCCCGGGATACCATCGGCCTCACGGGTACGACTATCGGCCTGCTCAGTACCGCCTTCGTCGCCGCCAACTCGGTTAGCAACCTGGCCTGGGGGGCGATGGGCGATCGCACCGGATTCCGTCAGGTTTTCGTAGTGACCCTGGTACTCTGGATTCTTTCGGTCCTGGGGATGATCGTCTCGGACTCTCTCTCGGGCTTCGTCCTCGCATTCATCGGCATTGGGGCGGGCATGGGGGGCTTCCAGATGGCCGCCCAAAATATGGTGCTCGAATTTGGCAGCCGTGAAGATCTGCCCGTTCGCATCGCGGTGGCCAACTCCGCCCAGGAGGCCGTCGGCGCGATTGGGCCCCTGCTTGGCGGACTTCTCGCTGTGACCTTTGGTCTAGACTTCCTCTTTACCCTGGCCATCGGGTTTCAAGTCGCGGCCATTGCCCTTGTTCTTTTTCGCGTCGACGAACCCCGTCATCGGGTCACTTGATTCGCCCGATACCGGCCCAGCAACCTCGCTCCGCGCAAAAGGGGAAAAACATGCCCAGCGAACCGCAAGTCCACGGCCACTGCGACCCGCGTTTCGAATCCGTGCGCCGGGTATTTTCCGAGAATCTGAAGAGCGGAGCTGACCTCGGCGCCGGCGTCGCCTTTAGTCTTCATGGCGAATTGGTGGTCGACCTTTGGGGTGGATTTCTTGAACCCGAGGGCGGCGAACCCTGGCAGCGGGATACCCTGGTCAACCTTTACTCCACCACCAAGGGCATGGTCGCGATTTGTGTTCAGCAACTGGTGGAGCGCGGCCAACTGGACCTCGACGCCCCGGTGGCCGAGTACTGGCCTGAATTTTCCGCAGCGGGAAAGCAGGCCATTCCCGTTCGCCAACTTCTTTGCCATCAAGCCGGGCTACCCGCGGTGCGCAAGCCCTTGGAAACCTCGGTTCTGTACGATTGGGAAACCTTCGCTTCGGCTCTGGCCGCCCAGGAACCCTGGTGGGAGCCAGGAACACGCCACGGCTACCATGCCATTACCTTTGGCCATCTGGTGGGCGAGGTGATTCGAAGGATTTCGGGAGAGAGCGTGGGACAGTTTTTCCGCGCCAATGTCGCCGAACCCTTAGGCGTGGATTTTCATATCGGCCTGGCCGACAAAGACCACCCCCGAACGTCGCGACTCCACGGTCGCCTGATGGGAGGCGACGGCTCCTCGGGCGGGGGGGGCTCGATCCCCGAACCCCTAAAGGCGTTCATGCGTGACATGGCCGATCCCACCACAATGACGGGGGGCGCCTTCAACAACCCGCGCATTCCGCCCGATGCGGTCAATACTCCCGAGTGGCGAAGAGCCGAAATCCCCGCTGCCAACGGCCACGGAACCGCACGCGCCCTAGCCCGCGTATATGGCGCCCTTGCCCAGGGGGGTGAAATCGACGGTGTTCGGATTCTTGAAACCGAAAGCATCGAACGCGCCATTGCGGTTCAGGCTGACGGACCCGACGCCGTGCTGGGCGGGATGCCCATGCGGTTTGGCCTGGGCTTCATGCTTCGTTCGCCCATCATGCCCCTCTCGCCGAACAAGCGGGCTTTCGGGCATCCCGGAGCGGGCGGTTCCATCGGAATGGCGGATCCCGATGCGGGCGTCGGCTTCGGCTACACGCCGAACAAAATGCAGATGGGCCTGGTCGGAGGCGCCGGAGGCTTTGCCATGCTGAAGACTTTCTTCGACGCCCTCTAACCGCCCAGAGGTTTGCTCAACCTCGGAGGCAGATCGCTCCGGTAGAGCACGACCACCCCGAGCCCGAAGACCGCACAAACTCCCGCCCCAATGAAAATTGTGATCGGCGACCCCAGCGACTCGCCGAGAAACCCCATGGAGAGACTTCCAAAGGGCACCAGCCCCGCCCAGGCCACCTGAAAGAGGCTCATCACTCGGCCACGCTTGGACTCATCGACGAGGGTCTGAATCAGAGTCTGCAAGCTGGTCATCACCGAAAAGTAGAAATAACCAACCACCAACTGAGCGGTCAAAGCGAAGACAACGTGGGTGTTGAGCGCAAACACCATCAGCGCCAACCCGTAGGCGAACATCCCCCGCCCGGCCCGCCACATGGAAGGCTCGCGCCCAACCCGGCCGGCACGCAAGGCGCCCATCATCGCCCCCACCCCGGTGGCCGCCGCCAGCCAGGCAAAATATTCGGCCGATCCGAGCACATTGGCCGCGAAGGCGGGAATCAAAACCGTGTGTGACACACCGAAGAAAGACAGTGTCGCAACCGTGATGAGCGCGGGGAGCGCGGGTCGGCGCTCGCGAGCGTGAACGAAACCACTCGACATCCGAGCGAAAATTCCGCCGGCCTCTTCTTCGGGCTTGTACCGATCGATCCGCATAGCGGCGGTCAAAATCGCCGCACTGGCGGCGGCCACCATGTAGAGGGCAAAGGACCACTCGAAGCGCGAAGTGGCCACTAGGGGCGCCGCCAACAAGGGCCCCACCACTCGGGTGAGATTGTTGGCTGCCGACTGCAGAGAAACCGCGCTGGGCAGGTCGGGGATCGAAACCGCGTTGGCCGCTATGGCGCTGCTTGCTGGGCCCGAAAACGCGAACGACAGGCCCAGTGCGAAAGCGATTGCCAGCAGGCGGCCGGGCGTCAGCCAATCGCTCGCCGTAGCGGTAGCGAGTACGCCGCAACAAAGAACCACCGATGCGTAACAGACCAGAACGATTTTTTTACGATCGAAACGATCCGCCGCAACCCCCGCGATGGGCGCGAGCAGGAAGGCGGGAAGGAAAAGAACGAAAAAAAGCAGGCCATTCTGGCGGGTATCGTTGTTGGAAAGTTCGACCATCAACCCCTGGAGCGAGATGTGCGAAATCCAGAATCCCGTCTGATTGATGAGGAACGAAATAAAGAGCAGGCGAAAAGGGCGATGGGAAAGCGCCCGAAAAGCGCCCGCGCCCAGGCCAAGCCGCTCGCGAGTCCGCGATGAAGGTACCCCCATAGCGACGGAGTCGGCGGGATTAAGCGCGGCATCGCCCGGGTTGGCGCCCAGACTTTCTTCGACGTGGGATTTGACCAAGACAACTCACTGCGGCCGGGGCCGGGAAGGCTCGCACCCTAGCCCGAATGACCTTTAGACGCCCTAGAGGTCGCAAAGGCAATCCGAGCCCGACCTTCGATCAAGGACCTTTTTGCCCCATTCCGGAAGGAGATTTCCGCGCGTTCAGCGCCTCCCGAACCCGCGTATGCTCGACTTCATTGAACGCGAAGCCTGCGAAGATGAGCGCACCCGCTGCGTAGCAAACAGCCGGGGTGAGGGAGAACAGAGCACGAAGCGCAAGTTTCGTTCCCTCGGTCTGCTCCTGATTGGGCAGAAAATCGAATTCCTGCAGCACCCATCCCGTGAGAAGAGCCGTTATTGCGCCGGCGGATTTTCGAACAAAATTCCAAACTGCGAGGTAGGTACCTTCCTTGCGTTGGCCCGTCAGGTATTCGTCGAAATCAATAATGTCGGCATTGATCGACGGCGCGACGATGGGTGCGCATCCCCCGGCGGCTCCAAGCATTGGAGGGATAATCCAAATCAGAAGATCGTTTCCGGTTCCGATGAAAAAGAGCGCACCAAACCCAAAAGCCGTCGCCCACATGCAAACAAGCCAGAGTCTTTTTTTTCCGAACTTCCTTGAAAGTCGAATCCACATCGGGGTCAAGAAGAATTGAGGAAGGAAATAGAGGAGGATAATGGGCATCGCCAGTTCAGGTCGATGGAGTACGTATTGGGTCACATAGGGAACGAGCATTCCGATGCTCGCGACTCCGAAACTGTCGATGAAATAGACCGCCAGCAACCTTCTCGCGTGACGATTTCGAAAGACGTCCCGGAATGAGTTCAGGATGGCGACGGACCCGCGTCCCTGGTACTCCCCACGCTCGGGCAGTTGCCAAGCCGCATAGAGACATAAAACTGCAACCAGGGGTGCCCCAATCCAACCCATCAGAAGCCCCGCGGCCTCGCGAGTATTCTCGGCCTGGTCGATAAACCAATATGCGCCCACACCCAGCATCAGTCCCAGAGCTGAAATCACGTGGCGATAACCGAACAGTCGAGTTCGCTCGTGGTATTGCTCGGTCAGTTCGACACCCAAGGCCCCATAGGGAATGAAGAAAGCCGTGGTCGCCGTCTCGTAGACCAGCAGCGCCAGAGCCATCCAGATCACAACCCCGGTCGCATCGAGGGAAGTCGGTGGCGACCAGAGCATCCAGATGCCACCGGCTACGGGCAGGCTCGCGGCGAACATCCACGATCGCCGACGACCCAGCCTGGATCGGGTGCGATCCGAGAGGTATCCCGCCATGGGATCGGAAACCGCATCCCAAAGACGTGAGACCGCGATCAGAGTGCCCATGACTCCCGGGGCGATGAGCAGAATATCGGTGCTGAATTTCATCAAGTAGATGGTGAAGAGAAGCCCCGTGAAGCCAAAACCCACCGAGGGAGCCGCGTACGCGAAAATAACGCGGATAGAAAGCCGAGCCTCGCGATTTGAAATCGCCCGGGGGTTCGCGTCTGACGTTTCGCTCACACCCGCTTCTCCGTTCGCACGACAACTACCCGGAGTATTCCCACCGGGCTCCGCCGCTCGCGCACCCGCACGGGACTGTTGCGGGACTGTTAAGGTCGACTAGAGGTCGACCGAGCCCGTGTCCGCATCTTCCAGCGACTCAAGGACGCGGCAATCCTCGTAGACCGGGATATCTGCTTCCGCGTAGAGAGCCCGTGTCCGCTCGGTGACCGCCCCCACCCGGACAAGGGCAGGCATCATGAGATCCTTGAACGCGTGCACGGCATCGCTGGGGGGTTCGACTTTGATTCCCTGGGCGCGCGCCTCCTGAATCCCCTTGAAGAGGTCTGCGGGATCGATCTGGGCGTTTTCCAAGACCTTGAGAAACCCCGGGTCGCCTCGAATCAAACCTCCTCGCTCCCCTTGATCGGGACTCTTTCCCGCCATCAAGAGCACCGCATCGAAGGCGAACTGAGCCACGTCTTCGCGTTGCTCTGGGTCCATTTGGGAAATCGCGTCGGCGACATAAATGTTCCCAAAAGCAACGTGGCGCGATTCGTCGCGAAGAACGTTATCCGTCAAGTTCCGGAGAAGATCGCAGGTCGTCGCCCTTCGCATGTTGTGAAAGGATGCCAGCGCAAGCCCTTCCACGACCATGTTCATCCCTATGGCGATCTTGACCCAATGATCGCTGAGCAGGGTGACGTCGATCAGCTTCTTGAGCCACTTCCCAATGGGGTAGACGATGGCGAGCTTGGTCACGTATTTCTCGTAGGCCTCCACGTGGCGAGCCTCATCCATAGTTTGGGTCGCCGCATAGAGCTTGCCCTCGTAATCGGGAACAGCGTGGGTCAGCGCAGCAGCCGTCATCAGAGCTCCCTGCTCACCGTGCAGGAATT
Organism: Myxococcales bacterium; assembly: GCA_012959865.1. Classification (GTDB taxonomy): domain Bacteria; phylum Myxococcota_A; class UBA9160; order UBA9160; family UBA4427; genus JAZXM01. Next base: position 2,617 of record DUCH01000343.1, on the reverse strand, counting down.
GCGACAACTGGTATGCGGTCATGTGGACTCGAAATTTTTCGACGGTTGCAGGCGACTGCCTTTGCATGAAGGGCAATCTTTCCAGGCCGAAACGATTCTCGTCGATGAGCGGGCGCGAGGGATCAATGGGCGTCGACCAGTCGAGATCTTCCTCGGCATCCCACTGCGCCTGCTTGCTCTTCGTATAGAGGCGGCGAAGCTTCTCGATCCCGACCTCGTAGTCGAATTGCCAACTGACCTCCATGGTGGTCTTCAGCAGGTCCGCGGTTTCCCAATTTGTCGCCATTCGCCGATCCCTTTTCCCTGGTTTCTAGGGGCCCGGACAGTAGCGACCCCGCGATGTGAAACGATAGGCGACACCGTCGGGTTAGACTCGGAAGATCGAAAAAGGCGGCCCCGTGGGGTCGATCGGCTCCCCGTTCGAATCGACCGGGTTAAAGTTGGTCCTGATTCCCCCATCCGGAGGCAAAACCTATGGCCCAACTCCTCGAACCCCTCAGCCAGCGCTTTGGCGAAGCTCCCGCCCTGGTCGATGAACGCGGAGCCACCTCGTGGACGCAGTTCAATGAGCGCGTGAACCGACTGATGTTCGGATTGCGAAGCGCAGGGCTCGAGAACAACGACACCATCGCAATCCTTTCCGAGAACCGGCGGGAGTACTGCGAGTGCATGGCTGCGGCCACCCACCTCGGACTTCGCTACGTCCCCGTCAACTGGCATTGGGTCGCCGAAGAAGTGAGCTACGTGCTGGAAAATTCCGACTCAAAGGCTCTTCTGGTAAGCGATCGATTCGCCGGGCTCGCCGCTGCAGCACTCGATCAACCCGACTGTCCCGCGCTGAAGATCATCGCCGCCATGGGGGAGGACCCACCGGATACCTTCCAGAGCTACGAGACCCTTCTCGCCAAATCTTCTGCCGAAGAAAGTCCCGCCAGCGGTCTCGGCGGACCGATGTTCTACACGTCGGGAACCACCGGTCGGCCCAAGGGGGTTGTCTCGGGAGCCTTTGGAGGGGACGACAAGCCCATCGAACTCATGATGTTCGTCGGCAAGGCCATCGTTGGAAATCTCGGCATGCCCGAAGCTGGCCGAACTCTTCTCGTCGGTCCCGTCTATCATTCGGCCCAATGGGCGTTTTCTTTCCTGCCGCTGCTTGCCGGCAATGCCGTCGTGATGCGACACGGTTTTGATGCTGAGGAAACTCTCGGCCTCATCGAAGATCACGAAATCACCAACATTCATCTTGTCCCAACGCAATTTGTTCGCTTGCTCCGGGTCGATGAAGAAAGGCGAAAGCGTTTCGACGGATCGAGCCTTCAAGCCGTCTGGCATGGAGCGGCCCCATGTTCTCCCGATACCAAGCGCGCCATGATCGCCTGGTGGGGTGAAAAGATTTCGGAATACTACGGTTCCACCGAGAGCGCCATTATCAGCACGATCTCTTCGGCCGAGTGGCTCGAGCGCCCGGGTTCCCTGGGTCAGCCGCTGCCCAACCTTGAAGTTCGCGTGGTCAAAGAAGACGGTTCCGTGGCCGCCGCCGGCGAATCCGGGCAGCTTTATTTCCGAAACCAGATGGGAACCGATTTCGAGTATCACAAAGATCCCGAAAAAACGAAGGCAGCCCACCTTGAGCCCGGCGTTTTCAGCGTGGGCGATATCGGGCATCTCGACGCGGACGGCTACCTCTATATGAGCGACCGCAAGATTGACATGATCATCTCGGGCGGCGTAAACATCTATCCCGCAGAAATCGAAGGGGTGTTGGTCGCGCATTCCTCCGTCGCTGACGCCGCCGTTTTCGGGATTCCCAATGAAGAATTTGGCGAGGAGGTCAAGGCGGCCGTGGAACTGCTGCCCGGGTTCTCGGCTTCGGAGGAAATGGCCGAGTCACTGAAGGCACATTGCCGCGATCACTTGGCCGGCTACAAGACTCCGCGATCGGTGGACTTCGAGGACAAGCTGCCCCGGCACCCCACCGGAAAACTCTACAAGCGAATCTTGCGCGATCGCTACTGGGAAGGGCACGCTCGCAAGATCTGATGGGGCCGGCTCAACTTTCGGGTGCCAGGTCCTCGGGAAGTTCCATGGCGTGGGCGGGGTTCGTCCCCGACAGGATGCTTTCCATCCGTCCCTGGATCGCCTCCTTGTAGACCGGGTGCGTGTAAATCCAGAAACGATCGTTTCGGAGCCCCTCGAAAACGATTCTGCCTACCTCATCCGGGTCCATACCCGACATGATTCCGCTCGAAAGCAGCGTGTCGTACTCCTTCTCGGCCTCACTCTCCAAGGCCCGGGTGTCGGATTGATCGACGGGACGTATCCGCTCGGAATCGCCGATTCCCGTCGCAATCGGCCCCGGGCAAAGAACCGATATTCCGACTTGAGTATTGAGAGTCGCAAGCTCGTGATAAATCGACTCGGTCAGAGCCACGACGGCGTGCTTCGAAACGATATAGGGCGAGAGGAAAGGGCCGGCCATCAATCCGCCCACCGAGGCCGTGTTGACCATGTGGGCCGGGCCGCCTTGATCCAGGAGAATCGGCATAAAACTCCTGACACCGTTGATGACCCCGAAAAGGTTCACATCGAGAACCCAGCGCCAATCGTCATCGGTACG
>DUCH01000342.1 GCA_012959865.1 Myxococcales bacterium | reverse complement strand
CCATTCTTGCTTATATACATCCGATAAGATCAAGGAATTCAGCGGCTTGCCAACATGACATCATCGATGCCAACAACGAATCCTTCGCCAAGGTCGGTTTTCTCTTTTTACCTGGCCTGAGCGCCGCGATCCGAGGATTCCGAGAGGCCCGAGCCCCATGGACTGGAAACCCTGCGACCCCCCGCGCTTGCCGCCCACCACGGGCGCCTTTGTCGGCGTCGCCCCCCTGAAAGAAGACGAGCGCGACGGCGACGAACTCTTCGCGGCCATCGCCGGCCCGGGCAACGAGGAACTCTGGCGCTTCATCCCCTTCGGCCCCCCGGTTTGATAGACCGATCCTTTTCGCCCCGTGGCTCCCATCGGCCACTCGCTCCGGAACGTAGCCGGCCGGCCCTTCAGTCGCGCCCAAGAGCAGACCCGCGAAATAGAGCGGCCCCGACAACCAGACTTCCCACCAGAAGCATTCGCCCCACTCCGCCGAACAACGGGACCGGAACCCCTGGGTTCCCATCCTCCAACTGGTCGATCCGCCAGACCTGGTTGATATCGCTGCTCGAAGACGCCTCCACGCCAAGGGGGTCTCCTACCACCGGACCGCCCGCCGAGGGCTGGAGAGCCAGATAGAAGCCGGAATCGGCATGACGAATTCGGGCGAACTCGCTGTCCGCGACTTCTTCCACCACCCACTCGGCAGCCGCCGGATTGTTGGGACCCTGGCCGGTCCGCAAAAGTACCGAGTCGCCCTCGACTGGAGGGACTTGGGCGGGGACGAGATAGAGCCAGATGCCATCGTCCCGAGCCGCCCGGTTGATGATGATCACCCGGCCTCCGGACACCTCCTGGAAATGCCAGGCGGTGTCCGGCATGGAGAGGACGGCGGATAACTGCACGGCATCGCCCTCGCTCCAGGCGCCATCCGAGCCCTCGACACCCGCTGCCGCGAACCCGCCGAGTCGCGTCCCCAGGCGTACGTGACGATTGTCTCCAAACGATCGAGTGAGGTTGTTCGAACCGACATTGTTCGAGTGAATGGAAATCCCGTACTCGCCGCCCGCGTGGGAGACGAAGGAGCCTCCATTGAAAGCCGCGTAGTTGCCGAATATCTGTCCATTCGACGAATTTGGCGGATTTCCCCCTTGGTCGTCGGCGTCGAGCAGAATCGCATGCCGCCGCTTGTTGGCGAATACGTTGTTCGTCACTACGAAAGTATCGACCTCGGTGATGTTCATGCCGTCGTCGCTCACGCCCTGAAAAGAGCAGCCCTCGACCCACAGGTCGTCGCTTCGCTTGATATGCAGCCCGTCTCCGTTGGTCGAACGCCAATGGCCCGGCCGGATCGCCACTCGGCTGTCAATCACCCTGAGCCCAGTCGTCGTGGCGGAGTTGACGAACATGGCCGATGCCGCGTAGGCGGTGACGTCCCGAACCTCGATATCGAGAGAGTTCCGGATATGCAGGCTGTTTCCGCCCTCCCGGTAGTGGTAGGTAAAGCGATCGCCTACGGCGAAATCAGCGGCGATGGTGGCCGCTGCGGCCGTGATGACGAAATCGTAGACATCGGGGTCCGCGCCCGCCAGGCTAACCGAGGAGGCTTCGTAGAAACTCCCGGAACCTTCCTTGGGGCGCCCGGGAACCTGGGGGTCGAGCAGCCAGCCCCAATGCCGAACATTGCCCGGAGAGGAGCCCTCGGGCGGGAAGAGCAACGGGCTGAGGCCCCGCACGGATCGCACGGTCACGACGCTTCCGTTCACCGCCTCGACGTGCCCGTCCATGTAGGGAAGAGGATCACGATCGAAGTCCAGCCCCTCCACGAGAACGTTTCGTGAACCATGAATGCCCAGGGTCTGCCATAGGAGCTGCCGGTGCACGATAGTGGCTCCGTTTCCCACGAAGTGGAGCCAGTCCGTGTTCTGGTTCAGCTGGCGGACCATCAGCGCAAACGAAGTGTCATTGGGCTTGACCGAATCCAGGTGATAGGTGCCGCCGGATTCAAAAACCACCGACGCCGGCCCAGCGCCCGCGTTGGCGGGATCCTCGAGCCACGCCATGGCGGCATCGATGGCGGCCTGGATTCCCGGTCGGTCGTCGTCGCCCGGGAAAAAGCCAGTCGCATCGCCCGGATTTCCGCCGTGGACGAAGAAAAGAGGAGCCTGAGCCGAGGCCGAGAACGAAAGCAGCAAACCAGCCAGGGCCGTTACCAGGGCGCGGAGGCCCGCCCGGCGGTTCTCAACCACTGCGAGGCTCATAAAAAGCCATCTCCAATCGACTGCTTATTGTGTCGTGGTCTGCCTAACGTCCAGGAGCAACGCCAGCGCTGATTCCTCGCACATCGAAATCGCCTTGACCCCATCAAAATTCGGTGTTCAAGGAGCAGTCGTTCAACCGTGGAGTTTTGGATCAAGTGACTCCAACACAAACAATCGGGAATATTATCCCCGTCACCGAAGGAATGAGGAACCGGGGATGGGTTCGCCCCGCGACGGGACTCCCCCTAGGGATTTAACATAACGCCCTTACCCGGACGTTCAATCGCCGCCCGCGAGCAGTTCCCCGCACTTCAGCGTCCTCGCTCAGCAATCGGAGGATAGATCTTCATGTCCTCCGCTTCCCAATAGGTGCGCAGGGAGATCACTTTGCCTTCACGATTCACGCAATAGACGAACACCCCGAACAACTGGGTGATCAAACCGTTCGGAAATTGAATGGCCAGAGTCCCGACGTTTGCACACTCGTTTCCCGCACAAATGGAATGCTGCAGCGAAAACATCGGGCGCATGTTGGCAATGTTCTTCTCCCAGAACTGTTCGATTTTTTCCTTGCCGCGAAACCCCTCGCCCGTCGGGTCGATCATCGATTTCCCGATCGGATCCTCGACGATGGCGTCATCGGCGAAGTTGTCGAGCCATGCCTGCTTGTCGCCGCGTGCCACTGCGTCGGCAGACTTCCAGGATGCGAGTCGTGCGGGATGCTTTGAATCAGGGCCGGGGAGTTCGGACACGGTTGACTTCCTCTCTAGTCGCTTTGATTGTTTCGTTCAGTTCGTTGGGAGTGCGG
>DUCH01000341.1:2433-3081 GCA_012959865.1 Myxococcales bacterium | reverse complement strand
GATCACCAACACGGGTGTGACGGCCACTTATAACCTCACCGACAACATCTCGGTGATGGCCGGTGCGCTCAACAACCCGCTGGGCTCCGATCGGAACAATACCAACAACACGATGGGTCTCACGAGCCAGGTTTCGTACAGCCAGGACAAGTTCGGCCTGAATGTCGGCTACAACTACGGCTCTAACGACACGGTCGGTGAGCGCGATGGTCTACTCGATGTGGTGGCCACCCTCGATGTGACCGACAACCTGTCCGCCTGGGTGAACTACGACTACCGGACGAACACCCAGACCAACGGTTCGGATGGCCCCAGCGCCCAGGCCATCGCGATTGCCGGACGCTTGGCCGTGATGGACGGTACGGGCATCTCGGGCCGCTTCGAGTACGTGGGCGTTGACGATGGCAGCGGCGCGCAGATAGCCAACGTCAAGACGTACACCGTCACTGTGGATCGCGCGATTACGGCCGGTCTGACCGGTAAGTTTGAGTATCGCTACAACAGCAACGGCATGACGGGTGGCATTTCCAGTAGCGTCATTGCGACCCAGCTGCTCTATCAGTTCTAGGATCAGTTCTAGGCAGTTCTAGAACCGAACGTTGAAAGAGAAGCTGAGTGCTTCTGGGGCGCGTCACTTCGGTGGCGCGC
>DUCH01000341.1:0-2270 GCA_012959865.1 Myxococcales bacterium | reverse complement strand
TCGGGTCCCGGAGCTGCGTGAGTGGGGCGAGAGCCCGTGGGGCTCACTCGCGAAGGCTGGAACGCTTCCTGCATTGTCCATCCCCTTGGAGGGTCCGCCGGGCCCAAAATGCGCCTCCGGATGGCTGGACCGGCCAAGGAAGGACGTGATACCGTTCGCGGGCCAAAAGAGAGAGGGGCCGGACGCCCGGTCTCCTCAGCCCAGAGGGCTTCGTACCGGGGAACCGCTGGGAAGCCCTTCCCGAGACGAATCCGGCGAAAACCCGCCCCCGAAGCGGGCGCGGACACGGCGCGTAGGGATCCCAGAAAAAAGAGAGAAAAAAGAGAAGGAAGCCATGAAGAAAATCGAGGCCATCATCAAGCCCTTCAAGCTCGACGACGTCAAGGAAGCCCTTCACGGGATCGGCGTTCAGGGTCTTACGATTAGCGAGGTCAAGGGCTTCGGGCGCCAGAAGGGGCACACGGAACTCTATCGAGGCGCCGAGTACGTGGTGGATTTCTTGCCCAAGGTCAAACTCGAAGTTGTGGTTTCCGCGGATCAGGTTGAAAACGTGATCGGTGCGATCGCTGAGGCGGCAGGAACCGGTCGGATCGGCGATGGCAAGATCTTTGTGACCGCTCTCGAAGAGGCCGTTCGGATTCGAACCGGCGAGCGCGGAGCGAGCGCCGTCTGAAACTCGCGCGCGGCGCTGCCGCGCGACCCCCCCTGCCCTGGCACCATGGGTTTCGAGGGCATTCATCAACCCAGTACGTTTCACTTAAGCACGTTTCATTCACACCTCAGGAGCAAGAACATGAAGAGCAAGCTGGAGTACGTCTGGCTCGATGGGTACACGCCCACCCAGAGCCTGCGCAGCAAGACACTGGTTCGTGAAAATTTCTCGGGCAATCTCGAAGACGCGCCCATGTGGGCGTTCGACGGCAGTTCCACCGAGCAGGCCGAGGGCAGCGATTCCGACTGTCTCCTCAAGCCTGTGGCCATCTTTCCCGATCCGGGCCGCAAGAACTCGTTTCTGATCATGACCGAGGTGCTGAACGCCGACGGGACCCCCCACGTATCCAACGGCCGGGCCACCATCGAGGAAGAGGACAACGATGAAGACTTCTGGTTTGGGTTTGAGCAGGAGTATTTCCTGTGGGTGCCCGAGACCGACCGGCCGCCGGGATTCCCCAAGGATGGTTTTCCGCGACCCCAGGGTCCTTACTACTGCTCGGTGGGCGGCAGCAACGCTTACGGGCGTGAGATCGTCGAAGATCATCTCGATATCTGCCTCGAAGCTGGGGTGAACGTCGAGGGCATCAACGCCGAGGTCGCCGCGGGCCAGTGGGAGTTCCAGGTTTTCGCCAAGGGCGCCAAGCGCGCCGGTGACGAGACCTGGGTGGCTCGCTACCTGCTCGAGCGCACCGCCGAGGAGTACGGTCTGGCCATCGACTGGCATCCGAAGCCCCTGGGCGATACCGACTGGAACGGTTCGGGGATGCACGCGAACTTCAGTAATGGCGTGATGCGCGAGTCGGGTAAGGAAGACACGTTCAACAAGATCTGCGAGCAGTTCGGCAAGAACATCGAGCGGCATATCTCGGTGTATGGCGCCGACAACGACAAGCGCCTCACGGGTGCTCACGAGACCCAGGCGATCAATCAGTTCAGCTATGGAATCTCGGATCGCGGGGCCTCGATTCGGATCCCGTTCGCCACCGTCGACGACGGCTGGAAGGGCCGCCTGGAGGATCGCCGGCCGGCGTCAAATGCGGACCCGTACAAGGTCGCCGCGGCCATCGTCAAGACGACCAAGGAAGCCGGCGTCTAGGGCGGGTTCCTCAGCGCAGTCCGAAAGCGGACTCGCGGCTGCAAGAAAAATAAGCGGGGACCGGGGAAACCCGGCTCCCGCTTTTTTTTTGGGGTTTGTCCATGCACGGGTGTGAACAAGCGCTTATCTACAAGCGCTTATGAACAAGCGCTTATCTACAAGCGCTTATGGACAGCGCTTGTAGAAAGCAATCGCTCTAGTCGAGCCCGTAGACGCTCTCGATAGGATGAAGACCCGGGGGCTGGCCGATCAACCAGGCGGCGGTGCGCACCGCTCCCTGGGCAAAGTGGTCCCGAGTAGAAGAGCGATGGCTGAGTTCGACGCGCTCGCCGGTCCCCACGAAATACAGGGTGTGCTCCCCGGGATTGTCTCCCCCGCGCAGGGTCTGGATTCCGATCGCGCCCTCGGGACGCGCGCCGATTTCTCCGGCTCTCTCGAGGACGATGTGGTCTTTGAGACG
>DUCH01000340.1:2432-3084 GCA_012959865.1 Myxococcales bacterium | reverse complement strand
GGCTCCTGAACTCGGTAACCCCGAAAGCGTGGCGCTTGTGAAAGGCGGAGCCATTGCAGCGATCGCCGTAGCGCCCAGTATCGCGGCAAATCTCATCGCGTCCCAACTGCGTGGGCAACCCGTCGTCGAGACAACCCGGCGCAGGCTTCGCATGGCGGGAATCATCGCCCTGGTGGGCTGCTTGGGTCCCTTGGCGGATTCGGCCTCTCGCCCCCTGATCGCAATCCCTCTCGCCGTATGGGCGAGCCTGATGGGCTTCCGCAACAGCGAACGCTACGGCCTGCTGGCTCTCGATGGGGCTCTGCTCCTGGGTGCGCTGAGCGCGATCGCCCTGCGTCTGGGCGCCGTCTTCTAAGCGCCTGGGTCTAAGCGCCTTCAGTCTAAGCGCCTCCGGCCAAGCACTGTTGCCTAGCTCGAGGTGCCTAGCTCGAGGCACGGGGCAAAACCCGCCGGGGGAAACGCTCGATGAGCGCTTCGCCGGGGAAGGTGGTGGAGCCGAGCGGGTTCGAACCGCCGACCTTCGCGTTGCGAACGCGACGCTCTCCCAACTGAGCTACGGCCCCTTGCACACCCGGTCTTCCAGTGCCCGGTTCGATCCCGGGCCTTCGCTTCGAGCCCTCGGGCCCAGAGCAAATCGATACTCGACCTTATA